>CAYVFO010000349.1:0-1518 GCA_964450975.1 uncultured Elusimicrobia bacterium | reverse complement strand
TAGTCCTACAGCGCTACAGGCAGTCATGACATGCTCGGAGTTTAGAGATGAGAATACCGCGAGCACGGAGACGGCGGAGTGCCGTCTTGCGATGGGATCGTCGGGCGAGTCTGTTGCGCCACTGGTGATAGCCTATGATGCGCGCGGGTTTGCCGAGTCGGACGAGGCGTTGCTTGCGAGTCAGGTCGGGCTCAAGCTGCGCCTCGATCGCCAAGCGCACCTGGCACATCGTCCACTCGCGGTTTTTCCCCCCGCAACTTCTCGTTCGTTTCGGCCAGGAACAGGAAGCTCACGGCGGAGAGGATGAGATGTCGTTTGAGCGAGCGGTAGTTGCGGACTTCGAAGTGGTCCAACCCGATCTCGCCCTTGTCGTCCTCGAAGCAGCGCTCGATATGCCAGCGCGAGAACGCGACGTGGAGCAGGACTTCCATCGGTACTCCGGCCGAGGCATTCGTGACGAAGTACTTGGCTTCGCCGCCCCGAACCGGGACCGCGACGAGGAGCCAATGAGCCGGACCGGGAAGGCCTTCGAAGGAGGGATAGAACGGCGTCCATCCGACGTGCCAGACCTCCGGCCCCTTGTCGGTGTCCTTGATGTGGTAGGTCCGCTTGTGGGAGATGTCGATCTGACTGGCGAGTTCCTCGACCGGACGCGCAGGCGCCGCACCGTCGGGCAATCGCGGAAACCGGCGCGGACGACCCAGTGGCGTGCTCTCCTCGGCCTCTTCCCAAATCGAGGGAGGACGAGACCATCCCGAGAAGTTCCTGGGGACCTCGCCGATGTACCGGTGCCCCCGCGCGTGGAGCGCCGCCAGAAAGGGCGGTTTGCCGCCGTACCCTTCGTCGAAAGTGAACCAGCCGAACTCCAACCCATGCGCCGTAGCACGATCTACGAGTTCCAGAGCGATCTCCGTCTTCGGGCGATAGGTCATGTTCTCGGGAATCCGCGCCTGGCGACAGCGCTCCGGATCGTCGGCCCAACTTTGCGGCAGGTACAGTTCCGCATCGATCAGCGCATGGAAGTCTCCGTCGGCCACGCCGAGATGAACCGTGACCACGCAGTTGTCGGTCTTTCCGGTGGCGCCACAGTACTGTCTCTGAACGCCGGGGCTCTTGTCGCCCTTCTTCGCGTAGGAAGTCTCATCGATCACCCCGATCGCGTGACGCCCGCTGTGGGTCCGTCTCACCCGGTCGTGAACCTTGCGAAGCGCGAGATTCTCGTCCCACCGGTGAAGCGACAGCAGTTCTTGAAGCGTGCGCGGCGGCACGCCCGCGTCGAGCGCCATCGGCTCGATCGATTTTCGCGGAAGCGGACCGAGCTGTCCGCGCACGTACGTAGCGATGTGGCGGCGCGTCGGCGCGACGGCGCAGTCGTCGAACTCCTTGAGGAACCGATCCAAGGCGGGACGCAACGGCAGAAGATCTTCAGCACGCACGGAAACCCCTCTCTCGTATCTCTCCGTGCGTTTTATCGACGTTTGCCCTCAACGAACTTGAGGATTTTCTAGCGCTGTAGGA
>CAYVFO010000348.1:0-1541 GCA_964450975.1 uncultured Elusimicrobia bacterium | reverse complement strand
ATTCGCTCCGCGGGGTTAGGAGCGAAGGGATCCGGCGCCCGTCTAAATTTTAGGACGAACTAGCGCAGCTTCGCGGCGTCGATCATGCCGGCGCCCTGGAGCTCGCGGCCCGCGCCGGGGAGAGGCGTGGCGGCGGACTCGAGAGCCTTGCGGACGGCGAGAGGGTTGGTGGCGCCCTTCAGCACGGCGAGAGCCGCGAGACCGGCGACGTGCGGCGTGGCCATCGACGTGCCGTCGAGGTCGACGTAGCCGCCGCCGAGGCGCGCGGACTTCACCTTCACGCCCGGCGCGACGAAATCCACCTGCGGGCCGCGGGACGAGAAGATCGCCACGTTGTCCTGCTCGTCGGAAGCGGCCACCGCGATCGCCTCGTCGTAGGCGGCGGGGAAGCCGACCGGGCCGCCGGAGTTGCCGGAGGCCGCGACGATCGTCATGCCCTTGGCCGCCGCGGCGGCGACGGCGCGCCGCAGAGCCTCGCTGCCCTCGTCGGCGCCGAGGCTCATGTTCGCGACCTTGATGCCCTTGCTCGCGGCCCACTCGATGCCGGCGATCACGTCGGAGAAGCCGCCGTCGGCGTCGAGAACCTTGACCGCGACGATCTTCGCCATGGGCGCCACGCCGACCACGCCCTCTTTGTCGCGCTTGCCGGCGATGGTCGCCGCGACGTGCGTGCCGTGGCCTTCGTCGTCTTCCCAGGCGCCGGGCTGGGCGCCCTCGAGGGCGTTGAAGCCGCCGATCACCTGGCCGATCAGGTCGGGGTGAGTGCGGGAGACGCCGGTGTCGATCACCGCGATCACGGCGCCGGCGCCCTGGCCGCGCGGAGTGGTCCACGCGGACTGCGCGTTGACGCGGCGGATGCCCCAGGGCTGCTCGGGATCGGGGGCGCCGGGGGCGAGCTCGGCGGGGGCCTTGGGCTTGAGCTCGGCGATGCGGCGCAGGATGTCGCGCGCGGCGTCGGGGAACTCGAAGGCGGGCATCGCGGTCACGGGGCCGGCGCGGAGCCACTTGAGCTTGCGGTCGGTCTCGACCAAGTTCACGTCAGTGTTCGCCTTGAGCTTGGCGAGGGCGACTTTCTCGCGGACCGCGGGGACCTCGATGACGATCGCGCCGATGAGGGGCAGCTCGCGGACGACCGAGCAGCCGACGCTCTGGGCGTGCTCGCGGCACAGCGCCGTGCTCACGCCCGGCTTGCAGGCCACGATCTTCTTGATCGTGTCGCCGGCGGAGAGCGGGCAGAACTGGGCGGAGGCGGCGGCCGGCAGCAGCAGGGCGAGGATCGCGCGGGAGAGGGGGCTCATGGACCTAATGTTAATGGGACCATAGGGCCTACGCCGGGGCCATAAGACCTATATTCATCTGGGCCCAAAGGCCCAGATGGAAAGTTGACCGGGCCCAATAAATCGGCGTTTTGGGCCTAGACCTCATGCCGCCCTGAGGAGGCCCCTTAGGCCCAGGCGTCGACCCCTCGTCGGCCGCTACAATATGAATCACGACGCCAGACCGTAGAGGGGAGAATAACCTGACATGGCCCGACGCCTTCG
>CAYVFO010000347.1:0-1549 GCA_964450975.1 uncultured Elusimicrobia bacterium | reverse complement strand
CGGGCTCGGCCTTCTCGTACCACGCGAGCAAGGTCGGGCCGAAGTTGAAGGAGATCAGCCGGTAGTTGTCGACGATGTCGGCGATGCGGCCCTCGCCGTCGACGACGCGCGCCTCCCCGTTGGGGACGTAGCACTCGCGCGCGATGCGGGCGTTCCAATCGTGGTCGCGGCCGGCGGACGGCTGGCGCTCGACGGCCCCCGTCCAGGGATTCTCCCGGGGGGGCTGATAGAAGTGTCCGTGGACGCAGGCGGCGCGCTTCACGCCCCTATCCTACTTTTTCGGGCGGGCCGGCAACAGGCGCTCGAGGTCGCCCTCGCGCAACGTTTCCTTGACCATGAGCTCGCCGGCCATGCCGTCGAGCCATTCCTTGTTGGCCAGGAGGAGGTCCTCGACGCGCTTCGTCTGCTCGTCGATGATGCGGCGGACCTCGGCGTCGATGAGCTCGCGCTGCTTCTCGCTCATCGCGCGTCCGACGGTCGGGCGCTCGCCGTCCATGTCGTAGGAGACGTGGCCGACCGCCTCGGACAAGCCGAACTTCATGACCATCATGCGGGCCATGCGCGTCGCCTGCTCGAAGTCGTTCTGAGCGCCGGAGAACGTGAGTCCGGTCGCCATCTTTTCGGCGACGCGGCCGCCGAGCGCGATCGCGATGCGGTCCTCGAGCCACGGCTTCGAGTAGAGGAACTTCTCCTCGGCCTCGAGCGTCTGCACGAGACCGAGCGCCTGCAGGCCGTGGGGGACGATCGTGATCTTGCGGATCTGGTCGCCGTTCGGCACGAGCCACGCGACCAGCGCGTGGCCGGACTCGTGGTGCGCGACGACGCGCTTCTCGAAGTCGGTCATGACGAGCTTGCGCTCGTGGCCGATCGTCGAGCGCTCGACCGCGCGGCGGAAGTCCCGCTCGGAGACCGACGTTCCGCCGCGCTCGGCGGCGAGCATCGCGGCGTCGTTGACGATCTCCTCGAGGTCGGCGCCGGAGAGGCGCGGCGTGAGCTCGGCGAAGCGGCGCAAAGTGACGCCCTCTTCCAGAGGCATGTTCTTCGCGTGGAGCTTGAGGATCGCCTCGCGGCCGTCGATGTCGGGCAGGCCGACCGGCACCTTGAGGCCGAGGCGGCGGCCGCGCGTGAGCGCGGGGTCGAGCAGGTCGGGGCGGTTCGTCGCGGCGATCACGACGACGTTCGCGTTCTCGGGGCTCGACATCTCGGTGAGCAGAGCGTTGAGGGTGTTCTCGTACTCCTCGTTGCCGTCGCCGTTGCCGCGCTTCTTGCCGACGGCGTCGATCTCGTCGATGAAGAGCACGCCGGGCTTCTTGCCGTCGCCGCGCGCCTTCGCGAACGCGGCGCGCACGTTCTGCGGGCCCTTGCCGACGTAGACGTTCACGAACGCGGAGCCGCTCGTCTCGTGCCACGTCGCGCCGGCCTCGCCGGCGACCGCTCGCGCGATGAGCGTCTTGCCGGTACCGGGAGGGCCGAAGAGGAGAACGCCTTTGTAGCCTTTGGCGCCGAGGTCCTTGTAGCGCTGCGGGTTCTTGATGTAGTCGACGACCTT
>CAYVFO010000346.1:0-1595 GCA_964450975.1 uncultured Elusimicrobia bacterium | reverse complement strand
GGCGGGCGCACGGTCGTCAACCCGACGGGCGGCGCCGGCCTCGCCAAGGGCGGAACCGGCGACGTGCTCGCGGGGCTCGTCGCGGGCTTGTGGGCGCAGATGCTCGCTTCCGGCCGCGCCAACGGCGACCTCGCGTTCAAGGCCGCCGCGCTCGGCGCGTGGCTGCACGGCGCCGCCGGCGACGCGGCCGAGAAGGAGCTCACGCCGTGGGCGACGACCGCCGAGGACGTCGCCGACCGCCTGCCCGCCGCGTTCAAACAGCTGTGCGACTGAGCCCTAAGGCGAAGAAGTGCCCCATCCACACTCCGTTAGGGAGGGGCCGATTGAAGCTCAAGGACGAGAGCGAGACGATCGCCCTCGGCGCGAGGCTCGGAAAGAAGCTCAAGGCCGGGGACGTCGTGCTGCTGCGCGGGGATCTCGGCGCGGGCAAGACGACGTTCGCGCGCGGGCTCGCGAAAGGCGCGGGCTGCCGCGGCCGCGTCTCCTCCCCGACCTTCGCGCTCGCGCACCGCTACCGCGGCGCGCGCCTGACCGTCCACCATCTCGACCTCTACCGCCTCGGCAAGGGGGACGACGGCGAGCTCGGCCTCGACGAGCTCCTCGCCGACCCGAAGGGCGCCGTCGTCGTCGAATGGCCCGACGCCGCCGGCGGACGGTGGCCGAAGGACCGCGTCGAGGTGGCGCTCTCGCACGCCGCGTCCGGGCGCCGCGCCGCGCTCAAGGCGACGGGACCCCGCTCGCGCGCGGTCCTACGGCCGTAGGCCTTCCGCTCCTTCCGCCGGAGCCCGTCCTCCGGTATCATTTAGGAAGTGCCGTTCCGCCGCCCGTTGGCCCTCCTGCTGTGCGCCGCGCTCGTCGCGACGCCCCTTCCGAGCCGCGCCGAGGATGAATTCCGGCGCGCGCTGGCCGCGCGCGCCCAGGAGGCGCCGAAGGCGCCGTGGATCGACCCCAAGCCGTGGCCGGAAGGCTTCGAGCCCTTCCTGAAGGAGCGAGGCTACACGCGCAAGGCGCCGCCGGAGAACGCGCGCGCTCTCGAGCTCTACGACGAGTTCCGCGCCGCGTCGGCGAAGAAGCCGGAGCCCGATTATTGGCGGGTGCCTCTCGTGCGCGACGTCCACGAGGCGTGGGACGACGCCGAGGATTTCGTCGGCGATTTCTTCGACGGCGGACGGAAGAAGGCCGCGGCGGGCGAGCCCGCGGCGAACGACGGCAAGCCCAAGCCCGAGCGCCGAGGCCTGCGCTTCCAGGGGATCGAGCTCGGCGGCGGCGACGACCTCGAGACCGAGCAGCTGCTCGCGCCGTACGCGTTCTCCGACGCGCTCGAGACCGCGCTCGACTGGGACGTCAAGGCGCGCATCCGCCTCGACGGGCTCGGCCTCGCCGCGCGCTACCGCCACCCGCGCTATCTGCGCTCGCTGACGATCTCCGGCCGCAAGATCACCGACGTGCCCGACCTGGTCGGCCTCGGCGACGGGCGCGACGGGCTCTACGAGACGTTCGGGCGCGACAAGCCCGGCGCGATCGACGGCTTCGAGGTCGGCGTCGCCGCGGTCTACGACGAGCACTGTGGAACGAGCCTCTCGTGGAGGGACAAG
>CAYVFO010000345.1:0-1598 GCA_964450975.1 uncultured Elusimicrobia bacterium | reverse complement strand
TCCTACGGGATCGCGCCGTCGAAGGTGGAACTCATCGCCGACGGCATGCCCAACCGCCTCGCCTACTACTATCACGGCGACCGCAAGATCCGCGTGAACAAGAACAGCCTCTACTACGACAGCCCGGCCTCGCAGGTGAGCACGATCTCGCACGAGTCGCGCCACCGCTGGCAGCACGCGATCGTCGACAAGATCCCGAACCTCCCGGCGGAGGAGCTGTTGCTCGCCGAGGCGTTCAAAGCCAATTTCGCCGTCTACTGCTCGCCCGGCGGCCGCCGCGACTGCGACTACGGGACGTACCGCCGCCAGATCGTCGAGCGCGACGCCTTCGAGCACGGCGAGGCGGCCGCCCTCGAGCTCCGCGGAGCGGCGAGATGAGAGGTATCATGAACATCCGCGTTTTCCTGCCGGTCCTGTTCCTGTCGCTGCTCGCGGCGGGCTGCTCCAAGGACGAGGAGCCCGCGTTCGCCCCGGTCTCCGTAGTCTCGCTCTACGACGCCCGCGTCAAAGGCCTCCCGCCGGGCTCGCTCGGCGCGCACGTCGCCGACGTCGGCGTCGGCCTCAAGGGCGCCAAGCTCCTGAGCGCGCCGGATCCCGAGATCAAGGCGATCATCGAGGCGGCCCTGGCCGACCTCGCCACGCGCCCGTTCGCGACGACGATGAGCGAGACCGCCGCGCAGGGCGGCACGGCGATGGACGCCGAAGCGGCCAAGCCGGGAGACGAGCGCTACGCCTGGGCCGTCGGCGGCTTCCTGCGCGAGCGCACGGGGCTCCGGTACGACGTGAAGCCCTACGCGAAGCCCTAGAGCTTCGCGGCGCGGCGCTGGTGCGCCGCGAACATCCAGAGCCCGCCGCCCGCCCAGACGATCTCGCGCAGATGGCGGATCAGCCCGACGGTGAATCCCGCGTCCGCCGCGAGGCCGAGCCCCTTGAAGATGACGGCCTTGCCGGCCTCCTGAGTGCCGATCTTCGCGGGGACCATGAAGGCGAAGGAGTCCACGAGGTTGGAGAGAAACTCGACCGACAGCGCGGTCACGGGCGAGACCGGATAGCCCATGAAGAGGCAGATGAGCCAGATCTCCGCCGCGCCCCACGCGTAGCCGAGCATGAAGAACACCGTCGAGGCGGCGAGGCGCCCCGGATATTTGAACAAGAAGCCGCGCAGCGAAGAGCGCACGCCCGCCGTCTTCTCGAGCGCCTTCGGGAACTTCCTCTCGAGCCACGCGGGGGGGCGCATCGCGAAGACGCCCACGCACAGCGCCACACCGACTAGAATGACGCTCATGCCAGCCGCGGCCCAGGCGACCTGGCCCTTCTGGAACTCGTAGAGCTTCGCGTTCACGAGGTAGAGCAGGCCGAACAGCACGAAGAGCGCCTGGCCGCCGGCCTGCGTGGCCTTGGCGGTGACGACGCTCGTCACCTTGGCCTCGTCGCTCGCCGGGCCGCGCAGCATGCCGGGGCGCACGAACTCTCCGGCGATGTTGCCCGAGGGCGTCAGGTAGTTCACGCCGTCGCCCGCGACGCGCACGCGGATCAGGTCGATGAACGACGTCTTGCGCGCGTCCTCCGGCGAGAAGGCGAAGCGCCAGCCGAGGGCG
>CAYVFO010000344.1:0-1599 GCA_964450975.1 uncultured Elusimicrobia bacterium | reverse complement strand
CGCCGAAGACCGAGGCCGCGCGCGCCGACCTCCTCGACGACGAGGAAGTCCTTCAGGAAGCGCACGCGACCGCCGACGAGCTCGTCGGCCAGTTCTTCCCGTCGTGGCTCGACCATCTGCGCGAGGTCCGCGTCCACCGCCGCGGCCACCCGATGCCGATGTCGGCGCCCGGTTCGTATTCGAAGCTGCAGCCGGTGACGCAGCGCGACTTGGGCCGCATCAAGTTCTCGCACTCGGACAACTCCGGCACCGTGTCGGATCTCTATGAGGCCGCGCTCAAGGCGATCGAGGCCGCCGACCGCGCGCTCAAGCACGTCTAGAAAATATATAGTCGTCTCGACGGATCAATAACAGGAGATTTCAAATGGGCAAGGTCAAGATTCCCGCGAACGGCGCGAAGATCGGATACTCGAACGGCAAGCTGCAGGTGCCCGACAATCCGATCATCCCGTACTTCCCCGGAGACGGCACCGGCCCCGACATCTGGCGCGCGACGCAGATCGTGCTCGACGGCGGCGTCGAGAAGGCCTACAAGGGCAAGAAGAAGATCGTCTGGATGGAGGTCTTCGCCGGCCTCTCCGCCCTGAAGAACTACGACAAGGACACCGTCCTCCCGCAGGAGACGCTCGATCTCTTCCGCGAGTACCGCGTCGGCCTCAAGGGCCCGCTCACCACGCCCGCCGGCTCCTTCAAGTTCGTCTGCCTCGACTGCGCCGCCGAGCTCATGGACCGCCCGGCGAACTGCCCGAAGTGCAAGTCCGAGTGGATCACCCCGCGCTTCCGCTCCGTCAACGTCGGCCTGCGCCAGAAGCTCGACCTCTACGCCTGCGTGCGCCCCGTCCGCTGGTTCACCGGCGTGCCGTGCCCCGTCAAGGAGCCGCATAAGTTCAACATCGTGATCTTCCGCGAGAACACCGAGGACATCTACGCCGGCATCGAGTTCGAGCAGGGCACGCCCGAGATGAAGAAGGTCTACGACTTCCTGACCAAGGAAATGGGCGCGAAGATCCCGTTCCCCGACTCCGGCATCGGCATCAAGCCCATCTCGATCACGGGCTCCAAGCGCCTCGTGCGCATGGCGATCAAGTACGCGATCGAGCACAAGAAGCCGTCCGTCACGCTCGTCCACAAGGGCAACATCCAGAAGTTCACCGAAGGCGCGTTCCGCGACTGGGGCTATGAGGTCGCCACGACCGAGTTCCGCGACCAGATCGTGACCGAGGCCGAGCTCTGGGACAAGCTCGACGGCAAGATGCCCGCCGGCAAGGTCCTCATCAAGGACCGCATCGCCGACCAGACCTTCCAGCAGTTCCTGCTCCGCCCCGACGAGTACTCGGTCATCGCCACTCCCAACCTCAACGGCGACTACCTCTCGGACGCCGCGGTCGCGCAGGTCGGCGGCCTGGGCATCGGGCCCGGCGCCAACATCGGCGACGGCGTCGCGATCTTCGAGGCCACGCACGGCACCGCCCCGAAGTACACCGGCAAGGACATGGTCAACCCCGGCTCGCTGATTCTCTCGGGCGTCATGATGCTCGAGCACCTCGGCTGGCAGGAGGCCGCGAACCTCATCGTGAAGGGCCTCGAGGCCACGATCGC
>CAYVFO010000343.1:0-1599 GCA_964450975.1 uncultured Elusimicrobia bacterium | reverse complement strand
TGCGGTGATGAATGGGGCGCACCTTGAGGTCGACGGTCTTGAGGCTCCGGAAGGCGCGCTCGATGGCGGCCAGGCGCTTGTAGCTGCGCACGACCTCGGCCGGGGGGAGCCGATCCGCCGCGACGCTCGTCCGAAGGACATAGACTCCATCGAGGGCCGCCTCGCGCGCGATGGCCGCCTCGTCGCGCGTCGCGCGGAAGCTCATGTCGGTGATCTCGAGCGTGAAGTGCTTGCCGACCTTGCGCCGCCCGAGCACCTTGCCGACCCGGAGCGCGATGCGGGCCTGACCCCGGAGGGGCCGCTTGGCTCGTTGGGTGGCGGCGGCGATCTGGGCGAGGTCGCGTTCGGTCGCCTCCAGCAGTTCCCCCCGCTTGCGGGCCCGGTCCTCGGCCAAGAGGGGGTTCTGACAGACGATGAGCCGCTCGCCGGGATAGTCGGGATGCGTGATCTCGGCCAGGTCCTGCTGATCGAAGAGCGAGAGCTGCAGGACCCCGCCCGCGGCCAACGCCTGAATCGCCGGCGCCCGCAACGCGGTGATCCAGTCGAGCCCCTCGATCGGCCGGAGATCCTCCCGCAGCCGCGCCTCCGTGAGCATCCCGCGGTCGCCGACCAGCACCACGCGCGCGATCCCGAACCGCTCGCGGATCTTCGTGATCTGCGCCGGCACGGTCTTCGGGTCGCCGGTGTTGCCCTCGAACACTTCGACCGCGACCGGGCAGCCGTCGCCATTCGTCAGGAGGCCGAAGACGATCTGCAGCTTGTCCCGCCGGCCCTCGCGCGCATGGCCGAACTTCGCCAAGGGACACTTCCGGCCCTCGAAGTACGTCGAGGTCACGTCATAGAGCACCAGGCTGCCGTCGGTCAGATGCCGGCGGGCCAAGGCCTGCTCGACGCGCGCTTGCCGAGCCAGCAGCCAATCCATCGCCGCGTAGAGGGCGTCCTCGTCGGCGTCGGTGACGGCGAGGCTCTCGCCGAGGGAGGACTCCTCGGTCTCGGCCCCGAGCGCCCGCGCCGTCGCGAGCTTGGAACAGGGCTCCAGCAGGCGCGCCGCAATCAGGGCTTCCACGCGATCTCGCTCCCGGCTGCGCGCGGCCGCGAGGAGCGCGGGCAGCCCCACGTTCCGCGCCGTGCCCACGACGGCGGCGACGTGGCCGTGGGGCCGCGAACGGATGACATCGAAGGCGTCGTCGGGCGGGACCAGCACGTCGCCCCGCACGGCGCGGCGAATCAGCGCAATGGTCGCGGCCGGCAGGCGGGAGAGATTGCCGAGGGTCTCGTGCTTGACCTTACCGTCCTGGCGATAGGTCCGACGCAGGAGGTAATAGCGATAGCGGCGGCCCCCGTGGGTGCGGGTGATCTCTGCGACGTGACAGGCTCCGGAGGCCCGCGCCATGCCGCGACTCTACGCGGCGGGCCGGCGTGCGTCAAGAAATATCTTGGCTACATGATCTCAGGCCGCCGCCCCGCGAGATACGAGGACAATATCCCGACAACATTCCCCAGAGCGTCGCCTTCTTCTTGGCTACAGATTCGCACGCAAATCGTGGGTTTCTGACACGATGATGCGAACTTAGGTCGCGGGCAGGGTGGGAACTTCGG
>CAYVFO010000342.1:0-1681 GCA_964450975.1 uncultured Elusimicrobia bacterium | reverse complement strand
GATCGACTCGACGGGAATCGAGTCCGGCGCGGCGGCGAACGTGCGGCCGTAAAAGAGCACCTTCCGGCCCCGGCCCACCGCGGCCTCGAGGCGCTCGCAGAAGTCCGCGTACTCGGCGGCCGAGATGCGGGCCACGGAGGCGTTGAAGTACATGATCGTCGGCACCCGGCGGTCCATGCGGAATTCGGGCGCGAACACCGTCGAGTAGTCCATCGCCTGCAGGCCCCAGAACGAGGAGAGCGAGCCGGGCAAGGCGTTGATCGCGAGCGTGTTGATCGAGGACACCGCGGGATACACGGCGAACTCCGCGCCCACGCGCTTGCACTCGTCCATCAGGGACGCCGCGAGGCCGCCGCACACCTGCGGATGGCCGCGCGTGACGAAGCCGGTCGTCGTGCCGGGCTTGACCTTGCGGAAGATCGTCTTCGTCCACCGGGCGTCGGCGCCGCGGATGTCGAACATCGTCGGCTCGCCGTCGCTCGACAACAGCCAGATCATGTCCGCGATCTCGGGCTCGGAGAGATTGTTGAAGACGAAGTCGCACGAGAGGATCATGCGCAGGGCCTGCAGAGACGCCGTGTAGGGCGGGCCGATGCCGAGGCCGCAGACGAGCAGCAGCGGCTTGTCCGTCTTCTTGCGCTTCTTCAGGGCGCCCGTCGTCGAGGCGAGGCCCGAGGACAGGGCGCCGTAGAAGGAGGACTTGAGCGCGGCCTCCGGGATCGAGGGAACGCCGGCCTTCGCGAACGCGCGCGCGGCGCCGGCGAAGTCGCGGGCCTTGAGCAGGCGCGAGCCCTTGAGGAAGTCCGCGCGCCACGCGACGTCGGGCCGGCCCTTCACGGCGGCGGCGAGTTCCTTGTCGAGCTTCGCGTCGGCCTCGCCCGCGTAGATCTGGAAGCGGGCGCGCTCGAGCACCGCCTCGGGGGCGCCGCCGGAGGCTTTCTCGCCCGCGCGCGCGTCGGCCAAGGCCGCCTTCGTGTCGCCGCGGACGAGGTCGACCGCGGCGCGGCCGCGCCAGGCCTCGGCGTTGGACGGATCGAGCTCGCAGGCGCGCGCGAAGTCGGGCGAGGCCATGTGATAGTGGCGGCGGCACGTCTGCACGTGCGCGCGCCACAACAGCGGCGCGGGCGCGTCCGGCGAGGCGGCGACCGCGGCGTCGGCGTCCTCGAGCGCGCGGTCCATGTCGCCGAGCGCCTCGTGGACGCGCGAGCGCTCGATGCGCGTCCACTCGCCGTCCTGGCGCTCGATCGCCTTCCCCATCGCGGCGAGGCACGCGGCCTTCTCGCCCGCGGCGCGCTCGACGCGGCCGAGCAGCACGAACGGCCACGCGGCCTTCGGCAGGAGGCGCGCCGCTTCCTGAAGCAGCGAGCGCGCGGCGTCGTTCTTGCCGGCGGCGGACTCCGCGAGCGCGAGGAGGCCGGCGGCGGCGGCGGCCTGCTCGGCGTCGGCGGAGGCGCGGCCGCGCTCGAGATCGGCGCGCGCCTCGTCGCCGCGCCCCGCCCCGAGGCGGACGCAGGCGCGCACGAAGCTCCCCCACTCGGCCGAGGCGTCGGGGCCGAGCGCGCGCTCGGCCTCGTCGAAGCGGCCCTCGGAGGCGCGCAGCGACGCGAGCCACAGCCCGGCGCGCGGAACCTTCGCCTTCGCCGCGGCCTCGAGATCCTCGGAGGCGCCGGGGAGGCCGAGG
>CAYVFO010000341.1:0-1685 GCA_964450975.1 uncultured Elusimicrobia bacterium | reverse complement strand
GCGCAGGCCCACGCACGAGCCGATCGCGTCGACGCGCGGGTCGTTGGACTTCACGATGACCTTCGCGCGGAAGCCGGGGTCGCGCACGATGCGCACGACCTCGACGGTCTTGTCGGCGATCTCGGGGACCTCCTGCTCCATGAGGCGCTGCAGGAACAGGTCGGCCGCGCGCGAGAGCACGACCGCGGGGCCGCGCTGCGCCTTGTCGACGCGCAGGATGACCGCGCGCACGTTGGAGCCGATGTTGTAGCGCTCGCGGCGGATCTGCTCGCGAGGGGGGAGGACGCCCTCGGTCTTGCCGAGGTCGACGATGATGGAGCGCTCGAGGAAGCGGTGGACGGAGCCGGAGACGACCTCGCCCTCCTTGGGTTTGAACTCCTCGTAGAGCTTGTCACGCTCGACCTCGCGCACGCGCTGCGTGAGCACCTGCTTCGCCGTCTGGGCGGCGATGCGGGCGAAGTCGGCGGCCGGCGCGGCGTAGACGACCTCGTCGCCGACCTTCGCGCCTTTCTTGTACTTCGCGGCCTGCTCGGGCGTGAGCTCGAGCTCGGGGTCGGTCACGGTCTCGACGACCTTCTTCGCGACGACGGCGGAGAAGACGCCGGTCTCGCGGTCGATCGTGGCGCGGATGTCCGCGTTCTTGCCGACCTGCTTGCGCAGCGAGGACACGACGGCTCCCTCGATCATCGACAGGATCTCGTCGACGGGAATGTTCTTCTCCCGCGAGATCTGCTCCAGCGCGCCCATCAGCTCGGATTTGGCCATGTTATTTCTCCCCGAAATCGACCGCCGCCGAGTCGTCCAGCCTGACCTCGTCGACGTTGCTTCGCTCGAACGACTTGAGGTCCTTGCCGACCTGGACCTCGATCTTCCCGTCTCTCAAGCCCTTCAGCGTGCCGGCGAACTTGCGCTGGCCGTTGTCCGCGAGCTTGAGGCGCAGCTTCACTTCCTTCCCGGCGAAGCGCGCGAAATCCTTGTCCTTCTTGACGACCCGGTCGAGGCCGGGCGACGACACCTCGAGCACGTACGCCTTCGAGATCTTGTCGCCCTCGTCGAGCATCGCGCCGACGCGGTTCGAGAAGTACTCGCAGTCGTCGAGCGTGATGCCGTTCGGCTTGTCGAGGAACAGGCGCAGGACCCACTGCGGGCCTTCCTTGCGCCACTGCAGGTCCACCAATTCTCCGCCCTCCTGCTCGATGAGCGGGGTCAGGAGCGTTTCAATCTCTTCTGCGTTCATATTCGTTTGGCCCAAAAAAAAGGGCGGCCCGGAACGGCGGCCACTCCTTAAGAAAGCGCGCCCCCCGAAACGTACGGGGGGCGACTGGTGTCATTATAGCAAGAGCCGAAAACGGGCGTCAACCCCCCTGGACGGGTCGGGCAAAACCCGCTACCCTCGGTCCCGTGACCTGGGCCGAAGCCGCGGCGTGGACGAGCCTCATCGCCGGCCTGCGCGCCGCCCCGGCCGACCTGGCGACGCGGCCGGAGCGCTGGGAGACGCGCGCGGCGCTGGCCTCCGTGGACGCCGTCCTCGCCGACCCGCTGAAGGGCCCCGCCGCCGCCGGCGCGCTCGAGGCCCGGCTCGCCGCCGCGGAGGGGACCTCCGGGCTCTTCGCCGCGGCCTGGGAATCGCTCGAGGTCGTCCCCGCGCCGCAGCAGCCCTCGCCCGCGGCCATGCCCGCCGACGG
>CAYVFO010000340.1:0-1687 GCA_964450975.1 uncultured Elusimicrobia bacterium | reverse complement strand
AGTCGTAGGTGAGCGTCACCGACTCGATGACGTTCTCGTCGGCCTCGTTGTCCCAGTCGCCGGCCACGAACTTCACCGGCCAGGCGTTGTTGAGCCGCCAGCGCCGGAGCTCCGAGCCGTCACGGTCCTGCTGGACGATGTCGAGGTTGCGCTTGAACTCGGGCTCGTTGAGGCCCGCGTTCGCGGAGGCGTCGGCGACCTGCGCCATCCAGTCGAAGAGGTCCTGGTCCTGCGTGGCGCCGCGCTCGAGCGTCACGTCGGCGAACGTGAGCCGGCCCGGGCTCTTGTTCGGGATGAGCGCGCCGCCCTCCGAGTACTGGACGTTCGCGACCTCGACCGAGAGCTCGGAGCACTTCTGGAAGCCCGCGCTCGCGACGCCGTCGATCTCGACGACGAACTTGAACTTCTTGTGGAACGTCCTGGGCGTGCCGATGACGGGCATGGGTTACGCTCCTGCCGCCGCGAGCTCTTCCTCGAGGGCGCGCGTGTCCTGCGAGAACCTGAGCACGATGAATTCGGCGGGCTTCGCGGTCGCGAGGCCGATGCGACCGACGAGCTGCCGCGAGAACACGACCGACGGCGGGTTGAGCGCGTCGCCGAAGTCGACGAAGAAGGCCTTCTTCGGATCGTCCGAGGCGAACGCGCCGTTCTTGAGCTGGATCAGCAGGAACGCGAGCGCCGTGCGCGCCGCCGTCGCCCTCGTGCGCGGCGTGTTGTTCTGGTGCTTGAGGAACAGCATGCCGAGCTTGAGCGACTGCTCGATGAAGATGACGCCGCGGCGCTCCGCGACCGTCGGGAAGTTGCCGTCGCCCTTGAGCGTGCGCGCGCCGTCGATGTGCCGCGGCGCGCCCGGGAAGACCGTCAGCGGGTTGATGTTCTTCGGGAACACGAGGTCGCGCTTGCTCTCCTCGAGGACCTCGTCGGTCTCGAAGCCGATGACGCCGAGCAGGCGCCCGTTCTCGATGCCTGCGGGCGGGATGTAGACGCCGCCCGGACGCGAGCTGTCGACGCGCGCGTAGACGCCGGCGATGTGGCCGGAGGGCGGGACGATGAGGTCCGCGACGTTGCCGAACACCGTCTTCGACGGGTTCACGATCCTCACGCGCGGCCAGTAGATGGCGCCGAACTCCGAGAGGTTGAGGAGCGCCGCCGTCGCCTCGACGTAGGTGACGATCGCCGTCGCCGACTGGTTCGCCGGCGGGTCGAGGATCGCGAAGCAGCCCTTGTCCCGCGTCACCTCGCAGTAGGTGATCATCGCGGAGTGCACCGCCGGGGTCGCCCGACCCGGCACGATGAGCAGCGACACGTTCTGCACCGTGTCGAGCGCACGGATGCCGTTCTTCGCCGCGGCGCTGCCGATGAAGTCGTTGTCGTCGAGGCCCGTGAGACCGTCGCTCCCGCCCGCGAGCGTGAACGCGCCGTTCGCCGGGCGGTCGTTCGGCGGGCTCGCGGCCGCGTCGAGGTCGGTCACGCGGATGAGGTTCGAGCCGCGATCCGGGTGGTTGACGGCGGTCTCGACGTAGTTGTCCTTGGCGTCGTCCATCGAGAGGTTCGGGAAGACCTCGATCACGAGGCCGTTGTCCTCCACCGTCAGGTTGAACTCGTCCGCCGCGCCGCTCGTCGCAGCGGCGATGAGCACGCGGATGTCGTTCGCGTAGGCGCCGTCCGTCTTGCCGTCGGCGCGCAG
>CAYVFO010000339.1:0-1694 GCA_964450975.1 uncultured Elusimicrobia bacterium | reverse complement strand
ACGTCGGGCCTAAGCTGGCCGTCCCTATCCTGATGGACGGGCTGAAGAAGCTCGAGTACCGCGGCTACGATTCCGCGGGCCTGGCCTCGATCGTCGACGGAGCCATCGAGCGCCGCCGCGCTCAGGGCAAGCTGACGAACCTCGACAAGGTCCTCAAGGACAATCCGCTCGCGGGCTCGGTCGCCCTCGGCCACACCCGCTGGGCGACGCACGGCAAGCCCTCCGAGGCGAACTCCCACCCGCACACCGACCCGACCGGCACCGTCGCCGTCATCCACAACGGCATCATCGAGAACTATCTCGACATCAAGGATCGCCTGACCGCCGCCGGGGCGAAGTTCGAGAGCGAGACCGACACCGAGGTGCTCGCGCACCTCGTCGCCGAGAAGATCTCTCAGCTGCAGCCCCCGGGCTCCGCGCCGAAGCCGGACTTGAACGAGCCGCTCCTGTTCGAGGCCGTCCGCCGCGCGCTCGGCGAGGTCCGCGGCGCGTACGCGATCGCGGCGCTCTGGTCGAAGGCCCCGGGCGTGATCGTCGCGGCGAAGACCGCGTCGCCCCTGATCATCGGCCTCGGCGAGGGGGAGACCTTCCTCGGCTCCGATGTGCCCGCGTTCCTCGCGCACACGCGCAAGGCCGTGTTCCTCGAGGACGGCGAGATGGCCGTCCTCAAGAAGGACGGCGCGACGTTCTTCGACCTCGCCGGCAAGAAGCTCGAGAAGAAGCCGACGAACATCACGTGGGACCGCACGATGGCGGAAAAGTCCGGCTACCGCCACTTCATGCTCAAGGAGATCCACGATCAGCCCTCGTCGTGCGAGGACACGATGCGCGGCCGCTTCTTCCCGCTCAAGGGCGTCCTCGAGCGCGACTGCGGCATGAACGCGGACATCCTCAAGAAGATCCGCTCCGTGCACATGGTCGCCTGCGGCACCGCCTACCATTCGTGTCTCGTCGGCCAGTACTGGTTCGAGACGATGGTCGGCGTGCCGACGCGCGTCGAGACGGCGTCCGAGTTCCGCTACCGCGAGACGACGATCGGGCCCGACGACCTCGTGATCGCCGTCTCGCAGTCCGGCGAGACCGCCGACACGCTCGCCGCGGTGAAGATCGCCAAGGAGAAGGGCGCGAAGGTCCTCGCGATCTGCAACACGGTCGGCTCCGCGCTCACGCGCGCGGCCGACTGGACGATGTACACGCACTGCGGCCCCGAGCTCGGCGTCGCGTCGACGAAGGCCTTCATCGGCCAGCTGACCTCGCTCGCGGTCATCACGCTGCACGCGGCGATCGGCCGCGGCAAGATGAGCGAGGCCGAGGGCCGCGCGTTCGTCGAGGAGCTCGTGAAGCTCCCGGGCTGGATCCGTTCCGCGATCAAGCTCGACAAGGAGGTCCTCGCCGTCGCGAAGAAGTTCGCGAAGAAGGAGCACTTCCTCTTCATCGGCCGCCACGTGAACTACCCGATCGCGCTCGAGGCGGCGCTCAAGCTCAAGGAGATCTCCTACATCCACGCCGAGGGCTACGCGGCCGGCGAGCTCAAGCACGGCCCGATCGCCTTGATCGACACCGAGATGCCCGTCGTCGTGGATGTAGGAGATCTCCTTGAGCTTGAGCGCCGCCTCGAGCGCGATCGGGAAATTCGAATGGCGGCCGATGAAGAGGAAGTGCTCGGCCTTCGCGAACTTCTTGGCGACGGCGAG
>CAYVFO010000338.1:0-1703 GCA_964450975.1 uncultured Elusimicrobia bacterium | reverse complement strand
GCGAGCGAGAGCGCGAACGTCGTCTTGGGCTTGGCGGCGCGCAGCGCCTTCGCGATCTTGGCCGCGTCGGGCTCGTCGCCCCAGCGCGTCAGGGCGTCCGACAGCTCCGCCTCCGATACGGATTCGATCCACTGCGCGGCGGTCAGGCCGCGCGAGCGGTCCATGCGCATGTCGAGCGGGCCGTCGGCCTTGAAGGACATGCCGCGCTCGGGGCGGTCGAGCTGCATCGAGGAGACGCCGAGGTCGGCGAGCAGCGCGTCCACGGTCGACAAGCCGACCGACTTCAGCGCCGCGGGCGCGTCGGCGTAGTCGCTCTGGACCGTCTCGAGCTTCACGCCGGCCTTGCGCAGGCGCTCCTTCGTGCGCGCGAGCTCCTCGCCGTCGCGGTCGAGGCCGATCACGCGCGCTCCGGCCCTCGCCATGGCCTCGGCGTGGCCGCCCCAGCCGAGCGTGCAGTCGAGGACGGAGGCGCCGGAGAGCGGCTGGAGCGCCGCGAGGATCTCCGGCACCATGATCGAGAGGTGCGCGCCCGCGGGCGTGGAGCCCCGCGCCGCCGCCTTGGCCATCGCCTCGGGGTCGCCTTGGAGCTCCTTGTACTTCTTGTCGAAGGTCTTGGGGTGCGTGCCGTCGTAGCGGTCGCGGCGGCGGTGCGACGCGACGACCTCGGCGGCCGGACGCGCCTCGGCGGTCAGATCGCGCTCGAGCAGGCGGCGCGACTCGATCCAAGAGGTCTCGACGCCGTTCGGAGCGAGCGTTCCGGAAAAGCCGGTGATGAGGATCGCGACGGCGCCGCCCTCGCGCGTGAGCTCCGTCCCGGGCTTGCCATCGACGCCGCAGGACTCCTTCAGCAGGCGCAGCGCGGCCGCCTCGGGCGTCTCGCCGGCGCGGGCCTCGCCGCGAGGGAAGCCCCAAGCCGTCTCGCCGGGGCGGCGGATCAGCAAAGCGGTTCCGGAGCGGACGACGACGGCGCAAACGAGCACGGCAGGACTATATATAATCGGAGCCATCAGGCTCCTCGCCCCCCTCGCCGTCCTCGGCGTCCTCGTCCTCTCCGGGTGCAGCGGCACCGCGCTGATCCGCGAGCAGGGCAAGCCGGATCAGCCGATCAGCATGATGCGGCGGAGCACCCAGCTCGTGCCCCTCAAGGTCTGCCTCGAGCAGGCCGGGCCGTCCTGGGCGCGCGAGCGGCCGAGCGACCTCGAGATGATGAGGAAGTACCACGTGACCTGGCTGAGCCGCGCGTTCACGGAGGTCGTCTGGGAGGCGCCGGACTGCGACGTCGTCGCCGCCTGCGCGTACACGGCGTACGTGCGCGACGTCGCCTTCCGCGACGCGTCCGGGCGCGAACTGTTCACCGCCTACGCGAAGTTCACCGGCGTGCAGGCGGCGGGAGCTAAAAACCGGATCATCGAAGAGCTGATCGCCCGCTTCCGCCCGGATGGGCCGCTGTATCAATCCGTCAAGCGCGAGCGGAAGACCGCCCCCGCCTTGGCGGCCAAGCCGATCGCGCCGCCGCCGTCGGAATCCGCGCCGGTCCCCGCCGAAGCCGTCGCGGTCGCCGCGTCGCCCGCTCCGCCGCCCGAGAAGGCGCCGGAGACTCCCGCCGAAAAGCCCAAGCCGAAGAAGCGCGCGCCGCTGACGGAAGCGGAAGAGCGCGCGATCGACGCCGAGCTGCTGCCTTAGGCGCCGCGCTTCTTGCGCGC
>CAYVFO010000337.1:0-1708 GCA_964450975.1 uncultured Elusimicrobia bacterium | reverse complement strand
AGGGAGAGGGGATCTCGTAGGCGGTCAAGTCCCAATTCGTGTGTAGATGGGGCTCGGGAGGCTCCTTCGGGTTCGAGAGTTCTCCACGCGTTGCCAAGGTCGCGCCTCAGCGGCGCCGGAGAACGCGCAGCCGACGAAGAATCGAATCGCCGCTGGAACGCCCAGAGGCGATGGCCGCGCGCGTGTGAGCTCGTCTTTGCGGGGTCTCCTCCTTTCGTCGTCGACCGCTTGAAGTGTCGTCAGGCCGCCGTCTCGGACTTGCGGACGGTCCGCTCTTCGTCCAGTGGCGTGCCGGCGATCACCGCCTTCGACATGTCCAGGTATTTGCGACTGGCCCAGATCTCGGTCGCGCGGAGCGCGACGGCCGTGACGAGACGGAGCGCGCTCGCGCGATCGGGGAACGCACCGACGGCATCGACTCGCCGCTTGATTTCGCGGTTGAGCCGCTCGAGGCCATTCGTCGAGCGGATGCGCAGCCAGTGATCGCGAGGGAAAGCGAAGTGGCGAGTGGCGGCCGCGAAGCCGTGATCGAGGATCGCCATCGCCTCGGGGACCTGGCGGCCGAGCCCGCACCGTAGGCGCTCGACACGCCGGCGCGCGTCGGCACTGTTCGTCGCTTGAAAGATGTCGGAGAGTTCCTTGCCGAGGCGGTCGCGAAGGCGGTGCGGCGCTTTCACGAGCACGTTCCGCATGAAGTGGACGACACACCTCTGGAGTGGCGCTTCGGGGAGCATTCTCCGGACGGCCTTCTCGATGCCTGCGTGCGCGTCGGCGACGACGAGCTTCACGCCGGAGAGCCCGCGAGCGACGAGCTGCTCGAGAATCTCCGTCCAGCTTTCCTCGGACTCTTCCGCTCCGATCGTGATCGCGAGGAGCCGGCGGAAGCCGTCGTCGGTGACGCCGTAGGCAACGAGCGCCGAGACGTTCTCGACCGAGCGCGCCCAGCGCGCGTCGAGGAAGGTTGCGTCGAGATAGAGGTACTTCACCGGCTGCGTGATCGGGGCCTTGCGGAGAGCCTCTACCTTCGCCTCGAGCTCCTTGGTAACCCGACTCACAGTCGAGCGGCTGACGTTCTCGCCCATGAGCGCCTCGGTCACCTCGCCCATGCCGCGCGTCGAGACGCCGCGAACGAAGCTCGCGATGATCGCGTCGTCGATCTGCTCCATGCGCCGTTCGTATCGACCGATCACGCCGGACGGCGATCCGTTCTCGCGCGAGCGCGGCACCCTGACCTCGATGTGACCAAGCGACGTGAGCAGGCCGCGCAGGTACGACCCGTTGTAGGAGTCCTTCCTACTGGTGATGCGCTGCCAGCGCCGCGCGCCTACGAGGGCGCGGACCTCCTGCTCGAGAACCGAGTCGAGTGCCATGCGGACCGCGCCACGGAACAACTCCTGGAGATCGTGGCCAACTTCCTCTTGCGTCAGCTCGTCAATGAGGAGAGATTCGTTCTTCATGGGAAAGCTCCTCGCCTCCCCGATGGGGAGGACTTGGGGTTAACCGACCTGAGGAGCTTCCCGTTCTCCACCGACAACTAGACCACCTACGGCTATTATCCGAGACGGTCACTTACTAACTTGTCCACAGAAGTGAAACGTCGCTAATAATAGTGATACTCCACATCACCAGCGACGAACGCCTACACAATTATCGGGACACTACCTGCGGTCGAGCACCTCGAAGTGGAAGGCGTAGAGCCGGACCGGCG
>CAYVFO010000336.1:0-1715 GCA_964450975.1 uncultured Elusimicrobia bacterium | reverse complement strand
ACGGACGCATGTTCGCGAACTCGCGCCGCGCGCTGTGCTGGCGCGTGATCACGCCCGCGACGACGTCGACGTCGGAC
The DNA here is from genome assembly GCA_964450975.1 of uncultured Elusimicrobia bacterium. Lineage (GTDB taxonomy): Bacteria > Elusimicrobiota > Elusimicrobia > UBA1565 > UBA9628 > GWA2-66-18. The sequence goes on along the minus strand of CAYVFO010000336.1, from coordinate 1,638 downwards.
ACGCAGAACATCCAGGTCACGGTCACGGCGATCGCGCCCTGAGGAGCGATATGACGACATCGGAAGCGGAGGCAAGGGCTTGATGCGGTAGGCCCGAGTCAACGTGAGATCGGATCTCTTGGCAGCCGTTAAGGCGCTCGCCAGGGCCCTCTACAAGGGGGCCCTGGCGGGAGCGCGCCTGGCCGGCGCGGCGGTCGTCCTCGCCGCGCCGTCCGCGCTGCCTGTGTCCGCGCTCGCCGCGACCCCGAAGTCGTCCATCGACGTCAACGTCAGCGTCCTCGGCATCGGCGGCGTCAGCACGCTCGTCGCCGTCGGCGGCGCCGCCGTGGGCGAGATCAACCTCACCTGGACGGAGCCCACGCGCGCGGGCACGACCGGGCCGCACTTCTACGACATGCGCGTGTCGACCGTCGCGAACATCACGACGAACGCCCAGTTCCTGGCGGCTCAGCCGCTGTCGGCGTTCTCGAGCTCGCCGCTGCCGGCGCCCGGACCGGGCCTCGGCCAGGCGGCGATGGTGCTCACCGGCCTCCAGCCGGGCGTGCTGCACTACTTCGCCCTGAGGGAGATCGATTCCCTCGCGGCGGCGGGCACGTGGCTGCGCAGCGTCGCGCAGGGCTGGAACGTGAACAACTTCGCGCAGGCCACGACGATCCAGCCGGCCCCGATCACCGACCTGACCGGGCTCGCCGGAACGGGCGAGGGCCAGGTGACTTTGTCCTGGACCGCCCCCGACCCCGGCCCGCTGCTGAGCTACCGGATCTTCCACGCGACGTTCTCGGTTTCGGACGTCGGCGGCAGCACGACCGCCTGGCGCGCCGCGGCCATGTCGAGCTCGACGGTCATCGCGCCCGTCGCGGCGCCGCACGCCGTCGAGACGGCCGTCCTGACCCTCTCGCCCGGAGTCCGGTACTACTTCGGCGTCGAGACGACGAACACCTCCGGCCTCGGCCCGCTGGACGCGCTCGCCGGCGGAGCGCAGGTCGCCGTCCGCGCGAAGGGCGTCGCGCCCGTCCTCGACCTCGCGGCGGCCACCGGCCCGTCGGGCACCGGCGTCAACCTGACGTGGACCGAGCCCTTCGTCTCCTCGACGACGGCGCCCGTCTTCTATCAGGTCAAGATCTCCTCGCTCGGCTTCATCAACGGCGCGACGGACTTCGCCGCGGCGCAGCCCGTCAACGCGATCGCGACGGCGACGATCCCGGGCTACGGCGGCGGAGGCGGGACCGTCAACATGGAGGTCACCGGCCTCGCGGCGTTCACGACCTACTACTTCGCGGTCCGGGCCGTGGACGGCTCGACGCCGACGCTCGCCGGCGCGTGGCTGCGCGCCCCCCTCCAGGGCCGCAACGTGAACACGGGAGCCGTGCCCCTGCTGCAGCAGCAGCCCCCGGACCCCGTCACCGACTTGACCGCGCTGCCCGGGACGGGCGAGGGCGACGTCTCGCTCGTCTGGACCGCGCCGCGCAACCAGAACCTCGTCAACGTCGTCTCTTACGAGGTCCGCTTCGCGACCTTCTCGGCCGTCTCCGCCGGCTCGACGACGACCTGGCACGCCACCGCGTCGTCCGCGGCGTTCGGCGCGGCGCTGGCGCCCGGCGCCGTCGAGACGCGAACGCTCGGCGGCCTCTTCCCGGC
>CAYVFO010000335.1:0-1727 GCA_964450975.1 uncultured Elusimicrobia bacterium | reverse complement strand
GCGATGCCCGCGACCTCCTACGAGTCCGAGGAGAAGGGCCGCGTCGCGCGCTGGTTCTCGCGCAAGCCGAAGCAGAAGCCCATGCGCGCGATCCGCTCCTCCGACCTCCTGAGCTTCCTGCTCATGACGACGGACGACATGATCCCGGCGACGACGCGCCTCGCGGCCGCCGCGATGGCCGACAAGCTGCACATGCTCCACGACACGTCCTACGGCAAGACCGGCGAGGAAGCGCTCTCGCTCGTCGGCGGCCACACCGTCGGCCGCTGGCTCGTCGAGGGCTCGGTCCGCACCGCCAAGACCTACGACACCCTGCCCAAGCTGACGACCGCGCTGCTGCGCCTCAACGACCTGCAGCCGTCGTTCCTCAACCCCGACATCACCGACCGCGGCACCGGCGCCAACGCCTTCCGCGAGGGCGCCGACATGACGCGCCGCAACGAGCCCCTGCGCACGCTCGCGCGCCAGGAGCACCCGTTCCGCGGCGTCAACGTCCAGTGGGGCCACGACTTGGTCGACGCGCTCGACGCGGCGAACGCCTGGCCCGAGGACTTCAACCGGCGCCTCGACCTGCTCGATTTCGCGAACTCGAGCGGCGAGTTCAGCGACAAGCTCGACTCGCGCATCCTCGCCGAGGCCTCCTCCGACAAGGAGAAGTTCCGCGCGTGGGTGAAGTACGACGAGAAGCGCCTGACGCGCTGGGGCGCCGAGAAGGAAGAGCCGATGGACACGCCCTTCGGCCAGATCATGATCCCGCGCGCCGCCCCGCTGCGCATCATCCGCAACGCCGCGACGCGCACGAAGCTCTTCGACCTGCTGCCCGAGTCGAACCTCAAGGAGAAGCCGCCCCGACGCGGCATCCGCGAGACGATCAACGCGTACTGGAAGCTCATCAAGGCGTACCGCGCCGCCCGCAAGGTCTTCTCCGCCAAGTTCCTCAACTCGCTGCGCCAGGAAGGCAGCCTCGAGAGCAAGTTCTACCTCGTCATCGAGGAGATCGACCGACTCTCGCACGAGGAGTCGAAGAAGTGGCGCGAGCGCTGGGACAAGGGCGACTTCAACGAGATCGAGCGCGGCGCCGTCTACAAGAACCGCAAGCTGCCCGACTACTGGGCCGAGGCCCTCCCGCACGAGAAGGACGAGGCCCTGAAGGCGTTCCGCCTCGCCTACCAGCAGATGGCGCTGCAGCTCGTCTACCGCCTCTACCTCGCGTTCGCCGCCACGCAGGAGCCGCTGCTGGGCCTCCTGCTCGAGAACTACCCGGAGCCGACGCGCTCGCGCGACGAGCTGCTCGAGCGCGTGATGAAGGCGCGCAAGCTCACGCCCGGCAGCCTCTCGTTCCTCGAGGCGAACAAGAGCTACCGCCAGCCCAACCCCGTGCGCATGGCCGAGAAGCAGTTCCTCGACCAGGCGATCACGCACCTGCGCCGCTTCAAGCCCAAGGACCGCGTCGACCTGATCCTGCACATGTCCGGCGTCGGCAAGCTCACGCCCGAGCGCGTGAAGGAGCTCGACCGCATGTTCCTCAAGGGCGACCGCAAGAAGTTCGCCCGCGACAAGGTCGCGCTGCGCGGCGTCTCCCAGCTCAAGGGCTACCTCACTCTGATGCATCCGAAGGACCGCGCGATGCTCGTGCGCGGCATGTTCTTCGGCCCGGACACCCTCCATAAAGAGCCCGGCGAGGTGAAGCGCCTGTACGAGGCGATCGTCCTCGACGGCCGCGGCCT
>CAYVFO010000334.1:823-1748 GCA_964450975.1 uncultured Elusimicrobia bacterium | reverse complement strand
CTGTTAAGTGTTAAGACTGACACCCTAATTCGGCTTCGGAGAGGATCTCGTAGGCGTGGCCGAACGGGGCCGGGCGGCTCGCGTAGAGGCTCAGCTTCGTGATGGGGCGGCGCAAGGACAGGACGGGCTCGGCGCGCAGCGCCTCGGCGAAGCCCGCGACCGGCGCGTCCTTCTTCCGGCGCCCGAGCGTCAGGTGCGGCGCGTAGGGCCGCGGCTCGCTTCTCTCGACGAGCTCCGCGAGCTTCCCCATCTCAGCCGCGCCCTCGGACAGGCCGATCCAGACGACGCGCGCGTCGTCGAGCGAGTCGAACGCGCCGATGGAGCCGTAGACGAGCTCGAAGGGCTTCGACGCCGCGGCGGCCTTCTTCATCAAGCCCTCGATTTCCGGCAGCTTCTCCTCGCCCACTTCTCCGAAGAAGCGCAAGGTCGTGTGCATGTCGCGCGGGTCGACCCAGCGATAGCCGTCGCTGGCCCGGCGCAGGCGCGCCACGGCCTCGGCCGCCGCCGCCTTGATCTCCTCGTCCGCCGCCGCCGCGATGAACAGCCTCACGCCCCCTATTCTATAATGAGCGCATGAGAGCCGTCGCGACGCGCGTGCTGTCCGCCTCGGTCGCCCTGCGCGACGGCGCCCGCGCGGGAGAGACGCGCGCGATCGGCCCGGGCCTGCTCGTGCTCCTCGGAGTCGGGCAGAACGACGACGAGGCCTCGGCCAAGAAGCTGGCCGACAAGCTGCTGGCGCTGCGGATCTTCTCCAACGCCGAGGGCAAGTTCGACAAGAGCGTGCTCGACATCAAGGGCGAGATCCTCCTCATCTCCCAGTTCACGCTGTTCGCGAACCTCAAAGGCGGCCGCCGCCCCGACTTCACGGGCGCCGCGCGGCCGGAGAAGGCCGAGCCGCTGTGCCGCGCGGTCCAGGCGCTCCTCG
>CAYVFO010000334.1:0-813 GCA_964450975.1 uncultured Elusimicrobia bacterium | reverse complement strand
CGGCGTGAGCACGCTGGAAGTGGACGTGCCCTACCGGCGCCGCGCGGCCGGAAGCCGCCGAGCCGCTGTGCCGCAAGGTCGCCGCGCTGCTCGAGGCCTCGGGCCTCACGGTCCGCACGGGCGAGTTCGGCGCCTCCATGGCCGTCGAGTCGGTCAACGACGGGCCGGTCACGATCGTCGCCGACACCGACGGCTTCTGACGCGCGCCCGGCGCGTTGACTTCGCTCAATAGACGTCGATCAACCCCGTTTTTGACTTTCCTCATGGGACCCTCCGCGAGCCGGGAGTACACTGGGCTTGTCGCAGAGGAGGTCGTATGAACGTCACTCTCCCGCTCGTCCTGAGCATCCTGCCCGCGGCGCCCGTCTACCTTCCGCACGCCGGCCCCGCGATCGTCCGCGTCGAGCTGCCCCCGCCGACCCTCGGCTCCGGGCTTCCCGCCGCGTCGCTGACGCCGAGCCTCGGGGTGTTTCCGACCCTGCCGATCCCCTACATCCCGAGCCGGCCCGTCGTTCCCATTTACCGCCCCGCGGCGGAGAAGGAGAACGTCAAGAACCCGTTCCCCGGCCTGCGCGCGAAGCTCGCGGCGGTCGCCGGCAAGGTCGCCGAGCCCAAGACCAAGAACGACCGGCGCCGCGAGAAGCTCGACGGCCTCTTCGACGGGCGCCGCGAGTCCGAGGAGAAGCCCGTCGTCGGCGAGAGCGTCCTCATCGGACTGCCGGAGGAAGACCTCAAGGAGGAGATCGGCGCGTACTAATTGTTTGGAAAACATGACGTTTTCGGTATTGACCGACATCAATTACAAGGTGTGAC
>CAYVFO010000333.1:0-1752 GCA_964450975.1 uncultured Elusimicrobia bacterium | reverse complement strand
CGCTCGCGTTCTCCTTCAAGACGGACCGCTCCGACGACGCTCCGGGGCTCCCACACGGTCAAAGCGGCGGCGGCAAGGCCGCCGAGCGGGCCCGCGGCGGCCGCTCCGAGCGCGGCGGCGGCGCCGGCGGCCGCGACGGACCACGTCCCGACGCCGGCCAAGCCGAGCGCGGCGGGGTAGAGAGAGGAGCGCACCGAGGCCGGCGCCTTCGGGCCCGGCTCTTCAGGGTCGTCGGTCGAGAAGATTCCCTCGCGCGCGAGATTGACGGAGCCGGCGAGATAGGCGCGGCCGTCCTCGTCCTCGCCGGGGGCGGCGCTCAAAGCGGCGTCCCGGCGGCGCGCGGCTCCGGCCGCGGCCGCCGCCGCGAGCAGCAGGACGAGCAATACCCGCCGGCGGGGGGAAAGCACGATTCATCATAGATTTTTTGCGATAATCCACGAGATGAGAACCGCGCTTTGCGCGCTCCTCGTTCTGACCGCTCCCGCGGCGGCTTCGCCGCGCCCGGAGGTCGCCTTGGACGAGCGCGTCGAGCTCGCCGCGACTCTCCATCTCGCGGCCGCGGCCTCGGAGCCGCTGCCCGGCTTCAAGCTCGATACGACGCCGTACGCGCGCGAGCTGTTCCGGATCGCGAAAGCCGCGCCGCGCCACCCGGCCGTCGACGCCTACCGCCGCATGCTCAAGCGCCCGGCCGACGGCGGCGCGGGCTGGATGAGCGCGCTGCGCGACCTGACCGTCTGCCTCGACCGCGAGCTGAAGCTCCGGGAGACCACGGAGTGCGGCCGCTCGCCGCTCGCGGGCCCGGCCGCGTCGTTCGCCGCGGCGACCAAGTTCCTCGAGAAGTGGCGCGCGAAGGCGAAGCCCCTGCTCGACGCCGAGGTCGCGGCGCTGTCGAAGAAGCGCGACGAGGCCGACCTCGTCTCGGTCTTCGAGGAATATGTCGGAGGTCCTGCGCCGGCGTCGCACCGAGTGGCTCCCGCGCCGCTGCTCGAGCGCGGCCTCGCCTGGAACGGGCTCTCGCGCCCCGAGGGCGGGGCGGAGGTCGTGACCGTGATTTCCCGGACGGGGAGCGCGTTCGATTGGACGCCCGTCATGCGCGACGTCTGGCACGAGCAGGGGCACGCCATGCTCGATCCGCTGCTCGACGGCCCCGACGGCGCGCGCGTGCTCACGCGGCCCGGCCTCAAGGACGCGGCGCTCGCCGCGTGCTACGGCTCCTGGCCGCAGTGCGTGCGCGAGCACGCGGCGCAGGGGCTCTCGGCCGCGATCCTCGAGAAGGCGCGCCGCGAGAAGCGCCTGCCGTTCTACGCCGACCCGCACCTCAAGCCGACTTTGCCGCTCCTGCCCAAGCTGCTCGCGCGCTTCCGCGAGTACGAGGAGGAGAAGCGCCGTCCCGACCTCGCCGCCTTCTACCCGCGACTGCTCGAGGCGCTCGAGGGACCGGCGCGCGGCGTTCCCGCCGAGCTGCGGCCCGGCGCGGAGACGTCTCCGGGCCGCGCCGACTACGAGAAGGCGCTCGCCGCGCACGCGGCGGGCAAGACGGACGACGCCGCCGCGTCGCTCGTAAAGGCCGTGAAGGCGGACCCGAAGCTCGCGGCCGCGTGGCTCTCTCTCGCCGTCGTCGAGGCCGCGCGCAAGGACGGCAAAGCCGCGCGCGCGGCGGCCGACAAGGCCGTCGAACTGGGCCGCGCCGACGGCGCCTTGGCTCCCGAGTTCCTCTCCGACGCGCTGTCGACGCGCGCGGCGGAGAGGAAC
>CAYVFO010000332.1:0-1761 GCA_964450975.1 uncultured Elusimicrobia bacterium | reverse complement strand
CGGCGCATCATGGGCCCGCCGCTGTGGATGATGCTGTTCCCGTTCGCGGTGCTGAAAGTGCCGCTCGACGGCGAGGAAGAGGGCGACATCAGCGTCCCGGCCGTGATCCCGCCCTCCTACATGCTCAAGTGGCTGATCTGGCCGCTGCTCGGCGTCATGATGTTCACGGGCGCGGTCTCCGAGGAAACGGGGGAGCGCGTAGACCCGCACTGGCTCGCCGCGCTGGCGACGGCGTGGTTCGCGGACTACCTGTGCGCGACGCAGCTCGTCGCTCCCGTCATGATCGCGCGACGGGCGCGCGAGCGGGCGGACGCGAAGACGGACGCCTAGCTCAGGAGCGCGGCTTCGGGTCCGCGGCGGTCCACGTGTGCCAGTTCGAGCACCCGTACATCGGGTTCTTCGGCTCGTGGCGGAGCAGGATCGGCGTCGAGTCGCATTCGGGCACCGGGCACTTGCGCTGCTCCTCGCCGCAGTTGAAGAACGTCGCGAGCTCGCGGCGGCAGGCGGCCGCGTCGGCGCCGAGCACGAGCAGGCTCACCTTCGAGCCCGCCTTGAGGTTGAGCCGCCACCACTCGACGACGCGCTTGGCGCACGTCCACGCGCCGTCGGCGCGCTGAAGCGCGACCGTGGAGTCGTACTTCTCCAGCACCTCGGACATCAGGGCGACGGTGCGGCAGCCCATCCGCCACTTCAGCGTGAATCGGCTCACCATGGGCGGAAGTATAAGAGGCCTTCCGCGGAATTTCAATGCCGAATTTGAGGGTCAGGCACAGGAATTCGCAATTCGCCCGGGGAAGGGCTATTTGAATTCGGAGTCGATGAAGGCGAGGTCGACGGCCTTGCCTTCGGCCAGCAGGACGTAGCCGCGCGAGCGGAGGAAGGACATCACGGCGCGCCAGGCGTCCTTCGCGTGGTCGCGCTTGGACTGGGAGAGCGGATACTCCTCGTCGAGCGTCTCCTTCGAGAAGTGGCGCCAGGAGCCGTCGGCGTAGATCTGCTCCTTCTCCTTCGCCGTGCGGCTGGAGAAGAGCGCGAAGAGCTCCTTGAGCTGGCCGTCGTCGAGCGTCATGGACGGCAGTCTAGCTCATTTGGGAGCGAGCTCGGTCACCTTGGAGCGGTAGAACAGCAGGACTTTGCGCACGTAGTCCCGCGTCTCGCGGTACAGGCGCCGGTGCGCGAGAAACCGCGGCCCGGCGTTGTACGCGGCGATCACGCGCTGGACGAGCCAGCCCGGCGCCTTCGCGAACGGAACGCCCCGCAGGTGGTACTTCTTCCACGCGCGTCCGAAGAGGTACTGGAGATAGAGCACGCCCGCGCGGATGTTCTCCTCGGGGTCGAAGAGCCGCGCGCCGGGGATCCCGAGCCAGCCGGAGGTTGCCGGCATGACCTGCATGAGGCCGCGCGCTCCCGCCGGCGAGACCGCCGCCGAGGAGAATTCGGACTCCGCCGCGATCACCGACTTCACGAGCCGCGGGTCGAGGCCGGCCGCCGCGGCGTAGCGCGCGATCAGGCCGTCGTAGGTCTTCGAGTCCTTCTTGAGCACGATGCGGCGGAACGCGCGCTCGAACGGCATCGGCGGCACCTTCGGAATGTCGAGCACGAACGGAAACGGCCGCTCCAGCCTCGCCGGCGCCGGCGCCTGTCCTTGCGATGCTGCGATTTGGACGGGCTCCTTGATCCAGCGCGGGCCCATCGCCTCGGCGGGACGGCGCGCGGCGGCGTCGAAGAAGCGGCCGAACTCGTAGCCCGCGCGCGGCATGA
>CAYVFO010000331.1:0-1767 GCA_964450975.1 uncultured Elusimicrobia bacterium | reverse complement strand
TGCCGCGCCCCTTTGGCCCCTTCGGCCCGGTCCTTTTTCCCGCGGCGGGGCTAAAATGTTGACCGTGGTCAACTTTTCGCGCCAGGAAAGGCCCTATATCATGAATTCTCGAACCGCGCTGCGCTCCATCGCCGCCGCCGTGATCGTCTCGCTGCTCGTCGCGACTCCCGGCGGTTCCGCCTGGGCGCAGACGGCGCGCATGGTCCGGCCGACTTCCCTGGGCGCGGGGACGTCGGGCGCGGCCTTCTCGGGCAGCGCGATCACGGGCGCGCAGCTCTCCGCTCCCGCTCTCTCCCTCGGCGCGGCGACGCTCTCGGCTCCGTCCATCGCTCCCGCCGCCTTCGGCGGCGCCGTAGAGGTCGTCGCCGCTCCGTCCGCGCTCTCCCAGTCCGCCGTCGTCCCCGCCGCGATCGCGATTCCCTCGGCGCTGACGCCCGTGAAGTCCGCGCCGTCCATCGAGCCGTCGAAACCCGGCGCGATCTCCGATTTGAAGTCGGCGAACGCCTCCGTCGCTCCCGCTCTCGCCGCCGCCAAGAACTCCGCCCCCGCCTTCGAGGGCGCGCGCGGCGCGATGAACGCCTTCTTCGACGGCTTGAAGATCCGCAAGCCCGCGCAGGACGCGGTGTCCGGCCAGGACGGCGACGAGGCCGGCAAGCAGCGCCTGAACAAGCACGGCCAGGTCCTCGTCCCCGTTCTCGTCACCATGTCCGACCCCGGCTCCGCCGAGGCGCTCGGCCTCGTCGTCGGCAAGATGGGAACGGACGTCGGCTTCCGCCTCGACGACTCCTACGCGCCCGTCGCGGGCGAGGGCGTCCAGACCGTCCGCGGCATGATCCCGGTCTCGCGCCTGCTCGCGCTGAAGACCTACCCCGGCGTCGTGAAGATCGAGTCGGCGACCGGCGCGATGCGCCTCGAGACGGCGCCGTCCCCCGTCTCCGGCATCGTCGCCGCCGCCCCCGAGGCGAGCGAGTCCGTGATGCGCGCCGGCCTGCGCCGCTGGTTCTACAAGAGCCCGATGCTCGCCTCGGTCGCGGTCCTCACGCTCACGTTCGGCACGATGGTCGCCTTCATGGGTCCCGTGATGGGCGGCGTCGCGTTCGCCGCCGCCGGCGGAGCCGGCGCGTGGATGCTCGGCGCGGTCGGCGGCATGGCCGCGGCGTACGGCTTCCTCGCCCCGCTCTTCGGCTTCATCCCGCTCAAGGCGCGCGCCGCGATCGCCTTCGGCGCCGCGATCGTCGCCTCCTTCATGCTCGCCCCCGCCGCCGGCCTCGTCGGCACGTGGGCGCTCGCCAACGTCGTGATCGGCGCGATCGCCGCGCTGCGCGGACCGGCGTCCCTGCGCGTCGCCAAGGACGCGAGCGTCCTCGACAAGGCCCTCGCCTCGGCCGAGTCCTCCTCCTACATCAACGTCATCGGCTACAGCCTCACCGTCCCGATTCTGGCCATGGGCGGCATGCCCGCGCTCGCGATCGGCCTCATGATCGCCGTCAGCGCGATCAACGTCCTGCTGCTCGCGCACAAGAAGAACGACGCCGCCCCCGCGCTCTCGACCGGCCCTCCGAGCGCCCCGTCCACTCCCGAACCGGGGCCCAACAAGCCCGGCGAGTCCAAGAAGGCCGCGCCGGCGAAGAAGCCGACGCACGCCCCGTTCGTCCCCGCGACGCGCGTCGTCGCCGAGATGGAGAAGCTCTTCGCCTCCGACAAGGCCGCCGGCATCCGCGCCGCCGCGACCGCCCTCCTCAACGAGAAGGAGCGCCGCTCCGAGGT
>CAYVFO010000330.1:0-1768 GCA_964450975.1 uncultured Elusimicrobia bacterium | reverse complement strand
CCTCGAACTCGCCGCGGTACTTCGTGCCCGCGACGACCTTCGTCAGGTCGAGCTTGATGATGTTGACGCCGTCGAGCTCGGGGATCGCGCCCTCGACGATCGCCTGCGCGAGGCCGTTGGCGATCGCGGTCTTGCCGACGCCCTTCTCGCCGATGATCAGCGGATTGTTCTTCTCGACGCGCAGCAGGGTCTTCACGATCTGGCGCAGCTCGGCCTTGCGGCCGATCATCGGAGGCAGCTTGCCCTCGACGGCCGCGCGGGTCACGTTGACGCCGTACTTGTTGAGCGTCTTGTAATGCTCGTCGTTCGCCGCGATGAGGGGGAACATCTGCTTGCGGCGCTCGGCCGGCGGCAGCGGCTTGACGCCGTTGTCGGGGTTGGGCAGGCCTTTGTGGAAGGCCTGGAAGAGGGTCCAGCCGGTCATGATCGTAGCGCCGTGCTCGCCCGTTCTCGCGTCGTCGCCGGGGTTGAGCTTGGCGAGCAGCTCGCCGAGCCAGCGGCGGCTCGCCGCGTCGAGGAGGGCGGCGTCCTCGGCGCTGTCGATGGAGAACGCCTTGTTCTCGAGGCCGCGCAGGGCGGCGGCGATGGACTCGCGCGTCGCGCGGGTGTCCGTGTCGGTCTTCTTCGCGAGATTGCGGTCGTACTCCTCGAGGACGGCGCGCGTGAGCTCGAGGTTCGCGTTCTTGTAGAGCACGCGGACCTCCTCGCGGATCTCGGAGGGCGCGTCGGCCTTCGCGAGCAGGCGCAGCGCCTCGCCGAAGTGGGCGAGAGCGCGGGCCTGATTGTAGAGGCCGCCCTTGTTCATGAGGTCGATGCCGTCGATCGTCTTGCCGCTGGCCATGGACGCCATCGGATCGGCCTCGCCCGAGGAGTCGCGCTGCACGACCTTCGTCATGACGAAGCCGCCGCGGACCTTCATGAGCTGGCTCTCGTCGGCGAGCTGCTGCGCGGCCATGATCGCCTGCGTGGTCGGGACGCCGGACTCGGTCGCGAGCTTGTGGATGAGATTGCGGTCGACGAGCGCGCCGCCCTTGACCTTGGCGACGAGCGCGGAGCGCATCGCCTCTTTCTGCGCCGGCGTCGGCTGCGCGGGGACGAGATCGGTCGAGGCGGCCGAGTGGTTCGGCGTCAGCGCGCCGGGGACGACGGGCTGCGAGTCGCCGGTCTTGCCCTTGCCGGTTCCGTCGAACTCCTTCGACGCGGCGGACTTGATGTCGCCCGCGAGCGCGGGGGCGGAGATCAGGGCCGCGGTCTTCGCGGCGCCGGCGAGGACGGCCTTCGCCGTCGGGATCGAGGCGGCCGGCTTGACGGCCTTGAGCGCGGCGGGCGCGAGCGAGATCGCGGCGGGGACGAGGGCCGCGGGAGCCGCGAGGTTCGCGGGCATGAGCGCGCCGGGAATCGGGGCCGCCGCCAGCGGCGTCGCCGCGAGGCTCGCGGGCGAGAGCGCCGTGTTGAGGCCGGGCGCCGCCGTGATCCCGCCGAGCGTGGAGCCGACCGCTCCCGAACCGGTTCCCACGACGGGCGCGACGACGCGCGTCTGGGTCTGCGCGAAGGCTTCGGGCACGCCCGGAAGCGTGAGCGCGAAGGCCGCCAAAACGACGCGCGAGAGGATGGTCCGGGCCCGGCGAGTGGTCGTGTTCATGCGCTTATTGTAGTAGCGCCGCTGGGCGCCCGCGGGGGCCGATGGGGCCAGGGATAGCGGGTAAAGGCCCTATTAAGGGATGGGCCCTACGGGGCAGGCTCTAGGACCGGGCCGGGGAGGGGACGC
>CAYVFO010000329.1:0-1771 GCA_964450975.1 uncultured Elusimicrobia bacterium | reverse complement strand
GCGCGATCGTCTGGCACAACAAGGTCGGCGCGCAGGTGCAGGCGGAGCTGCAGCGCCGCGGCGCGCTGGCGCCGGACGCCCAGGCCGCGCTCGCGGCCGCGCCGGCGCTCGCCGACTCCTATCCGACGCCCGCGGACTTCGCCGCGGCGCTGCTCGTCTCGGGCACGCCGTCGCTGGCGCGGTACGCGGCGGAGCGCGCGGCGTCCGTCGACCAGGCGTCGGAGACGTACCGGCTGTACTCGGACCGGCAAATGGCCGTGCGGAGGATCACCGATCAGCGGTTCCGGTCGCTCGAAGACGAGGTCCCCGGCCGGCCCAAGGAGCCGCCCGTTCCCGGAAAGGAGAAGAAATGAGGCTCATTCTCGCGGCCGCGCTCGCGGCCTCGTCCGCCCACGCCGCGCCGCGCAAGGCCGCCGTCGACGCCGCGTTCGAGCTCCAGCCGCCCTCCGGCTGGAAGATCGAGCGCGCGAAGGACGGCGCGGCCGTCCTGACCGGCCCCGCGGCGCAGGGGATCGCGGCGCGCGTCGTCGCTCGCTGGGTCAAGGCCGATCACCCGCTCTACGGGACGCCCGAGGCGTACATGGCGCGGCTCAACAGGCCGTCGTCGGTGCCGATGAAAGGCTGGAAGAACGGCCCCGTCGAGAGCGCCGGCGTCGCGGGCCGCAAGGCGCTGCGCATGGTCCGCGAGGCGACCGAGTTCGCCGACCCGGACACGATCGCGCCGAAGGAGGTCTCGACGCGCGAGGAGCACGTGGCGGTGCCCGGGGCGGGCGGCTTCCACCTGCTCGTCTACAGCGCGGCGGCGTCGGCCGACAAGGCGCGGCGCGCGGAGTTCCGCCGCATGCTCGAGAAGGGCTTCAAGCCGAAGCTTTGAGGAGCTTCAGCCACAAGGACGAGACGAGCCTCTCGCGCGCGCCGGCGCGCGGCGTCCACGCGGCCTCCGCCGGAATCTCCGCTCCGGGAAGAAGCGCGCCCTCGCGGAGCTCCACGGTCAGCGCGTGGTGCGTGATCGAGTGCGTCGCCTTCGCGAGCAGCCGCCCCGGCTCGGCGCGCACGCGGCCCGCCTCGGGCAGTCCCCAGAGGTTCTTGAGGAGGCGCTCCTTCTCCGACCGCTTCCACAGGAGGACCTTGCCGCCCTTCTCGATCCAGAGGCACGTCCACGCGACGGGGACGGGCGCGCGGCGCGCCTCGGGCAGCGGCAGGCGGTCCTGCCGGCCCGTCGCGAACGCGGCGCAGCGTCCGGCGACGGGGCAGGCGCCGCACGAGGGGGACTCCGGCGAGCAGACCGTCGCGCCGAGCTCCATGAGCGCCTGGTTCCAATCGCCGGGCGCCTCCGCCGGCACGAGGGACTCGGCGAGCGGCCACATGGACTTCACGAACGAGGCGTCCTTCGCGCGCCCGGCCTTACCGAACAAGCGGGAGAACACGCGCACGACGTTGCCGTCGACGACGGGCTTGGGCGCGCCGAACGCGATCGACGCGATCGCGCCGGCGGTGTAGCGCCCGATCCCGGGCAGGGCGAGGATCGCGTCGAAGTCCGCGGGGAACTTCCCGCCGTGCTTCTCCATCACCTCGAGCGCGGCGCGCCGGAGGTTGCGCGCGCGCGAGTAGTAGCCGAGCCCGGCCCACGCCGCGAGCACGTCGTCCTCGGAAGCGGCGGCGAGCGCCGCGAGATCGGGGAACCTGCGCAGAAAGGCCTCGTACTTGGGCGTCACGGCCGCGACGGTCGTCTGCTGGAGCATGATCTCCGAGATCCAGACGCGGTAGGGGG
>CAYVFO010000328.1:0-1777 GCA_964450975.1 uncultured Elusimicrobia bacterium | reverse complement strand
TGTTCGGCATGTTCATGATGCTCGGCATGAAGTGGACGATGGGCGCCGCCGCGGGCCAGGTCCTCATGTTCGTGCTGCCTCCGCTCCTCGCCGCGCTGTCGGCGCTCGTGCCGATCGTCCTCAACGCGCTCGGCATCCTGCCCGACGCCGCGCGCACCTTCGCCAACGCGCCCTGGCTCCGGGAGTTCCTGCCGCTCGCGGCGATGGGCCTGTTCTTCGGCCTCTGCTACGTGCTCGTGCGCGTCTGGGAGGACGAGGACCGCCCCGAGATCCCCGTCGAGAAGGTCCTCTCCTACATGGTCCTGCACCCGTCCTTCCTCGACAAGCTCGAGAAGGAGGCGCCGGACTTCTACGAGGAGCACTTCGCCTCGAACTACGCCGACGGCCTCACCAACGACCAGGCCGAAGCGTTGCGAAAGCTCTGCCGGAAGAAGAAATGGCCGACCGTCTGGCTCCAGGTCACGATGTCCTTCGCTCATTGGATATTCCTCGGCTATTTCCTAACATGGCTCTTGGGGGGGCATCTCCTCGAACGATGGCTTTGACCGCCAAGACGCTCGACGCCCGCGATTGGGCCCTGTCCGCCGGCGTCACGCCGGGCTGGAGGCTCGTCACCGAGCTGCGCCGCCGCCGCGCCGCCGACTCGCTCAAGCAGGCCAAGGACGCGCTCAAGCTCGCGCCCGCGAAGGTCAGAACGGCCGGCTACGCGAAATCCGTCGACTATCTCGCCGCGCTCAAGGGGGACGCCTCCGCCCGTGCGCTGACCGAGCCCGCGCTCGACTACTGGCTGCATCTGCGCGCGACGATCTTCAACCAGGAGCGCCCTGAAGTCGAGTGGCGCCTCCATTACGGCCTGCTCGGCGCGATCTCCGCCGGCGCCTGCTGGGCCGCCGAGGGCAAAGGGAAGTTCGAGACGACCGTCCCGCCCGGCGGCCGCATCACGCTTCACGGCGTCCCCTACGCGATCGAGACCGGCTCCGCCGAGTTCACGCCCGCCGCGCTCGTCCTCGAGCCCGAATCGCTCGAGCTGCACTTGGCCGGCAAGCCCGCCGGCCGCTGGGCGCGTCACGAGGCCGAAGCCGTCTTGCCCGGCAAGCCCGCCGCCCGCGGTCGGGTCAAGCTCGAGCGCCTCGTCGAGGCCGTCCCGGGCCTCGTCGTCGACGGCAAGACGTGGCTCATCAACCGCGGCGTCGAGATGCACGGCTTGATCGAGCTGACGACCGAGGAGGAGCTCAAGTTCGCCAAGGTGATCGCCGAGGCGCTCGAGAGCATGCGCCGCATGGCGCCCGGCCTGTACTCGGAGATGCTCGACCTCACGCGCGTGCTCGTCCCGCTCAAGCCGCACGACACGATGTCGAGCGTGTCCTCGAGCTACGTGAACATGCGCGGCGCGATCTGCCTCTCGCACTCGGACTCCGAGCTGCTGCAGGCCGAGACGCTCATCCACGAGTTCTGCCACCAGAAGATGAACCAGCTGCTCGAGGTGGACCCGCTGCTCGTGCCCGGCCAGGGCGGCCAGGTCTTCTATTCGCCGTGGCGCGCCGACGCGCGGCGCCTGCGCGGCCTCTTGCTCGGCGCGCACGCGTTCCTCAACGTCGCCTCCTTGCTGCTCGACGCGATCGCGACGGCGTCCTTCCGCAAGAAGGAGCTCGTCGACGTGATGCTCAACGTCGCGATCCGCGCCCTCCAAGTGGAGGAGGGAATGCGCGCCGTGGACCACTACGCCGATCTGACGCCGTTCGGCCGCGAGTTCGTCGCCGCGATGCGCCACGAGCTC
>CAYVFO010000327.1:1307-1788 GCA_964450975.1 uncultured Elusimicrobia bacterium | reverse complement strand
GCACGTCGGCGGCCAGGCCGGCGGTGAACGCCACGCGGCAGGCCATCGCGAGCCCCATGACGCGCTTGCAGCCCCAGGCGTCGGCGAGCTCGCCGCCGATCGCTTGTCCCACGGCCGCGGCCGCGACGGCGCCGCTCACGGCCAGGCCGACGAGGCCCATCGGCAGGCCGCGCTGATCATGGAAGTACAGCGTGAGGAACGGGAACGACAGCGCGAGCCCCGCCACGAGCACGCCGTGGCAGAGCAGGAGCGCGTTGAGCGCAGTCCTCGGCTTAGAGGTCACTCGCCGTCCGAGCCCCCGGCCTCGAGCTCGCGCTTCGCGGAGGACAGAGGCACGCCGGCCGCGCACTGCGGGCAGGAGTCGGGCGGCGCCGCCTGCAGCGGATAGGCCATGAGGCTGCGCACGGGCACGCCGAGGCACAGCTGCGCCTGCGAGCGGTCCACCATCGCGCCGACGCCGACGACGCTCGCGCAGGCGTAC
>CAYVFO010000327.1:0-1297 GCA_964450975.1 uncultured Elusimicrobia bacterium | reverse complement strand
CTCCTGGCCGAGGACGACGGACGACATGCCGGTCGAGATCACGACGTCGACGGCCGGAGCGAACTTGGCCGCGATCGCCTTGGCGATCTTCTGGCCGACGTGCGGGTACTGCAGCACGAGCGCCGTCTGCAGATAGACCGGCGTGTGCAGGCCCGAGGCGAGCCGGAAGTGGCCGCTCGCCACGGCGCCGTGCTCCTGGAGCAGCCCGAGCACGTCCATCTTGTTCATTCGCGTCATGTCCCGTCCTCCTAGAGTCCCTGCAGCTTCTCGATCGTCTCGAAGCGCTTCTTGCCCTTCTCGCGCGCCTCGCGGAATTTATCGTCGATCTCGGTCGCGCCGATCTTCTTGAAGCGCGGCTCGAGCTCCGGCTTGTTGAGATCGCCCTTCACGCGGAAGCCGATCGCGACGCTGCCGGCCTCGTCGGTCCACCACTCGGGCAAGGTCGGACCGTTGTACTGCGGCAGCCGCGTGAGGATGTTCATGTCGACCTGCTCCTTGCCGAAGTCGGCGATGCCGTCGGAGAAGGCGGTCAGCTGCTTGGAGTCCACGTGGAAGTAGCGGATCGTCGCGACGCCCTTCGACGCCGCGTACTCGGACTCGATGCGGCTGAAGTCGAGCGTCTTCGGATAGGCGGTCGCGGTGCTGAGCACGGCGAAGCGGTTCATCTTGTGCATGTAGATGAACGGCAGGAAGATCACGCGCAGGATGTTGTGCGACTCCTGGACCGCGGGGATGTCGTTGACGCGGCCGGGGCCGAAGCGCAGGCGCGCCTCGCCGTTGATCTTGTCGAGCGCGGGCGTCACGCCGCGCAGAGTCCACAGAAGGTCGAGGTTCGAGCAGTAGAAGTTCGCCTGCGTGACCTCGCCCGAGCGGAAGTGGACGACGGTGTCCGGAAACGAGCGAGGGATCACGTACTTGAACGTCGTCAGCCACGGGCGGCTGTCGCGCTCCTCCTGCGAGACGGTGCGCGTCGAGATCGAGTTGCGGATCGAGGTCACGAGCTTGTAGCCGTCGTCCCAGACGAGCTTGTCGAGGTTCGCCGAGATCAGAACCTCCTTCGGCGCGGAGAGCTTGTCGACGCGGCCGCGGGCCTTGAGGCGCGAGGCGCCCCACTTGGCCGAGAGGTTGTCCACGACGAGCGTCTGCTTGGCGACGCTCATCGACATCGCGATCTCCTCGAAGACGCTCTGGTAGCCGGAGAACTTGCCCTTCGCGACCGTCGCCTTGACCTTGCCGAACTCGTCGGCGGCGGACGCGTCGAGGTCGATGCCCTCGAACTTGCGGTCGCCCCACGCGG
>CAYVFO010000326.1:0-1818 GCA_964450975.1 uncultured Elusimicrobia bacterium | reverse complement strand
CAACCTCGTCACCGGCGAGTCCGAGACGTACTGGGGCGACGCGGTCGTGCTCGCCACCGGCGGCTACGGCAACGTCTACTACCTCTCGACGAACGCCAACGGCAGCAACGTCACCGCGACTTGGCGCGCGCACAAGCGCGGCGCCGCGTTCGCCAACCCGTGCTACACGCAGATCCACCCGACCTGCGTCCCCGTCACCGGCGAGTACCAGTCGAAGCTCACGCTCATGTCCGAGTCTCTGCGCAACGACGGCCGCGTCTGGGTGCCGAAGAAGAAAGGCGACGCCCGCAAGCCTCAGGACATCCCCGAGGACGAGCGCGACTACTACCTCGAGCGCAAGTACCCCGCGTTCGGCAACCTCGTCCCCCGCGACATCGCCTCCCGCGCGGCGAAGCAGATGATCGACGACCAGCGCGGCGTCGGCTCGACCGGCCTCTCCGTCTACCTCGACTTCAAGGACGCGATCGCCCGCATCGGCCTCGAGAAGGTGAAGGAGAAGTACGGCAACCTCTTCGACATGTACCACCACATCACCGACGAGAACCCGTACGAGCGCCCGATGCGCATCTACCCGGCGGTGCACTACACGATGGGCGGCCTCTGGGTGGACTACAACCTCATGACGACCGTGCCCGGCCTGTTCTGCCTCGGCGAGGCGAACTTCTCCGACCACGGCGCCAACCGCCTCGGCGCCTCGGCGCTGATGCAGGGCCTCGCGGACGGCTACTTCGTCCTTCCGTACACGATCGGCGGCTACTTCGCCGGGACGAAGCTCGGCAAGGTCACGACCTCGCACGACGCGTTCAAGGAGGCCGTCGCCTCCGTCAACGCGCGCACGCAGAAGCTGCTCAAGACCGGCGGCAAGGCGAGCCCGGGCGCGCTGCACCGCGAGCTCGGCCACATCATGTGGGACAACGTCGGCATGGGCCGCACCGCCAAGAGCCTCAACACCGCGCTCTCCGAGATCCCGGCGCTGCGCGAGAAGTTCTGGAAATCCGTCGCGGTGACGGGCTCCGGCGACGAGTTCAACCAGACGCTCGAGCGGGCCGGCCGCGTGGCCGACTTCCTCGAGTTCGGCGAGCTGCTCGCGAAGGACGCTCTGACCCGCGAGGAGTCGTGCGGCGGCCACTTCCGCGAGGAGCACCAGACTCCCGACGGCGAGGCCAAGCGCGACGACGAGAAGTTCTGCCACGTCGCGGCCTGGGAGTACAAGGGCGAGGGCAAGGCGGCCGAGCGGCACGTCGAGCCGCTCAAGTTCGACAACGTGCACATCGCGCAGCGCAACTACGCGTAAGGAAAGGCCATGGAAAACAACCTCATGAACCTCACGCTCAAGATCTGGCGCCAGAAGGACGCGAAGTCCGAAGGCTCCATGAAGACGTACGCGCTGTCGGGCGTCTCCCCCGACATGTCCTTCCTCGAGATGCTCGACGTCCTCAACGAGCAGCTCGTCGCCAAGGGCGACGACGCGGTCGCGTTCGACCACGACTGCCGCGAGGGCATCTGCGGCATGTGCTCGCTCATGATCGACGGCCAGGCGCACGGGCCCGACCGCGGCGCGACGACCTGCCAGCTCCACATGCGCCGCTACAAGGACGGCGACACGATCGTCATCGAGCCCTTCCGCGCGGGCGCGTTCCCCGTCGTCCGCGACCTCTGCGTCGACCGCTCCGCGTTCGACCGCATCCAGCAGGCCGGCGGCTTCTGCTCGATCAACACCGGCAACGCCGTCGACGCGAACTCGATGCTGATCGCCCACGACGTCGCCGAGAAGGCGATGGACGCGGCGGCCTGCATCGGCTGCGGCGCCTGCGTGGC
>CAYVFO010000325.1:0-1820 GCA_964450975.1 uncultured Elusimicrobia bacterium | reverse complement strand
TCCCCCATCTGGGCGAGCGCGTCGGCGTCCCCGCGTCCATCCGCACCGGCGCGATTCCGTGGGCCGACACGCTCGAGCCCTCCGCGCCGATCGTCTTCGTCTCGGGCACCTGCATGAACGCGGGGAAGACGTTCGCCTGCGGCGAGATCATCCGCTGGCTCGACAAGAAGGGCCTCAAGGTCTGCGCGGCCAAGCTCACCGGCGTCTCGCTCCTGCGCGACACGATGAGCATGGTCGACCGCGGCGCCGCGAAGGCGCTGTCGTTCACCGACGCGGGCGTCGTCTCGACGACGGGCGCGGTCTCCGTGCCCGTCGCGAAAGGCCTGATCAACGCGCTCAACAAGGAGGAGCCCGACGTGCTCGTCATCGAGCTCGGCGACGGCATCTTGGGCGAGTACGGCGTCCAGGAGATTCTCGGCGACGCGGAGCTCATGAAGGCCGCCTCGATCCACGTGATGTGCGCCAACGATCCCGTCGCGGCGTGGGGCGCGGTCGAGCTGTTCAAGAACCGCTTCAAGCTCGAGGCCGGCCTGATCTCCGGCCCGGCGACCGACAACGCGGTCGGCAAGGAGTTCATCGAGAAGCAGATCGGCGTGCGCGCGATCAACGCGCGCATCGAGTACGAGGCCCTCGGGGCCCACGTCGAGCAGCGGGTCCTCCAGGGGGTGGCGGCATGAAGAAGCTCCAGGTCGGAATCGAAGGCGGCGCCGGCTTCACCGGCGGAGAGCTCATCCGCCTCCTGCTCGCCCATCCGAAGGTCGAGATCGCGGCCGCGACGTCGTCCACGTTCCCCGGCCAGCCCGTGTTCCTCGCGCATCCGAACCTGCGCGGCCGCACGGACCTGTCGTTCACGCGCAAGCTCGACTACTCGAAGCTCGACTGCCTGTTCCTCGCGGGCGGCCACGGCGACGCGATGGAGGAGGTCCCCGCGATCGTCGCGGCGGCCGGCTCCAAGCTGCGCATCATCGACCTCTCGGGCGACTTCCGCCTCAAGGACGAGTCGCTCTACCCCGTCTGGTACACGCGCAAGCACAAGGCGCCCGCGCTCCTCAAGAAGTTCGCCTACGGCCTCGTCGAGCTCAACCGCGAGGAGATCCGCAAGGCGAAGTGGGTCGCCAACCCCGGCTGCTTCGCGACGGCGACGGCGCTGGCGCTCGGGCCGCTCGCGAAGGGCGGCGTCGGCGGCGTCGTCTCCGTCACCGCGATCACCGGCTCCTCGGGCTCCGGCGCCTCTCCGTCGGCGATCACGCACCACCCGACGCGGCACTCGAACATGAAGGCGTACAAGCCCTTCACGCACCAGCACATCCCCGAGGTCGAGCAGATCCTCGAGTCGCTCGCGGGCAAGAAGGCGTTGCGGCTCTCGCTCGTGCCGATCTCCGGCCCGTTCGCCCGCGGCATCTACGCCGTCTGCCAGGTGGACCTGCCGAAGGGCTGGAACGCCGAGAAGGTGAAGGCGCTGTACGACACGGCCTATAAAGGGAGCGAGTTCGTGCGCCTGGTGCCCGAGCCCCCGTCCCTCAACGCCGTCAACGGCTCCAACCACTGCGACGTGTTCGTCACCGTGCAGGAAGGCCGCATCTGCGTCATCTCCGCCATCGACAACCTGGTCAAGGGCGCGTCGGGCCAGGCGATCCAGAACCTCAACGTCATGATGGGCTGGGACGAGGCCGTCGGCCTCGAGTTCGCGGGGACGTACCCGTGAGCGCCTCGATGAAGCTCGAAGACCAGTACGTCCTGCCCACGTACGAGAAGTTTCCGTTCGCGCTCGAGCGCGGCGAGGGCTGCTGGGTGTGGGCCGAGGACGGGACGCGCTACCT
>CAYVFO010000324.1:378-1833 GCA_964450975.1 uncultured Elusimicrobia bacterium | reverse complement strand
CGCCGCGGAGAGAGCGCGCGAGGCGCCGCGCGGATCCCCGCTGCGGCGCAGGGACTCCGCGAGCCAGAGAAGCCCCCAGAGGGAGCGCGTCCGCGCGAGCGCGGCGGCGGCCTCCGCGAAGCGCCCGGAGGCGGCGAGCGCCTCGCCGCGCAGCTCGGGAGAGCGCGCGCCGACGGCGGCGTCGGGCAGCCCGAGGCGCAGCAGCAGCCGCGCGCGCTCGTCCTCGCGCCCGCGGACGCCGAGAAGGCGGCGCGCGGCCTCAGCCATGCGCCCGCGGCTGGCGCGGACGCGCGCGGCGGCGGAGAAGCGCAGCAAGGAGACGCGCGGAGCGCCCGAGGACTCCTCGGGATCGAGCTCGAGCAGGCGCCAGGCGCGCTCGCGGTCCGTCTCGGCGGGGAAGCGGCTCATCTCAAGGCCTCCGCGCGCCACGCGGCGGCGCCCGCGTTGGCCGGATCGAGCGCGAGCGCGCGCCGCAAAGGCTCGCGCGCCTCCTGTGGCGCGCGCGGCCCGCCTCCGCGAGCGCCTCCTTCGTCCGGCCGGAGCCGGAGAGCGCCCGCGCGCGCCACAGCGCGACGCACGCCTCCTTCGGCAGGGAGCGGGCGGCGAGCTCGAGGTCGGCGAGCGCCTCGACGGGCCGGCCGGCCTCGAGGCGCGTCCAGCCGCGCCAGGCGCGCGCCCACGCGTCGCGGGGCGCCTTCTTGAGGCGCGCGTCGAGCTCGGCCTCGGCCGCGGAGAACTCCGCCGCCTCGCGGCGCGGGCTCCAGACCCAGACGTAGCGCGTGTTCAGGCGGTGCGCCTCGCCGAGAGCGCGCACCGCGTCGCCGGTCCGGCCGAGCGCGCGCAGCGCCAGCGAGCGCTCATGGAGCACCCAGGAGAGGTTCGGGTCGGCCTCGCGGCCGCCGGGCTTGAGGCCCCACCAGTAGTTCCAGTCCACGGAGAGCGCGCGGTCGAAGTCGGGCAGCGACGCGCGCGGGTTCCCCATGAGGCGCAGGATCCCCCCGCGCCACGCGTAGGAGCGGAAGTAGTACGGGTCGAGCGCGATCGCCCGGCGCGTATCCGCGAGCGCCTCCTTGAGCCGGCCGCGGTGCCGGAGGGCCTCGCCGCGCCAGGCGCGGATCCAGCCGCACGACGGATCGAGGCGCGAGGCGGCGTCGAGGTCCGCGAGCGCCTCGTCGGGAAGCCGGTTGACGAAGCGCACGCGCGCGAGCACCGCGCGCAGGCCCGCGTTGCGCGGCGCGAGCCGGGCCGCCTTCTCCATGTCGGCGATCGCCTCCTGGTAGCGCAGGCCGGCGCGGCGCACGAACGCGCGAAGCAGGTACGCGAACGGATGCTTCGAGCGCGCGGCGAACGCGTCGAGCTTGGCGTCGAAGCCGGGGTACGTCGACGGCGCAGGGATCTCGAACTCGCGGTACTTCACGTAGCGGACGGCGGGAAGAGCGGCGAGAGCGTCGAGAT
>CAYVFO010000324.1:0-332 GCA_964450975.1 uncultured Elusimicrobia bacterium | reverse complement strand
CGGCCCTATAGAGGAATCCGTAGGCCGCCTCGGGGTCGCGGGCGAGCGCGCGGTCGAAGAACGGGCGCGCGGCGGACGCCTTGCCGGCGACGACGAGCTCGTGCCCGCGGACGAGCAGGCGGCGCGCGGCGGCGTCGTGCGGGCGGGCCCTCATCGCGCGCTCCTCGCGAGGCTCTTCTTGGCGACGGGCTTGAAGTCGGCGTCGCCGTAGCGGCCGGCGTACTCCCGCTCGAAGCCGAGGCAGCGGCTCTCGAGCGCGCACGACGCGCACGCCGGGCCCTTCGTCTTCTGCGCGCCCTTCATCGCCATGAGGTCCAGCGTCGCGGCGCCGG
>CAYVFO010000323.1:0-1834 GCA_964450975.1 uncultured Elusimicrobia bacterium | reverse complement strand
CTCGCGGTCGCGATCCTCAAGCTCCGCAAAGAGGGGAAGATCCGCCGCGCGGCGGTCGTCGACCTCGACGTGCACCAGGGCAACGGCACCGCCGCGATCTTCGCCGGAGACGCCGAGACGTTCACGTTCTCGATGCACCAGTACGGCATCTACCCCGGCAAGCGGCAGCGCTCCTCGCTCGACGTGGAGCTTTTGCCCGGCTGCGGCGACGCCGAGTACTACGACAAGCTCAAGCACGGCCTCAAGGCCGTCGTCGACCACAAGCCCGATCTCGTGCTCTATCAGGCCGGCGTCGACTGCCACGAGAAGGACTCGCTCGGCGGCCTGAAGCTGACCGACCGGGGCCTGCTCGACCGCGACAACGCGGTGCGCGAGACCTTCGTCGCGGCGCGCGTTCCCGTCGCGGTGACTTTGGGGGGCGGCTACGGCCCGACGCCCGAGGCGACCGCGAAGCTCCACGCCCAGACCCTCAAGCTTTTCGCCGGATTGAAGCCCTAATATAAGGATAGGGCCTCATAGCTTGGTAGAATAGGGCTCCCGTGTTCACCGAGACCGCCGCCAAGATCGACGAGATGGGCGCCCTCCTCTCCAAGGTCGCCAAGTTCCTCGACCTGCCCAAGCTCCGCAAGGAGGTCGCCGCCCGCGAGGCGGAGGCCGGCGAGCCCGCGTTCTGGGCGGACTCGGTCAAGGCGAAGAAGAAGTCCAAGGAGCTCAACGACCTCAAGAAGCTCCTGTCCGAGTACGACAAGACGGCCGTCACGATCGAGGACCTCAAGGCGCACTGCGAGCTCGCCGTCGAGATGAAGGACGAGAACGAGATCAAAGAGGTCTCCAAGCACATCGGCGACGCCGAGAAGCTCCTGCGCGCGATGGACATGAAGCTCAAGCTCTCCGCCGAGTTCGACAAGGACGACGCGATCGTCAGCCTCAACGCCGGCGCGGGCGGACTCGAGGCCTGCGACTGGGCCGAGATGCTGTGGCGCATGTACGAGCGCTGGGCCGAGAAGAACGGCTACGGCGTCCAGATCACCGAGTACCAGAAGGGCGACGGCGCCGGCATCAAGAGCATCTCCGCCTTCGTGCGCGGCCCCAACGCCTACGGCCTGCTCAAGGGCGAGAAGGGCGTGCACCGCCTCGTGCGCATCAGCCCCTTCGACGCCAACAAGCGCCGCCACACGAGCTTCGCCTCGCTCGACGTCCTCCCCGACATCGAGGACGACATCAACATCGAGGTCAAGGACGCGGACATCGAGCTCGAGACGTTCCGCGCCGGCGGCGCCGGCGGCCAGAACGTCAACAAAGTCGAGACCGCGGTCCGCATCCGCCACAAGCCCTCCGGGCTCGTCGTGGCCTGCCAGACCGAGCGCTCGCAGATGCAGAACCGCGTCAACGCGATGCGCATGCTCAAGGCCAAGCTCTACCAGATCGAGCTCGACAAGAAGCGCTCGGCCGTCGAGAAGCACTACGGCGAGATGGGCGACATCGCCTGGGGCCACCAGATCCGCTCCTACGTCTTCATGCCCTACCAGATGGTCAAGGACCTGCGCACGGGCTGCCAGACGTCGCAGATCCAGAACGTCATGGACGGCGACCTCGACGCCTTCATCGAGGCCTACCTCGCCTGGCTCGCCGCCGGCAAACCGCCCCGCGACAAGTCGGGCGGGGACGACGACTAGCCGTCCTTTGTAAGCTCGCGAGGGCTTGACAAATCAAGGTCCCGGGCCTATCCTCCGTGTAGGCCGACCCCAAGCTCTCGCGGCCTAGCCTTCGCGGGCTTTTTGGGGTCGCCCATGGAGATAGTATGAAGACCCCTCGCTTCCTCCTCCTCGCGGCC
>CAYVFO010000322.1:711-1837 GCA_964450975.1 uncultured Elusimicrobia bacterium | reverse complement strand
TTTTCAGAGAGGACAACCACATGAGCGTCGCTGAGAGCCTTGGCACCGGGATGGACCTGGAAACCCGCACGATGGTCTTGGAGACCATCCGCGAGTACGGCAAGAAGAATTTTCCTCACTCCAAGCTCATCGAGCTCGACAAGGAGAATCATTTCCCGACGAAGGAGATGACCGACCTCTACGATCCCGATCAGGTCGCCTGCAACCTGATCATGATCCCGAACAAGTACGGCGGCCTCGGCGGCAACTCCTACGACATCTACCGCGCCTGCGAGGAGCTCTCCAAGATCGACCTCGGCGTGTGCACCTCCGTCTTCGCGACGTTCCTCGGCATGGACCCCATCATGATGGGCGGCACCGAAGAGCAGAAGCAGAAGTGGATCACGAAGATCGCCACGGACCGCTGCTACGTCGCCTACGGCGCGACCGAGGCCGCGGCCGGCTCCGACCTGCTGCACCTCAAGACGAAGGCCGAGCGCGTGATGGAAGGCGACAAGGTCGTCGGCTACAAGATCACCGGCGGCAAGATGTGGATCACCAACGCCGGCGTGGCCGGCGTGTTCACCATCCTCGCCCGCGCGCCGAAGGGCGTCTCCTGGTTCATCGTCGAGAAGGGGACCAAGGGCCTCACCGTCGACAAGCACGAGGACAAGCACGGCATCCGCCTCTCCGACACCTGCCCCGTCAACCTGCAGGACGTCTACGTTCCGATCGAGAATCTCGTCGGCGGCGTCGAGGGCAAGGGCCTGCGCCAGGCGCAGGCCGTGTTCGGCTACACGCGCCTCATGGTCGCGGCGATGGCGCTCGGCACGGGCTGGAAGGCCCTCGAGCACGCGATCCGCTACTCGCAGCAGCGCAAGGTCGGCGGCCAGCCGCTCTGCACCAAGCAGGGCATGACGCACAAGCTCATCGTCCCGTTCGCCGCCCGGCTCGA
The DNA here is from genome assembly GCA_964450975.1 of uncultured Elusimicrobia bacterium. Classification (GTDB taxonomy): domain Bacteria; phylum Elusimicrobiota; class Elusimicrobia; order UBA1565; family UBA9628; genus GWA2-66-18. The sequence goes on along the minus strand of CAYVFO010000322.1, from coordinate 903 downwards.
GGCCGCGCGCGCGTTCGTCGAGGAGGTCGCCCGCCGCATCGACTCCGGCGAGGAGGGCCTGCAGACCGAGGGCGCGATCGCCAAGATGCTCGCCTCCGACACCGCGGACACCGCCTGCAACAACGCGATCCAGGCTTACGGCGGCAACGGCTACGTGCGCGAGTTCCCCGTCGAGAAGCTCAAGCGCGACAT
>CAYVFO010000322.1:0-701 GCA_964450975.1 uncultured Elusimicrobia bacterium | reverse complement strand
CCTGCATCTACGAGGGCACCTCGGAGATCCTCCAGCTCACGACCTTCCGCGAGCGCTGGCAGGCGAACATCAACGCCGAGGGCAAGTACTACGACAAGCTGGCGGACGAGCTCGACGCGCTGCACGCGAAGGGTCCGTCGGTCGGCGCGGACGCTGCGGCCGTCGCGCTGCGCTCGCTGTCGCAGGTCCTCAAGGCCTGCTACGACCAGAAGCTCACGTCCAACCAGCTGGCCCACACCAAGCTCGGCGAGCTCATGACCTACGCCGAGACCGCGGGCGCGTTCTGCCGCGCGGCGGCCAAGGCCGAGAAGCCGGAAGCGGTGCTCTTCAGCCACGAGGCGTGGCGCAAGATGGCGAAGATCCACGCGGCGCACTCCGCGGGCTTCGTCACCAGCGAGGGCCTGGCCCTCGTCGCCGGCCTGGGCGACGCGTCGATGCTCGCGCTCGACTTCAAGAAGGTCGCCGCCGTCCAGAAGGGCGCGTACGCCGAGATGGACGCGGTCATGGCCGACCTCGTCGCGACTTTCAAGGAAGACGCGGTCGCCTAAGCGAAGGCGCGGCCTCCGCCCATGTCCGACGCGCTGAAGGTCTCTCTCACCAACCTCAAGGACGAGGGGGAGAAGCCCGTCTCCGCCGTCGCGCCCGCCGCGGACTTCCCCGACGCCCTCTCCGAGGGCGCGCTTCTCGGGGAGGTCTCCGTC
>CAYVFO010000321.1:0-1843 GCA_964450975.1 uncultured Elusimicrobia bacterium | reverse complement strand
GCGGCTGGGTCAAGGTCATGGATTTCGGCATCGCGCGGCAGGTGAAGGACTCCCTGCTGACCACGACCAACACGATCGTCGGCACGCCGGTGTATATGGCCCCGGAGCAGGCGATGGGGGCGGTCGTGAAGGAATCCGACGTCTTCTCCCTGGGCGTGACGCTCTACGAGATGCTGACCGGCGCTCTTCCTTTTAAAGGCCCGAACGAGATGGGGGACAAAATGGAAGGCCGTTTCGTGGCCCCGTCCATCCTGGTGCCGGATCTGGGCACCCAAATCGACGAGGTCGTCAAAAAGGCCCACAATCCCCGCGCCGAGGAGCGCTACCACCGCTGCGGGACCTCCATACGGCCGCCGTGCGCGCCATAGACGGCCGCGCTACGCCCGCCACCCAACGGTAAAAACTAGGTAAAGAGACCCCATTTCCTTGACAAAAAATAGGGGTAGGGCTACACTTCCAAAAGAACACATATGAGCGTTACATTGGCTCCGATGGCGCCGCGCTACATGGTCACGCAGGCCGACGACCCTTTTAAGAAGTACTGGTGGGTCATCCTGATCGGCTTCGGCGTGACCGGCATGTGGCTTTTGATGCCGATGATGGGCGAAAAGGCCATCGGCTCGGAGAGCGTCAATCGCGTCGAGCCGAAAATCGACGATAATGCCGAGCAAACTTTCGCTCCGGACGACTCCGGTCCCAATTTGACGATGGACGCCATCGCCCGCAAGAAGAAAGACGACGGCCTGATGGGCTCGTCCTTGTTCCAGCCTCTTCCCGATGAAGAGGGCGCCGGTCTCGACGAGACGAAGGCCGCCGCGACCGCGGGCTCGGCTTCCGTCGGCGGCGGCAATCTTTCGAACGCGCTCAAGAAAGTCGCGGACGGCAACGGCGGCTGGGGCGACAAGCAGGCGCAGCGCGGCTTCAACTCTCCGAAACTGTCCGGCTCTTCGCTGTCGGGCATGGGCTCGGCGGGCGGCGGGCGCGCGGGCTCGGCGGGCGGCGGCTCCGGCGCCTTCGGCTCGAAGAACGCGAACGTCGGCTTCGGCACGACGAAGTCTTTGACGGACGGCCCCGAGGAGAAAGGCGCCGCGTCGAAGGGCATGGCCGCTCTCCGCTCCGCGGCGGCGCAGGCGCAGCAGGGTCTCGGCAGCCGGAGCAACGATCAGGCGTCTTCTTCTCTCCGCGCCGCGTTCGACGGCAGCAAGGGCGGCAACGCGATCCAGGGCGGCGGCGCCGCGATCGCCGGAGGCACTTACGAGGCGCTCGATTCCGCGCCCGTCAATCTCAAGCTCTCCGATCCCAAGCTCAACGAGAAGAAGCTCGAGCCTCCGCCCGGCGCCGACGTCGGGCAGAGCGACATGGACAACAGCCAGTTCGCCAAGCAGCTCGCGATGCAGATGGTCGGCATCGTGATCGGCGGCGCGATCGGCGGTCCGGCGGGTGGAATGGTGAGCCAAGTTATCATGCAGGCCGTCCAGAGACAAGCCGATCAGGAAGAGAAGGTTCGCAAGCTCGAAGAGCAGCAGCAGCTGGACGCCGCGAAGCGCCGCATGGGCGCTTCGACGGGGAATTAGGACAATTTAGCAGGAGGCTTTTATGGATCCGAAAGCGCAGATGCCCGATATCAAGGCCGAGGTTCTCACCACCAACGACGACAAGAAAAAGTCGACTGGTGTGCTCGGCTCCCTCTTCGGAGGCGGCAGTGGCGCGTCCGGCGGCCTCGCGGGCGTCGGCGGGGTCGGTGGAGCCGCCGGCGGCGGCGGCCTCCTTGCGGGCGGCGGACTCCTGGCGACGAAAGCGGGCATGATCGCGCTCGTGGTGATCGGCTCGGCGGTAGCCGGCG
>CAYVFO010000320.1:0-1847 GCA_964450975.1 uncultured Elusimicrobia bacterium | reverse complement strand
GGGAAGTGGCCCTCGCAGTCCTGGTCCTTCCAGGTGTAGCGCGAGACGATGCGCTCCTTCCCGACCTCGAGGACGGCGTCGAGGAAGCGGCACGGAGCCCGATGCGGGACGAGCTCGAGGACTTCGGAGGGCGTGAGGTCGCTCATTACAGCGCCATGCCTCCGTCGACGGCGATCACGGCGCCGGTGAGGTACTGGTTCTCGATCGCGTGCCAGACGGTCTCCGCGACCGCCTCGGGCGCGCCGAAGGCGCCGAGAGCGACGTCCTTCTTGATGCCGGCGCGCTGCTCCTCGGGGATGCCCGCGGTCATCGAGGTCTCGATGAAGCCGGGGGCGACCGCGACGACGCGCACGCCCTTGGGGCCGAGCTCGGCGGCGAACTGCGCGGTGAGGGCCTCGAGGGCGGCCTTCGAGGCGCGGTAGACGGCGGAGCCGACGACGGCTTTGCGAGCGAGGACGGACGACACGTTGACGATCACGCCCGCCTCGTTGCGCGACATCTCTTTGGCGAAGTCGATCATGAGCAGCAGCGGCGCCTTGAGGTTCGTGTTGAGAATCTTGTCGTACGACGCCTCGCTGATCATGAGAGCGGGCTCGTGGGGCTTGTCGATGCCGGCGTTGTTGATCAGAGCGAAGGGAGAACCCTTCGCCAGCACGGCATCCAGTAGAGCTTTGCGGCCTTCGGCCGACGACAAATCCGCCTGAACGATGAAAGAGCCCGGAATTTCTTTCGAGACCGCCTCGGCCGCGGCCTTGTTGCCGTTGTAGTGCAGGCAGACCGTCAGCTGGCCGCCGCTCTTCTCGTGAATCATCTTCGCGATCGCCGCGCCGATGCCGCCGGAAGCTCCCGTCACCACCGCGATGTCCATTATTGGATCTCCATGAGGCCGCCGCCCCACGCGAGGCCGGCGCCGAGGACGGCGTAGACGATCTTGTCGCCCTTGTGCAGCTTGTCGAGATGCTGCGCGACCGCCGACGGCATGCCCGCGGCGGCGATGTTGCCCTGGCGCGTCACGTTGTGGATGTGGCGCTCCTGCGGCAGGTGCAGGTGCCCGAGAATCGAGTCCATCATGACCTTGTTGGCCTGATGCGTGACGGTGTAGACCTCGTCGGCGTAGAGCTTCTTGGCGGCCGCGACGGCCTCGAAGGTCTCGACGGTCTTGCGGATCGAGAACTCGCGGACTTTGCCGCCGTCCTGCCAGAAGTGCTTCGTGCCGTCGACCATGACGTCGGGCGCGCCCTCGGGAGCGGACTCGAAGACGATCGGCTCCACCTTCACGCGGCCCTTGTGCTTGAGCGAGCACAGCTGCGCGGCGGCGCCGTCGCCCCAGATGTAGCCGTCGATCGAGTCGGCGGCGTAGCTCGTGCGCGTCGTGTAGCAGCTCGTCTGGATCGTGAGGACGAACTCGGGCCACGAGTCGTCGCGCAGGTCGCCCAAGTACTTCATGTGGCGCGCGAACGAGGAGCAGGCGGTGTTGAGATCGATGTGCGGACCGGAGCCGACGCCGAGCTCCTTGGCGATGTAGTTCGCCGTGCCGGGGACGAGGTCGAAGGGGAGGTCGCAGTTCACGACGACCATGCCGATCTGCTTCGGCTTGACGCCGGTGTGCGCGAGCGCCTGCTGCGCGGCGCGCAGGCCGAGCGTGACGGGCGTCTCGCCGTTGGCGCGCGCGTGCACGATCGCGGCGACGGGGTCGGCGTTCTTCGTCTTCTTGATGTACTCGCGCGAGAGGACCGAGTAGCGCGTCTCGATGCCGAGGCGGGACTTGCACCAGTCCTCGCCCTTCTTGAGGCCGACCTCCTTATGGAGGAAGTCGTTGTCGATGACGGTCTTCGGGAGGGCCCAGC
>CAYVFO010000319.1:534-1863 GCA_964450975.1 uncultured Elusimicrobia bacterium | reverse complement strand
ATTCTACGCGCGAACCTTTGGAATCCGTACGGGTCCGGGGGCCCAAACACATCGCCGACATCATTCCCATATATATCTGGGACCGGTCCTAGGACCCTGGCACCCTGGACTTAAGACGACGAAGATTCCTACAATGTCCTCGACGGAGGAGGCCTGAAGTCGGCGATAGAAGCCGGCCACGGATAGCCCGTCGCCGCCGCTAAAATTCGACTGGAGGGAAGAATGACCCCTAGCCGCCGACACGGAGCCGTCGACATGCCCACCACCAAGAACAAGTCCTCGCGATCCGCCCAGCCCGCGCACCCGAAAGTTTCCGATTACTACGGCTGCAACGTGTTCGGCCTGGAGACGATGAAGCTCCTCCTGCCGAAGGACACGTTCCGCAAGGTCCAGGAAGCCGCCGCCAAGGGCGAGCGCCTCGACCTCGACAGCGCCAACGCCGTCGCCTCCGCGATGAAGACGTGGGCGATCCAGAAGGGCGCCACCCACTATTGCCACTGGTTCCAGCCGCTGACCGGCGCGACCGCCGAGAAGCACGACGCGTTCATCGATCCGACCGGCAACGGCAAGGTCCTCGAGACCTTCACCGGCGCGATGCTCTCGCAGGCCGAGCCCGACGCCTCCTCCTTCCCGTCCGGCGGACTGCGCGTGACGTTCGAGGCCCGCGGCTACACCGCGTGGGACCCGACGTCTCCCGCGTTCATCCTCGAGAACCAGGGCGGCTCCACGCTCTGCATCCCGACCTGTTTCGTCTCGTACACGGGGCACGCGCTCGACACGAAGACGCCGCTCCTGCGCTCGATCACCGCGCTCAACGACGCCGCTCTCGGCGTGCTCTCGCTGTTCCAGAGCGACGCGAAGAAGGTCGTCGCGACCCTCGGCGCCGAGCAGGAGTACTTCCTGATCGACAAGGAGTACTACGACGCGCGCCCCGACCTGCTGCTCGCGGGCCGCACGCTCTTCGGCGCGGGCTCTCCCAAGGGCCAGCAGCTCGAGGACCACTACTTCGGCGCGATCAAGGACCGCGTGTTCTCGTTCATGACCGACTTCGAGAGCGAGCTCTACAAGCTCGGCATCCCGCTCAAGACCCGCCACAACGAGGTCGCGCCGCACCAGTTCGAGTGCGCGCCGGTCTACGAGGAGGCGAACGTCGCCGTCGACCACAACCAGCTCGTCATGGACATCATGAAGCGCGTGGCCGAGCGCCACGGGCTCGCGGCTCTCACCTACGAGAAGCCGTTCGCGGGCGTCAACGGCTCGGGCAAGCACAACAACTGGTCGCTGTCCGACGAGTTCGGCAACAACCTGCTGAGCCCCGGCGACACGCCG
>CAYVFO010000319.1:0-524 GCA_964450975.1 uncultured Elusimicrobia bacterium | reverse complement strand
GCCGCACGAGAACCTGCAGTTCCTGACCTTCCTCGTGTCCATCATCAAGGCGGTCCACACGCACGCCCTGCTGCTGCGCGCGTCGATCGCCTCGTCCGGCAACGACCACCGCCTCGGCGCCAACGAGGCGCCTCCCGCGATCATGTCGATCTTCCTCGGCGCGCAGCTGACGAAGGTCCTCAACGACCTCGAGAAGGGCGTGACCACGAAGGGCACCGACCCGCAGTGGATCTCGCTCGGCATCGACCAGATCCCGGCGGTCATCAAGGACAACACCGACCGCAACCGCACCTCGCCCTTCGCCTTCACCGGCAACAAGTTCGAGTTCCGCGCGGTCGGCTCGAGCCAGACGATCGCCTACCCGAACATCTTCCTCAACACGGCCGTGGCCGACGCGCTCGACGGACTCTCCGACGAGATCGAGAAGAAGGCCAAGAGCCCCGGCGAGCGCAGAGCGGCGATCCAGGAGGTCGTGCGCGAGAACCTGAACCGCCACAAGCGCGTGCTCTTCTCGGGCGACGGCT
>CAYVFO010000318.1:0-1876 GCA_964450975.1 uncultured Elusimicrobia bacterium | reverse complement strand
GGACGAGCTGCGGGCGAAGGAGCCGGGGGTCGTACGGCGCGAGGCGCTTCTCGTTCTCGCGCAGGCACAGCTCGACGAACTGGCGCGGCGAGATGTCGCCGAACTGCGAGTGCGCGTTCATCGTGAAGTTGTCCTGCTCGGCGGTGCCCTTGATGCGCATCGCCGTCTTGAGGCGCGAAAGCGCCTGAAGCCACATCGCCAGGCCGCGCTTGAAGACGTAGCGCGGGCGGCCGGCGTACGGGAGCTTCGCCTGGTTGTAGGCGACCCAGTTCACGTGGAAGATGATGTGGCGGCCCTCCTCCTGCATGATCGGCTCGAAGAGCTCGACGAGCGAAGGAGGGAAGAAGCCCGAGTCGCGCGCGAGCGCGAACAGGCCGAACGCGAAGAACGAATCGAAGCACTCGCCGTAGCCGATGCGCATGAACGCCCAGTTCGGGTCGGTCGGGGCCGCGGGGTTGAACGAGGGGACGCTGATGCCGTATTTCTCGGTCAGGAGCTTGAGGATGTCCGCGTGGCGCTGCTCCTCCATGCCCTGCAGAGTGATCGCGTGCGCGAGGACGGGGTCCTTCTCGGCCTTGCCCATCTCGAGCACGGCGAGCGCGGTCTCCGCCTCGGTGCGGACGGCCTCCTCCCAGATCGGCAGCGCCTTGAGGCGCTCGGCCGCGACGTCGCCGAGCGGCGGCCACTTGAGCTCCGCGGGCTTGTACGGATCGTGGGTGTCCACGAAGAAGGAGCAGAGCAGCTCCTTGTGCTCGGGGGAGCCGATGACGATCGGCTTCAGGGCGGGCGCGTCGGGGGTCGCGGTGGTCATGTGAATCTCCGACGGAGATTCTACCAAATTCAGCCGATGAGGCGGGCGATGCCGAAGGCCGCGGCGGCCGCGAGTCCGCCGACCGCCGTCGTGTGGAGGGCCGACCGCCAGGGGCGGCCGGACGTCAGCTTCCCTTTGACGAAGCCGAAGGCGAGCAAAGAGGCCAAAGTCACGGCGGCCGACCACGGCAGCGCGGCGCGCGCGTCGTCGAAGAAGAAGTAGGGCGCCATCGGCACGAGCCCGCCGACCGCGTACGCGCCGCCGATCGTCAGCGCGGCGCGCCACGAGCGCCCCGGATCCGGCCGCTCGAGCCCGAGCTCGAAGCGCATCATGAAGTCCACCCAGGACTCCTCGTTCTTCTCGAAGTTCCGGAGGATCGGGTCGATCTGTTCGGCGGTGAGGCCGTAGTGCCGGAACACGGCCGCGACCTCCTCGCGCTCGACGTGAGGCTTCTCGGCGACCTCGGCGTGCTCGCGGCGCTTCTCGGCCGCGTAGTGCTCGGCCTCGCCGCGCGCCGCGAGGTAGCCGCCGAGGCCCATCGCGATCGTGCCCGCGGCGATCTCGGCCATGCCGGCCGTGATCACGAGCTTCGAGGCCGCGACGGCGCCGGTGAGTCCGGCCGCGAGCGCGAACGGGACCGTGAGGCCGTCGGAGACGCCGATCACGAGGTCGCGGACCGCCTCGCTCGCCGTGAAGTGCTTCTCCTCGTGATGGGTCATGTGCATGAGCGGGATTTTACTATCATTTCGCCATGAGACACCTCCTCCTCGCGCTGCTCGCACTGTCGGCCTCGTCCTGCGGCCTCCTCTATACCGACATCAAGGTCCCGCGCGGCTACCGCACGGCGACGCCCGCCGAGGTGAAGTCCGCCCCCGACGATCCCGTCGTGACCGGCAAGTCGTGCAACCGCTCGGCGGTGTTCCTGTTCGCGTGGGGCGACGCGTCCTACGCGAAGGCGGTCGCCGACGCGCTCGGGACGCGCGACGGGATCCTCTACGACGTGAAGGCCGACGTGAAGGTCGACGCCTACCTCCTCGGCATCTACGCGAAGTGGTGCACGGTCGT
>CAYVFO010000317.1:0-1877 GCA_964450975.1 uncultured Elusimicrobia bacterium | reverse complement strand
CGCTCGCCGACGTCGAGGCCGCGCTCAAGACCGACCCGCTCAACGCGATGGGCCACCTCTACCGCGGCATGATCCTCGAGAAGCTCGATCGCACGGCCGACGCGATCGCGTCGTTCGTGAAGGCCGCCGAGCTCGATCCGGGCCTCAAGCCCCTCGTCGACGAGGCGCTCGCCCGCCTGCGCGGCGGCGCCCCGGCGCCCGGCGCTCCCGAAGGCCGCCTGCCGTCGAACGGCCGCCTCGCCCTGTACGGAGGCCTCGCCGCGCTCGCTCTGGCGTTCCTGATCAAGGGCGTCAAGCGCGCCATTCATCCCGATCTCGCGACTCCTCTGACCCCGCTCCGATGAGAAACACTATCTCCCTGCTGGCCCTCTTCGTCCTGGCGCTGACGGCTCCGCCGGTATCCGCGCAGGATAAAGTGCGGGAAGCGTTCGACGGCCTCGTCGCCTCCTACAACGCGAATTACTACATCCTGGGCGCGATCCCCCGCAATTCGCCGGCGATCCGCGCGGACGCACTCCGCAATCTGAAGGCTCTCGGGCCGGCGCTCGACCGCTACGCGGCGCAGAACGGCCTCAAGGCCACGTACACCTCCGACATGATCGCGTTGGCGGCCTTCGTCGAGGGTTCGCCCGACGCACCGTCCTTGAATTCCGACGGACAGCGGCCGGCGGGCCACTCCACGTTGCGCGGCGGCAAGCAGAACCGGCCGATCGGACTCTATAACGCGAAGCAGCTGGACATCCTGACGCAGGCCACCGGCCTGACGAAGCCGGAGGAGACCAAGCTCGAGACGCTGCGCACGGAACTCGACGAGGATATAGCCGTCATCAATCGCGAGGCCGAGACCCGGATCGCGACCGTGGACCCCCAGACGAGACTGAACACGCTCCGCGACGGGGACAACCTCGGCCTCATCCGCGGCGAGCAGGCCGGCGCCGACGACCTGGCCACGACTTTCCTGCCCGGCGGCGCGTTCGAGCAGTTCGCCGAGAAGGACCCCGACCAGGCGATGCGGGTCGTCAATCGCTTCGTCGAGTCGAAGCCCGAGGATCCGAACGCCCTCGCGATGCGCGCGAGCCTCAAGAACAAGGCGGGCGACCGCGCGGGCGCCGAGGCCGACGCGCGCGCCGCGATCAAGCTCGATCCCAAGAACGTTCTCGCCCGCTCCGTGTACCGCTACTCCCAGGAGCAGGGCGACGCCGCCGGCCGCGTCGCCGGCGCGATGAAGGGGGAGTTCGGCCTCAAGAGCGATGCCGGCGACAAGACCTCAGCCGACGCCGAGCGGGCCGGCGCCGCCCCCGCGGGCGGCTACAAGCCGCGCACTCCCGCCGAGCAGAAGGCGGCCGCCGAGCGCCTGGCGATCGCCGCCGCCGGCATCGGCCCCGGCGTCACGCCGCGCTCCCAGGCGCAGGCCCTGATCCAGTCCGCGGTCGGCAAGCTCGCCCTCGGCGACTCCAACGGCGCGCTCTTCGAGCTCTCGCGCGCGCTCATGCTCGATCCCGGGAACGTCCGCGCCCGCATCCTGCGCGCGCACATCTCCAACCTGCCCAAGAACAAGAACTGGGAGGCGGCGATCAAGGACGCCGACGAGGCCCTCAAGCTCGACCCCGGCGCCGCGGCCGCGATGTTCGAGAAGGGCTACGCTCTGCTCCAGATCGGCAAGACGGCGGACGCGATGCGGCTCATCGAGCAGGGCCTGCAGCTCGAGCCGGACAACGCCATGGGCCGCTTCTACCACGCGATGGTGCTCGAGAAGGTCGGCCTGATCGCGAAGGCGATCGCCGAGTACAAGGAGGCGATGCGCCTCGATCCCGCGCTCGCGCCGCTCGTCGAGGAGGCGCTGAACGCGCTCGCCGCGCCGCCGGCCTCCGCGGCTC
>CAYVFO010000316.1:0-1880 GCA_964450975.1 uncultured Elusimicrobia bacterium | reverse complement strand
GATCTCGGCGGCCTTGGCCTTCGTCAGGCCGGCGTTGACGCGGGCGAGCATCTCCTCGCGCTCGGAGAAGAAGCGGACGCGCTCATCCTTGATGTCGGCGAGGGTCTTCTCGGAGATCGCGAGCTGCTCCTTCGTCATGACGGTCGAGGCGTCGACGGTCTTCTTCTGGTTGAGGAGCGTCTCGGCCATGACGTCGTTGAGGGGGTCGGAGTCGGAGAGGATCGCGGTCACGGAGCGGTCGAGCTCCTTCGACTGGCCCTCCTGCTTCTCGATCTGCAGGCGGAGCTTCTCGACGAGCGTCGAGGCCTCCTGGACCTTGCGGTTGTAGACCGGCTTCTGCGCGTTGAGCTCGTCGATGATGCGCTGCGCCATGACTTCGGGCGTCTCGAGCTTCTTGACGCCCATGCCGAAAATGCCGAGGAAGGCGTTCCAGACGCGGGCGAGCAGATTGCGGAACGGCCGGGAGACGAGAGCGACCACGGCGACGACGGCGGCGCCGATGCCGAGCTCGAGGATCAGGCCGGAACCCTGCGCCTTGTCCTTCTTCGCGGCCTCGATGGCGGCCTTGCGGCGCGCGATCTCGTCCTGGACCTCGGAGTTCTTCAGCGCGTCCTTGGCCTTCTTGAGGATCTGGTCGGGGTTGCTGTCCGCGGAGTCGGCGTGGCCCTTCGCGTCGGCGACCTTGTCGTTGACCGCGTCCTCGAAGCGGTCCATGTTGTCCTTGAGGTCGCCGATCTGGAAGCCGCCCTTGAGCTTGGCGATCTCCTTCTGGATCTCGGCGGCCTTGGACTTCGTGAGGCCCGCGTTGATCTTCGCGAGCATCTCCTCGCGGTCGGAGAAGAAGCGCACGCGCTCGTCCTTGATGTCGGCGAGGGTCTTCTCGGAGAGAGTCAGCTGCTCCTGGGTCATCGCCGTGGAGGCGTCGACCGTCTTCTTCTGGTTGAGGAGCGTCTCGGCCATGACGTCGTTGAGCGGGTCGGAGTCGGAGAGGATCGCGGTCACGGAGCGGTCGAGCTCGGCGGACTGCGCCGACTGCTTCTCGATCTGGAGGCGGAGCTTCTCGACGAGGGTCGAGGCTTCCTGGACCTTGCGGTTGTAGACGGGCTTCTGCGCGTTGAGCTCGTCGATGATGCGCTGAGCCATGACTTCAGGCGTCTCCATCTTCTTGACGCCCATGCCGAAGAGGCCGAGGAACGCGTTCCAGACGCGCGCCAGGAGATTGCGGAACGGGCGGGAGACGAGAGCGGCGACCGCGACGACGGCGGCGCCGATGCCGAGCTCCATGACGAGGCCGGAGCCCTCGGACTTCGCGTCCTTCTTGAACACGGCCTTCCAGCCGAGGTCGAGCAAGCCGGTGACGGCCGCGGCGACGCCGAGGATCCAGGCCGCCGTGGCGGAGGCGGCCGCGTAGCCGAGGTAGCCGCCGTAGATCATGCCGACGACGCCGATGCCGAAGCCGATCACGCCGCCGAGGAGACCCATGCCGGCGGTCTTCGCGCCGGAGGTCTTCATGACCTTCTCGGCGAACACGGCGCCCGCGATGGCGCCGATGCCGCCGAGGGGGATGATGAAGCCGGCGAACGCGCCGGCCCCGAGGAGCAGCGCGATCCAGCCGGTGTTGAGGCCGGCCCAGACCGCCGTCAGGACGTTGATGCCGAAGAACGCGGCGCGGACGGCGTTCGTGACGCCGCCGGAGGCCTGGCCCTTGTCCTTCTTCGCGGCCTCGATCGCGGCCTTGCGGCGCGCGATCTCATCCTGCACTTCCTGGGACTTGAGGGCGTCCTTCGCCTTCTTGAGAACCTGGTCGGGGTTGCTGTCCGCGGAGTCCTGGTGGCCCTTCGCGTCGGCGACCTCAAGGACAACATGGACCGCTTCGAGGA
>CAYVFO010000315.1:0-1893 GCA_964450975.1 uncultured Elusimicrobia bacterium | reverse complement strand
CCAAAAACGCGCACACGCCGAGGTCCTTTTGGATGAGCGCGTCCTTCGGCGCGAGCCGCGCCAGGCGCTCGAAGTAGGGCAGCGCCGCCGCGGGCGTGCTCGAGAACTGGACGTCGAGCGCCAGCAGGCGCGCGATGACCGGCGTCAGCCGCGGGTCCGCGGCCTTCGCCAGCGTCCGGAACGCGCCGCCGCCGCGCAGGACGATCGAGGCTGCGAGCGCGTGGTAGGCGCCGCCCTCGGACCCGTCGCGCAGGCGCCGCTCCGCGGCGCGGTCGGCCTCGCTGCGCCCTTCCGGCACTTTCTGCGCGCCGCGCCAGACCGCCGCGACGGCCGCGAGCTCGGCGGCCGCGCGCTCGTTCTTCCCCGCGCGCGCCGCGGCGACGGCGAGCGCCGCGCGCCGGTCCAGCTCGAGGTCCGTGCGGACGAACGGCGGCAGCGCGGCGAGCCCGGGCCCGCGTCCGAGGAGCTCGAACGCCCACGCGCGCTCGAGCGCCAGCCGCGGGTCGCCCGGGCGGGCCGCCCCCGCGCGGGCGTAGTCGAGGAGAGCCGCCTCCGCCTCCCCCTCGTGCGCCGCGTACCGGCCGCGCAGGACCAGCAGCCACGGATCGGAGGGATGCCGCAGCAGCGCCGTCTCGACGGCGGCGCGCGAGTCCGCCCGCGCGAACGGGAAGGAGAGCAGGAACGCAGCCGTCGCGACCGCCGTGGCGGCCGCCGCCGCGAGAACGAGCAGAAGGACCCGGCTCGCGAGCGGCGGCTCCTGGCGCGGCGCCGCCCACGGGACGGCCGCGCCGGCCGCGGCCGCGGCGAGCATCACGCGCAGCGGCTCGAAGTAGAGGGCGTGCACCGACATCGAGCACGTGATCAGCAGATAATACGCGCCGAGGGCGGCCGCCTCCGCCGCGCCCGGCCGCGCGCGCCGCCAGAGCAGGACGCCGAACGCCGCGAGATAGAGGATCGGGTCGAGGCCGAGCGCGAAGCCGAGCCGCCGCGCGTACCCCGCGAGGTAGCCGGCCGGATCGGCCAGGACCTTCTTGAAGGCCCAGCCGATGACGGGCTCGGTCGCGCTCGCGGGCGGCGCGTCCATGAGCAGGCGCTGGTCGCCGTCGGCGACGGCGCCGAGGCCCGCGACCGCGGAGACGAGGTTCAAGTTCGGCGAGCCGCGCTCGAGGAAGACGATCTCCTCGTGGCGGAACGCGTTGAAGGCGGTCCACGGCAGCAGGAACGCGAGCGAGCCGCCGATCAATATCGCCGCGGACTTGAGACGGCGCTCCTTGAGCGCGAGGAGGAGCGGAAAGAAGACGAGCGGCGTACGGTGCAGCAGGCCCGCGCCGATCGCGGCCGCGACGGAGAGGTCCCCCTCCGCCGAGGGCTTGCGGGCGCGGCGCGCGAGAGCGGCCGCCGCGAGCAGAAGGAAAAGCCCGTAGAGGAACATCTTCCAGTAGCCGCCCTCGACGGGTACGCGGCTCCACTCGTAGAGGGCGGCCGCGGCGGCGAGCAGCCCGCCGGCCGTCCCGCCGAGGAAGGCTCCAAGCGAGAACGAGAGCCCCGCGAGCGCCAGCACGCCGAGGACGGCCCAGAACGAAGGCGAGCCGGCGTGCAGCGCGAGCGCGGACTCGGCGAGTCCGCCCAGCGGCATGCGCCAGGTGACGTCCACCTCGGGCGGGACCGCGCCGTGGCGAAGCGCCTCGCCCGCGTCGACGGCCTCGGGCGACGTCAGCGCGGGGCCCGTCTCGATGAGGCGCGTGAGCGGGGCCGGCGCGCGCCAGAGCGCGACGCCCACGAGGGCGGCGGCGGCGAGCTTCTTCACCGGCCGAGCCGCGCGCGCAGCTCGGCGGCGCGCGGCCAGCCCGCCGGAGCGGCGTCGAGCGCCTCGGTCTCGTCGGCGCGCGCGCC
>CAYVFO010000314.1:0-1903 GCA_964450975.1 uncultured Elusimicrobia bacterium | reverse complement strand
TGAACACCGCCTTGAGCGCGAGGTCGCCGATGTTCGTCCAGTCCACCTGATCGGGGTCGATCATCTTCGCGATGCGCCGCTTGTCGGTCCACGCGAGCTTGTCCAGGCGCACGCCCGCCCACGTCGAGAACGTCTCGCGCTGGGCCCACATGACGGTGCCGCGGCCCGGCGCGCGGCGGCCGTGGGGGAGATCGAGGATGAAGGTGAGCTTCTGTCCCTTCTCGAGATGCGCGCTCGTCTCGAGCTTGAAGCCCTTGACCGAGACGTCGTGCGCGGTCGCGCGCTCGTCGAGGGTCCTGCCGTCGGAGGAGCGCACGACGACCGCGAGGTCGGTGATGTAGCGGGCGGCGCGCCGCTTGTCGGTCACGGCGTGATGAACCCCGGCATGACGGGATCGGGCTTCGGCCCCGCTTTCGCGGCGGGCGGGCCGAGGACCAGCTGCAGCAGGAACTCGCGGTAGGCGGGGAGCACCGAGTCGAACTCCTCGACGGGCGCGCGCAGGCGCGCGGTGTAGAGGCCCGCGCCGTCCGGCACGAGCGCGGTCTCCGTGCGCAGAACCTTCGTCTCGCTGCCGACCAGCGTCCCCTCCGGGTAGACGTAGGTCGTCACCTTCGCCGCGAGCGCGGTCCTCGTCGCGACGCGCACGTTGTAGAGGCCGCCGCTGTCCTCGACGCTCCGCGACGCCTCGCGGCGGAGCTCGGCGACGGCGGCCGCCCAGCCGGCGAAGCCGGGCGCGGTCGCGGTCGTGTGGTAGACGACGACGCGGGCCTCGCCGCCCGGGCGGACCCACGCGAGCCCTTCCTCGGCGCGGCGCGGCTCGCCCCATTTGAGCGTGTCGCGCCAGGAGAGGATCTTCTCCTCGCGCAGCGGAAGCTCGCGCTCGCGGATCGCGCCCTCGGTCTTCGCGGGCTCGGGAGCCGACAGCTCGCGCAGGCGCGCCTCGATCACGCGCTTCCACTGCGTGCCCGCGAACGCCTCGCGCGCCGCGCGCAGCCCGCCGATCTCGGACGCCGGCCCCGGCTCGTAGAGCCGCAGGTCGGCGTCGCGCGGCAGCACGGGCCTCTTCATCCACGGCGTGAGCCAGTGGCCGACGATGCGCGCGATGCGGCCGACGGCGACGCCGAACTCGGGCCACCGGGCGTCGTAGACGTGCTCGCCGAGGAACGCCGCCGTCCCGGGTCGCAGGACGACCGAGCGCTTCAGCGCGGCGTCCGCCGGCGCCACGAGCTCGTAGCGCACGCCGCGCGAGGGGAACGTCGCCTCGCGCAGGACGTAGCGGCCCGCGGGCATGTCCACGAAGAACACGTAGCCGCCGCCCGAGACGCCGGAGACCGCGGAGAGGCCCGGGATCGGCTCGCCCTTCTCGTCGAGCGCCTCGACGCGCGCGCGATCGGCGACCGAGACGAAGCGGCGGAACAGCGCGCCGCGCGAGGACACGCGCGCGACGAGCAGGCCGTGCGCGAGCGAGGAAGGCTGGCGCGGGCGCGCCGGGACGAACGCCGCGCACCCGGAAAAGAGAGCGGCCGCCGCGAGAAAGGCCGCGGCGGCCGCTGCGCTGTTCACGACGACCTTACGGGAGCAGGTCGGCCGTGCAGTCCGTCGACGAGCACGAGATCGTGCCCGGCGGGGCGACGTAAGTGACGGTATAGCAGGTGTAGACGGCGGGGCAGGGCGTGTTGCGCGCGAGCGTGATCGACCACGACGGCGTCGCGGAAGTCGAGACGTTGCTGTTCGTGAACTTCTTCATCACGCCGAGGTTGACGTCGAAGGAGCCCGACGCGATGGCGCCGGAGAAGTAGGTGCCGTTCTTGGCGAGGTAGCGCTCCTGCGCGCCCTTGAGGCTGTTGATCCACTGCATCGTCTCGGCGAACTTGCCCTTTTCGACGACCTTGAAGTACTGCGG
>CAYVFO010000313.1:0-1906 GCA_964450975.1 uncultured Elusimicrobia bacterium | reverse complement strand
GGCCGAGATAGGGGGTGTTGGCGTCGGCGGAGGCGTAGTTCGCCTCGTTGGTGGCGTACTTCTTGACGCCCGCCGTGATCCGCTTCTCCGCGTCGTCCGGCGTCACGGTGTTGACGTCGACCGCCTCGACGACCGCCTGCTTGCGCATGAATGCCATTTTACGTTCCTCCTGGAGTCCGTCCGAATTCTATCTTACTTTCCGTCCCAGCGCTTGAAGAGCACGCAGCCGTTGACGTCGCCGAAGCCGAACGAGGCCTTGATGACGTACTCGAGCTCCTTCTTCACCATCGCGTGCGGGATGCTGTTTCCGACCGGAATCTGGGGATGCACGTCCTCGGAGTTGATCGAAGGGTGCACGTAGCCGTGGACGATCTGGTCCACGACGGCGGCGCACTCGAGGGCGCCCGCGGCGCCGAGCGTGTGGCCGATCATCGACTTCGTCGACTGGATCAGGGGGAACTTCTCGAGCGGGAGCTCGAGCGCCTTGATCCAGCTGCCGACCTCTCGCGGGTCCGCGCCCGTCGAGGTCAGGTGGCCGTTGATCAGCGAAATACGGGACGGGGAGACGCCGCTGTCCTTGAGGACGGTCCGGATGCACTTCGCCACGCCGTCCGGGTTCGGGAAGGTCATCGTGCCGCCGTCGCGCTGGCCGCCGGAGTTGCAGTACGAAGCCACGATCTCGCAGAGGATTTTAGCGCCCCGTTTCTGGGCATGCTCCAAAGTCTCGAGCCGCAGCACGCCGGCGCCGCCGGCGGGGACGAAGCCGCACGCGCCCGCGCCCATCGGCTGCGCGCCCTTCTCGGGCATCTCGTTGAACTTCGAGCACAGCACGTCGCGCATCGCGTCGAAGCCGGACCACGTGCCGTAGTGCGTGCCTTCCGCGCCGCCGGCGTACATCGACTCGGCGTAGCCGAGCTGGATGTGCTTGAACGCCTCGAAGATCGCCTCGGTGCCGGTATTGCACGCCGAGGAATTCGTCGTCGTCTGGCCGCCGAGGCCGAGGAACTTGCCGACGGCGACGGAGACCGAGGACTCCATGATCTTGGGGACGATGTCGGTGCCCATCGGGCGGCAGCCCATGCCGGGCTCCTGCTCCGAGGCCTCGGCCATCACGGGGCCGAGCTCCTCGAACATCGTGTCCATGCCGCCGATGCCGCAGCCGAGGATCACGCCGGTGTCCCAGTCGACGGGCGTCTGCGAGTAGCCCTTCTTGAGGTCCACCTCGACGCCGGACATGCGCGCGGCCTCGACGGCGGCCATCGTCGCGTAGACCATCGCCTCGTTGAGCTTGGCCAGGTCCGCGCCGGGGATCAGCGCCTCGGCCTCGTCTGGGCCGACGGGCGGCTTGCCGCCGATCTGGCAGGCGAACTTGAGGTCCTTGAGCTCCTGGTGGAAGGAGATGCCGGACTTTCCGGCCTGCAGCGCGGCGCGGTAGTCGTTCATGCCGTACCCGTTCGGGGCCACGGCGCCGACGCCGGTCACGACGATGCGCTTGGGAAAGCGGCTCATTTCAGTTTCTCCGATTCCTTGGGGATCCAGACGCCGGACACGAGCCCCGTGAACGCCTGGGCTCCGTCCTTGGCGCCGCCCGAGAAGACGATCTCGGCCTCGACGGCCATCTTTCCGTCCTTGAAGAAGCCTTCTTTGCCGAACCGCGCCGTGCACACGAGCGTGTCGCCGGGGCGGACCATCTTCTTGAATGAGCCCTTGTCGACGTGGGTGAAGAGGTTGACCATCGTGCCGATTGACTCCGCGGAGGCCTTCGCGCCCATGAAATAGATGCCCCACGCGACGATGCCGGTCTGAACCGCCATCTCGACCATCTTCACGCCCGGGACGACGGGATTACCGGGGAAGTGGCCCTCGCAGTCCTGGTCCTTCCAGGTGTAGCGCGAGACGATGCGCT
>CAYVFO010000312.1:667-1914 GCA_964450975.1 uncultured Elusimicrobia bacterium | reverse complement strand
CGACGGCCGGGGCCTGGGGCTCCGGTCCAAGGTTGCGGCCGCTCGGCGGGGGCGCGCTATTAAAAACGGAGGTATCGGGGCTTATGTCTGAGACGGTCAACCGCCATCAACTGTTGGGCGACGTGGCGCGCTTCTGCGCGGAGGCCCGCCGCCGCGACAAGGCCGCGCGCGCCGTGGCCGAGTCGCTCAGCCTCACCGACGACGCCGTACTTGAGCGCTTCGAGATCGGCTTCGTCGGCGGGAGCCTGTCGCGCGCGATCCCCTCAAAGGGCGCGGTGCGTCAGCTCCTGCGCGAGATCGGCTTCCTCGATGAAGCGGGCCGCGAGGTAGCACGGGGGCGGCTCATCGTCCCGGTCGAAGACGAGCACGAAAATATCGCCGGGTTCGTGGCCCTCGGCAAAGACGGCGAGACGCGCTTTCCCGCCTCGCTTCCTCTATATGGCCTCAACCGGCGGGCGATCACCGCCGAGCAGGTGGTTTTCTGCGGCGATGCGATGAGCGCGATTCTGGCCGCGCAGGCGGGCCTGGCCGCTTTGCCCGTGAGCGCGGACTTGAGCGACGACGAGCGCCGCTTCATCGAGCGCTACCGCCCGCGCAAGGCGTATCTCGCCTGCGAGCTTCCCGGCCTCGTGCGCCTGCTCCAAAAAATGGAAGTGCCCTGCTATCAGGTTGACTTGAAGCTGCCCCTTGGCCCCGAGGGCGCGGCGGCCTCGCTTCTCGCGGCGCGTCCCGTCGCCGCCGCGCTTGGGCCCGAGGCGACGGCGCGCGTGCTTGAGAGCTTCGTGCGCTTCGACTGCTCGGGACGCGTCTACGAAGTCGTCGAGCTTGCCCCCGGCGAGACGGACCGCCTGCGCGTTCGCGTCGTCGCGCGCATGGGCGAGAACTTTCATGTGGACACGATCGACCTTTACGCGGCGCGCTCGCGCGCGAGCCTGTCCCGCGCGGCGGCGGGGCTCTTCGGCGCGCCCGACGCGGCGGTCGAGGGAGACCTGCGTCTCGTCGTCAAGAAACTTGAATCCATCCGCGCCACGCGCAAGACGGCGGCCGTCGCCGGACGCGCCTACGTCATGACCGCCGACGAGGAGGCCGACGCGCTCGAATACGCAAAACGCCCGGACCTGCTTGAGCGCGTGGTCAAGGACCTGGACGCCTTGGGCTACGTCGGCGAGACGTTGAGCAAGAAGCTTGGATTCCTCATCACGATCTCACGCAAGCTTCAAAGCCCGCTGTGCGGCGTGGTGATGAGC
>CAYVFO010000312.1:0-657 GCA_964450975.1 uncultured Elusimicrobia bacterium | reverse complement strand
CAAGTCGCGGCTCATGGAGGTTCTGTCTGAACTCGTGCCGCCCGAGGACCTAGTTTCGTTTACGCGCATCACGCCTCAGGCACTTTACTACGCCGAGGACAGAAGCCTCAAGCACAAGCTCGTCGTCTCGGGCGAGGACGCGGGGCTGACTGGCTCGGACTACGCGCTTCGCGAGTTGATTTCAGCCAAGCGCATCAAGCTCGCCGCCCCCGTCAAGGACGCTCAGGCCGGGCGCATGAAGACCGTCGAGTATGAAGTCGAGGGGCCGATAGCACTTTTCTACTCGACGACGCAGGCCGCGATCAACTCCGAGAACGCGACCCGGTGCTTCATGCTGACGCTTGATGAGAGCGCCGACCAGACGAGCGAGATTCACCGCGTCCAGCGCGACGCGCGGACCGTCGCCGGGCTGACGAAGGCAAGCGAGGGCCGGGACCTCAAGCGTTTGCACCGCAACGTCCAGCGCCTGCTCAAGAACCTGCTCGTGATAAACCCCTACGCCCCGGACCTCTCGTTTCCGAGCCAGCCGCTTGAGATGCGCCGTGAGCACGAGAAGTACCTGAGCCTCATCGACGCGCTGGCCCTGCTGTTTCAGCATCAGCGCCCGCGCGGCCGGTGCATGGTGGACGGCCGCGCGGGCGCTGATGCTGAAACAGC
>CAYVFO010000311.1:0-1914 GCA_964450975.1 uncultured Elusimicrobia bacterium | reverse complement strand
TGGGGTCGCCCATGGAGATAGTATGAAGACCCCTCGCTTCCTCCTCCTCGCGGCCCTTCTCGCCGCCCCCGCCTCGGCCGGCGTGGTCAGTCCCAATCGCTGCGACTCCGACTGGATGGAGAAGCAGGTCTCTTGGGTGACCGGCGCCCCAGGGCGCACGATCACCGACGAGCGCGTCGAGACCGTCTCCGACACTCTCCGGCTCAAGTTCGGCAACGCCAAGACCTGCGACAAGGGCACGTGGCGCTTCCTCGCCACCGAGGAGCCGATCAACGGGGAGGTCGCCCTCGATCCCAAGACCCGCCAGCCCATCGGCGGAACCGCGCTGCGCTGGCGCTCGAAGGCCGCGGGCGACTACTGGGCGCAGACCGCGGTGGTCGACCACCTCAAGGTCATGCTCGCCGTCTCCGACATGTACAAGGCCGTCGACGCCAAGGGCGCCGCGGTCCTCGCCGCCGCCGACGAAGTCCTCGAGGCCGCGAAGGGCCTCGGCCTCGCGGACGGCAAGGCCTCCGAGAAGACTCTGGCCGAGCTTCTGCACGACACCTCGGGAGGCGCGCACGGCGCGTCCAAGCCTCTCGTCGTGACGGTCCACGAGCCCGGCAAGGGCGCCGCGGCGACCGTCGCCCCGAACCAGCTCGGCGTCAACTACCGCAAGCTCGTCGACGACGGCGGCGCGCTCGGCTCCTCCGTCATCAAGTTCCGCGTCGCGGTGCTCGCGCTCGGCGTCGAGCTCGGCCGCCTCGCGGCGTCCGATTCGATCATCAAGAAGCGCATCGCCCCCGGCGGACACGAAGGCCTCAAGGATCTCATCGGCGGCGTTCCGCAGGGCTTCACGCCGACCGCGGCGACCGCGGCCAACGCCCTCGCCGAGGACAAGTACAAGGCGGGCCTCTCCGCGCTCGTCGGCGCGACGGCGGCGACCGGGCTCGACGACGCCGGCCTCAAGACCGGCGCCGCGCTCGATCCGCTCGACCTGGGCCTGCGCAACCTGATCTCTCTGCGCTCCGCCGAGATCGACAAGATCGTCGCGGGCGCCAAGAAGCGCCTCGAGGGCAAGACGATCGCCCAGATCGAGAGCTCGGCGCGCATGGCCGAGACGCGCACGTCCGCCAATATCGCGCCGAACTCGCTGGCCGCCGCGACGATGGACAAGCTCGCCGGAAACCAGGACTACGCGAGCCTCGCCGCCGCCTTCGAGGCGCGCAAGTCCCGCCCCGACGGCGAGCTGTGGGTGAAGTCGGCCGAGGGCCAGAAGGCGCAGGGCTCGCTCGACAACATGCGTGCCGCCGCACAGAGCGCGACCGTCGAGGACGTCAACGGCAAGAAGACCGTCGTCGTGACGGTCAACGGAAAGAAGCGCACGCTCGCCAACGTTCCCGCCAACATGGACGACGCCGCGACGCGGGAGTACGCGGCCGACCAGGTCGCCGACCTCATCCTGCGCGGCGAGAAGGACTCCGGCAAGCTCGCCGCCGCGATCGCCGCCGTCAAGGGCGAGAACCCGACGGACGCGACCGTCCCCGCCGATCTCGCGGGCAAGGTCCCGCCCGCGCCCGAGGTTCCGCAGTCCGATTGGGCCAAGGCCAAGGGCTCCAAGGACGCTTCGTGCGGAAGCCCGTCCGACCTCGGCAAGTCCGAGATGGAGCGCATCGCGGCCCGCAAGGCCGAGCGCGCGGCCGACATCGCCGACGACGCGTCGAAGGGCCGCCGCAAGCTGCAGAAGGCCCTCAACGACAGCGACGAGGACATCAAGCGGGACTGCAAGGAGAAGGAGAGCGCGATCGCGACGGCCTACATCAATCCCGACATCAAGGATCAGGTGGAGGAGCGCCGCTCGCGCGTCGCCGCCCTGCGCGAGGACTGCAACAAGCGCATCGCGGCGGCCCGCGCGGCGATCTGGGCCAAGCCCGA
>CAYVFO010000310.1:0-1976 GCA_964450975.1 uncultured Elusimicrobia bacterium | reverse complement strand
TCCGCGCCGGCATCAAGGGCGATCCCGCGTCGCGCACGCTCTTCACGCGCCGCCTTGCGCGCGAGCCAGCTCAGACGGTCCATGCGCGCGGGAAGAGGCTGTAGTAGATGTTGACGGCCGCGCCCGCGGTGGTCATCGCGTTGAGGCTCGAGAACACGAGGTCGGCGCGCGACCAGGCGTACAGCGCGAGGGAGAAGCTTCCGATCGCCGACAGAGCGAGGAAGGAGCGATTGACGGAGCAGCGGCCGTCGCGCACGGTCTCCGCGCATTGCGGTATCCATGCGACGGCGAACGCGGCCAGCCCGACATAGCCGATGAAGGAATTCATGTCGGAGCGGTTCGCAACGATCCGGCCCGGGGGGCTTGACGCCGGAGCGGAAGCCTGATATACTTCGAAAGTCGAAGTATTCGACCCCCGAACCAAATGAGCCTCGAAGACCGCGCCCGCAAGCTCGTCGACCACCTCCAGACGGTCATGGAGGTGGCCGAGGCCGTCGACAAGAAGGGCGCGGCGGCGCGCGAGGATCTCAGCTGGCAGGAAGTGCGCGTGCTGCGCGCGATCAGCCGCGAGGAGTGCTGCCCGATGAGCAGCCTCGCCGACAAGATCTGCCTCTCGCTGTCCTCGGCGACGGGCCTCATCGACCGCCTCGTCGGCAAGAAGCTCGTCAAGCGCGACCGCTCGAGCGAGGACCGGCGCGTCGTGCAGGTCGAGCTCACCGACCAGGGCATGACGCTCAACGAGAAGGCGCTCGAGGGGCCGGTCGACTTCGCGCGCGGCCTGCTCAAGGGCCTCAACGCCGAGGAGCAAGAGGCGCTCGTCTCCCTGCTCGGTAAAGCGTCGCAGCGCATCGAGGCGGAGAAGAAGACCGCGTAAATTTTTTTGCCGTAATTATTTCGAAAGTCGAACTATTCGAAAGGAGAATGAACATGGAGAACGAGACCAAGGACGGGAAGGGCTGCTGCGACAAGTCGAAGTGCTGCGGGGGCAAGGCGCTCGTCGCGCTCGCGCTGCTCGCGATCGGCGGAGCGGGAGGCTACGTCGCTGGCAAGTGCTGCGCGAAGAAGTCCGCGGCCCCGGCCGCGGTTGAAGCGCCGGCGCAGCCCGCGAAGTAGACGAGGAATGACGGCCCCGGCCGTCGCGCGGATTTGAATTCCATTTGGTGGCGTCCGCGCGGCGGCCGGGCTATACTGACAGTGCCGAACAGCCGAAGAACGAGGTCTTATGATCTCGATCTGGACTCGACAGAGCCAAGGGCTGATCGACCCTGGCCGGACTCATCGGACAAGGCGTACTCGAAGCGGCCGAAGGGCCGTCAGAAACGCCGAGGAGAATCGAAAGAGGATCCGCCGATCCGTTCGGCCTCGCTATTTGCGGGGCAGCCCGCGTCCGAGCGAGAGCTCGGCGCGGGCTTTCGCGTAGCGGGGCTCGTCGGCGCGCAGCAGGTCGGGGTTGATCCCGAGCGCGCGGCACGCGGCGACGGTGAGGCGCTGTCCCCAGAGGATCTGCGCGAGCCAGTCGGAAGAGCGGACGTCGACGAAGCGCGCCCCGACGCCGCGCGCCCACGCGCGCGCCGCGGCCCAGCGGGGCTCGCCCGGCGCGGAGAACGCGACGATCACGGAGTCGCGGCCCGTCGAGATCTGCGGGCCGTGGAGGAACTCCTCGAGACCGTAGACGCGCGGGCGCAGGTGCGACGTCTCGAGCAGCTTGAGCGCGGTCTCCGCCGCGATCCACTCGCGCGGCCCGTCGCCGAGCAGGATCAGGTCGTCCTCGCGCGAGAGGCGCGGAAACGCCGGCCCCCACGAGAGGCTCTTCGCCGCCTTCCTGAACGGCGCGAGCAGGGCGGGCTTGCCCGTCCAGCGCAGCAGCCACGCGAGCGTCGTCGTCAGCGACTTCGTGTAGGCGCCCGTGTCCTCGAGGGCGCAGGTCTCGACGCGGCGCGGCCCGCTCCAGACGGCGCCGGCGCCGCAGATCGCGA
>CAYVFO010000309.1:0-2011 GCA_964450975.1 uncultured Elusimicrobia bacterium | reverse complement strand
TGAAGGTCACCGAGGTCGGCCTCTGGCTCGACGATCCGGGCGGCCAGAACGGACGCTTCGACCCGCTCGACGACATGTTCATCGCGTCGGCCGCGTACAACGGCGCGGGCGCCTGGTTCT
Organism: uncultured Elusimicrobia bacterium; assembly: GCA_964450975.1. GTDB lineage: Bacteria > Elusimicrobiota > Elusimicrobia > UBA1565 > UBA9628 > GWA2-66-18. Next base: position 1,891 of record CAYVFO010000309.1, on the reverse strand, counting down.
TCGGCTCGACGTTGTTCGGCCAGACCCCGCTCAACGCGCTGCCGCCGCCCGTGCTCGGCAACATGGTCCTCAACAGCGCGCAGTCCAAGTTACTGTTCGTCACGGTCCGCATCTCCTCGACCGGCTACGCGATCGGCGAGCTTCCCGCGAGCTTCGGCCTCGAGGTCCCGAACCCGAACGACATCACGCTCGACCCGCTCTCGCAGGTCGGCATCGCCGCCAACAACTTCCCGATCAAGACCTCCACGTCGTCGGTCGAGCGCGAGCCCGCGCAGATCAACGTCCTCACGAGCACGACGACCGACTACGACATCAACGCGTTCTGGGACCCGCCGGGCGTCCTCGGCCTGAGCACCTACAGCTACGTCAACCAGGGCGAGACCAGCGTCGGCGTCATGAAGCTCCAGATGTGGACCGACGGCTTCACGGGCGCGATCAGCCGCTTCACCGTCAACCACAGCGGCACCGGCCTCGACACCTCGATCAGCAAGGTCCGCCTGTACCTCGACACGCAGTCGAACCAGACGACGACGCCCGGCGACGGCATCCTCAACAGCTCGATCGACCGTCTCGTCGCCGAGGCCACGTTCCCCGTGGGCGAGACGCGCCTGGCGACCTTGAACGTCCCGAACCCGACGGGCGTTGACGGCACGATCGATCCGTCGACGGTCACGTACTTCATCGCGTTCGACTACGACGCCTCGGCCGAGCCGGGCCAGACGCACGGCGCCGTCATCACCGCGGCCAACATCGTCCCGCTCGCGGGCAACGGCAACGTCAAGCCGTTCACGCCGATCGCTTCCACGCAGGTCGTCGTCATGGCGACGCCCGACCAGGTCGTGCTGACCGACTGGAACCGCCCGGCGAACGCGAGCACGCAGCCGGTGCTGCCCGGCTCCGTCGAGCAGAACGACACGAACCAGCCCGTCGCGAAGATGACCTTGCGCGTCACCTCCGGCGCGGCCGAGTGGTCGGGCATCAAGCTCGACCGCTGGGTTCCGTCGACCGTCCTCTCCGGCGCCGGCTACAACTCGCTGCTCGCGCTCAACAACAAGGCGAGCGACGTGCGCAACATCGAGGTCTGGCTCGACGGCGACGGCGACGGCCTGCTCAACGTTTCGACGTCGTCGCTGGACAAGCGCGTCACTCCGCTGACGCCGAACCTCCACAACTTCCCGTCCGCTCCGTTGTCGACGCCGGTCTACGCGACCGGCACGGTGACCGGCGCGACGATCTCGATCACCGGCATCCTGAACATGTTCCCGCCGGACAACCCGTTCCCGGCCGACACGTTCAACCGCCTCGTGCTCAACGACGACCAGACCGACGAGCTCCTCAAGGAGATCGTGTACTGCTACGGCATCGATCTCGGCAACAACCAGTACACGAACTGCGCGCGCGCGAGAGAGGGCACGACGCAGCGCGACTACCCGGCCGGCACGGTCATCTCCGGCTCGGCGCGCCTGCCGATCCTCAACCTCGTCGGCGGCGGCGGCCAGACGATCGACACGAACAAGAAGGACTACTTCGTCACGTACGACATCAACCCGCTCGCGACGGTGTCGCCGCAGGCCAACATCGGCCTCGCGATCCCGTCGACGGGCTACTACAAGATCACCGCGCCGAAGTCGATGTCGACGGCCGGCGTCGGCGTGCAGCCGCCCGGCCAGACCGTGTCCTTCGTGCCCGGCCTCTCCGAGTACCCGGACCTCGTGCGGGTGCAGGCGCTCAACGCGGTCGACCCGCCGCTCGGCCCGTTCCTGCAGCAGAACAGCACGACCGCGGTCGCGGTCCTGAACGTCCAGGCCGACGTCGCCGACGCGCTGTGGCGCTGGATCCTCGTCTACGCGACGGGCACGGCGACGCAGGGCGGCTCGGTCGCGTCGGACGT
>CAYVFO010000308.1:0-2015 GCA_964450975.1 uncultured Elusimicrobia bacterium | reverse complement strand
GATGTCGACGATCTCGTGGATGTCGTTGATGTCGAACTCGGCGCCGGACTCCTTCGTGTTGAAGGTGTCGCCGTACTTGGCCCAGACGGCGCGGATGCCGGCGGCCTTCGCGCCCTTGACGTCCCGGTCGGGCCAGTCGCCGACCATCAAAGTCTCCTCGGGCTTGGTGCCGAGCACCTCGAGCGCCTTGCGGAAGGGCTTGGGGTCGGGCTTCTTGACGCCGAAGTCCTCGGAGGTGATGATCTCGTCGAAGTAGTGGTGGAGGCCCAGGCTCACGATGCGCAGCCAGACCTCCATCTTCGGGGCGTCGGAGATGACCGTGCGCTTGATGCCCATCTTCATGAGCTCGATCAAGGTCTGGTTGACGCGCGGGTAGAGCGTCATCGTGCCGTTCTTCGAACGGCGGTAGGCGAGGATGCCGGAGGCCAGGATCTTGTAGTCGATCGCGCCGAGCTTGGCCTTGAGGATCTTGTCGAAGATCTTCTGGTCTTCGATGCCCTCCTTCCAGTAATGGTCGAAGAACTCCTTGATCAGGTCGTCCTTCTTGCCGGGAAGGCCGGCGTCCATCATGCCCTCGACGGCGGCGTCCACCGCCGTCCGCTTCATTTTCATGAAGTCGGTCAGCGTGTTGTCGATGTCGAAGATGACGCCGCGGATCACGGCTTTATTCCTTGACGCGCTCCACGTAGGAGGTCGTGCGGGTGTCGACGCGGATCTTGTCGCCTTCCTTCACGAACAGGGGGACGTTGATCTCGAGGCCGGTGTCGAGCGTCGCGGGCTTGACCATGTTGGAGACCGAGTCGCCCTTGACGCCGGGGACGGTCGAGACGACGGTCAGCACGACGTTCGCTGGGAGCTCGATGGCGGTGAGCTTCTCGTCGACGTAGACGCCGAGGACCTCCATGTTCTCCGTGAGGAACTTGGCCTGGTCGCCCAGGAGCTCCTTCGGATACGCGACCTGCTCGTAGGTCTCGTTGTCCATGAAGACGGCCTTGTCGCCCTCGTCGTAGGAGTAGATCTTCTCGCGCTTGGTGACGGGCACCTCGCGGAACTTCGTGCCGGAGGCGTAAGAGCGCTCCATCACGGCGTTGTTGCCGAGGTTGCGCAAAGTAGTGCGGTAGACGGCCGCGGACTGCGACTTGCGGTGGTGCTGATAGGAGATGATTTGAACGATCTGGCCGTCATCCTCAAAGACGAGGCCGATCTTGAATTGGGAGGTGTCGATCATGTCGAAAATCGTACAAAATACGGGACTTTACGTGCTAGAATGACCTCAGGACAAACCTTATAGATATGAGCGCTCACGAACGCGTCGCCGAGCTCAAGGACCGCCTGGACGCCAAGACCCGGCTCATGCAGGACGTCGCGCACGAGCTCAAGAACCCCCTCTCGGTCATCCACGGGTACGCGTCCTATCTGACGAAGGAGCAGGTCACGCCCGAGGAGACGAAGAAGTCCCTCCGCGCCGTCCTCGCCAACGCCGAGCGCCTCATCGGCCTCGTCGAGCAGCTCCAGGACGCCGTCCGCCTCGAGTCCGAGGGCTTCACCGTGGACACCCGCCCGGTCGAGGGCGCCTCCCTCCTCCAGGACGCCGCCGAGTCCTCCGAGCTCGAGGCCGCCCGCCGCGGCATCCGCCTGCACTGGCGCTCCCCCGTGGGCGACTCTTTGCTCGTCGACGCCGACCCGCGCCGCGTCTCCCAGGTGCTCGGCAACCTGCTCTCGAACGCGCTCAAGTTCACTCCCGAGGGCGGACAGATCGAGGCGACCGCGCAGCGCGACGGCGACTTCGTGCGCTTCACCGTCCTCGACACCGGGCCCGGCATCCCCGCCGACGAGCTGCCGATGCTCTTCGACCGCTTCTATCAGACGCGCGGCAACGAGCTCAAGCGCAAAGGCCTCGGCCTCGGACTCGCGATCTGCAAGGGCCTCGTCGTCGCGCACGGCGGCCGCATCTGGGTCGAGTCCATCCCCGGCGTCGGCAGCGCGTTCAACTTCACGCTGCGCGCCCTGTTGAC
>CAYVFO010000307.1:1110-2020 GCA_964450975.1 uncultured Elusimicrobia bacterium | reverse complement strand
ATCTGGTGAAAGCTCTGCTTCCGCAGCGCCAGGCCGCCCACGATCAGACGGAACCGTGACCAGGCGTAAAGGTCAGCCGCCTTTCGACGCGAGACCCCGCCCGGCACGCAGGCGAGCGACGTGGTCGTCGAAGTTGCGCACGAGCGACCGACGCCGTGTGGACGGCGCTTCGTCAGCGACGATCCGAGCACGCGCGGTGCGGAACCGAGCGAGGAAGGTCGCGTCGTCGAGCTTGTCGAGAAGGAGCGAGCGGTCGGTCTTCTCGGCCAGTGCGAACGCCGCGAGGTAGTCGCCCCCGACGTTCTGCGCGACCGAGTTCGCCGTGCTGCCCGTCCCGCACGCTCGGCGAAGGGGTCGCTTCGCGCGGCCGAAGAAGCCCTCGAGCTTGTTCGTGGACGGTGGCACGCGCAGATCGTCGATGCAGACGAAGAGGTGCTCCTTGTAGCGCTCGGCCAGCGCCGCAAGATGGTCGACGAAGCGGCCGGTCGCGGCGCCCAGCCCGTGGCGAGGAGCTTCGGCGCTCACCTTCGCCAGGCAGGCGTCGAAGCGCGCCTGCGCTTCGGCGGCGTCCCTGGGGCGATCGCGTCTTTCGGGATCGGCCGAGATCTCGTGCGCGATCTCTCGCAGGATCGTGGTATGCCGCTCTACTCGCCCGGCGAGTCGGACCTCGTGCCAGTCGGGAGTGAGCGCTCGCGCGAGTCCCTTGAGCAGAGAGCCGTCTTCGCGACCCCCGCGCACTCCCGCCCCTTTTTTTTCACGTCCTCCTCGACGAGCTCGCGCAGCGTCTCGAGTCGCTCGTGACGCTCCAGCTCCGGGGGATCCAGCGGCGGCTTGCCGCTCACGCGAGAGTTCTGCCGCACCAGCTCGCAGACCTCTTGGGCGAACTCCGCCTCGGAGAGCCGACCCGCCG
>CAYVFO010000307.1:0-1100 GCA_964450975.1 uncultured Elusimicrobia bacterium | reverse complement strand
GGGCTTCTCGACGGTCTCCTTCGTGGGCTCCACCGGGGCGGGCGTGGCCGAGGACTCCTCGACGACGCTGGCGCGCTCCTCGACGCTCTCCCGGGCGGGCTCGGCCGGGACAGGCGCGTGCGCGGCCGAAGCGGTCTCCTGCGCGTCGCCAGCGGCTCTCTCGGCGTCGTTGATCTTCTTGGCGATCTTGTGCACACGCGTCGCCCGGCGCACGACGCTGGCGCCGAGGGCGCTGAGGTCCTCCTGGAGCGGCTTGGCGCAGTTCTTCAAGAAGTGCGTCTGGCAGAACTGGTAGGGAACACCCGGGAACACCGCTTCGACGGCCGGCACGAGGCCCTTCTCCTTGTCGGAAACGATCGCGATGACCGGCACGCCCATGGACTTGACACGCTCGAGGATCGGGCGCAGGTCGTCCTCGCCGCGGAACGGTTTGCGCTCGCTGAACAGAGGGGTGCCCGAGATCGCGTCCCACGCGACGTAGAGGACCGGGGCGCGGTCGTCGAACTGGACTCCGTCGCACATCAGGACGATCCCGCCCTGAGCCCGAAGCTCGGCGCGGCGCTGTTCCTCGTCGCCCAGCGCGAGGCTCGAGATCGCGAGGAAATCACGGAACACGCGGCCGGTGTGGCGCTGGTCGATCGGGATCCCGCGTGCGCTGAGGTCTCGCCGAATCGCCGAGAGCGACTCGCCGCGAAGGTGGCGCTCGCCGATCTCCAAGGTCACGTCCAGGCCGAACGTCCGGTAGGGGAAAGCCAGACGCAAATCCTCGCGCGCATGGAAGATCTTCCTCGGCCCGGGGCAGAGCGGCTCGGGACAGCTCTTATCTCGCCGGATGACGTGCAGGTAGCCGTCGAGGCGCTCGATCCACCGCGGACGATGCTGGCTGATGTGCAGCTTCCCGGCGCACGCGAGGCACTGCTGTTCCACGGCCGTGACAACCACCCGTTGCGCTGGTTTGCGTCCCACAGGGCGTTTCATGGCGGTTCCCCTCTCTTCTCCGCCATGTATATCGGCAGGATCCGGCTTGAACTTTACGCCTGGTCACGGAACCCGTAGTACAACGCCAGCTGGTCGACCGTGGCCTGCGACCAGTCGGTCAG
>CAYVFO010000306.1:377-2021 GCA_964450975.1 uncultured Elusimicrobia bacterium | reverse complement strand
GCCCCGGCGCGCCCCGCTCGGGCAAAGCCAAGATCGGCGTCATCGCCGCGATCGTCGGCGCCGTCGCGATCATCGGCATCATCGTGGCCGTCATGATCAACAACGGCAACGCGAAGAACAAGGAGTGGGAGCAGAGCAAGGCTTCCGCCGAGGTCGTCCAGATCGACGCCGCGCGCCGCTCCGGCGACGCGACGACCCTCTTCAAGCTCGAGGCCGGCGCGCGCGAGCGCCAGAAGACGAAGCAGGACGCCGACGGCAAGAAGGCGAAGACGCTCGACGCCTTCGACGGCCTCGTCGCGATGCGCGGCGGCGCCAACGGCAACGCCGTCTCGACGAACCCGCAGCAGCGTCCCGGCGGCGCGCTCGTCGCGACGTGGAAGAACCGCTTGGTCGACGCCGAGGCCCAGGCGCGCCAGACCGGCAGCGTGGGCGCCCTCGCCCGCGCGGTCGCCGAGCTTCGCGCGGAGATCACGAAGGAAGGCGTCGTCGCGAACGTCTACGAGCAGGACCTGCGCAAGTTCCAGTCCGAGGTTCCGACGTTCGGCGGCGCGATGGGCAAGGCCGCGTCGCAGGGCCAGGCCGACCTCAATGAGTTCAAGGCCGAGGCGTCCGCCGAGCAGGCGCTCGCCGATCAGTACACGGCCTCGATGCGCTCGATCGTGACGCACGCGCTCGCGGCGACGGACGGCCGCTTCGCGGGCCAGCTCGAGCGCGCCGACCGCCTGCAGCAGCTCGCCGGCGGCCAGCTCTCGACGCTCGACGATCTCGCCGACAAGATCGACGCCAACCTCAAGGAGATGGCGGAGATGCGCCGCGCGCAGAAGGCGAACCTCGACGAGGCCAAGCTCCACACGGCCGACCCCGTGCTCGACGCCAACGGCAAGCCCGTCCTCGACGCCGAGGGCAAGCCGAAGACCGTCGACAACAGCGGCCTCTACAAGGACAAGGCCGCGCAGAACGCTCTCGACGCCGTCGCGGCCGCGGGCAAGGCGAAGTCCAACATCGAGGCGTTCAACAGCGCGCTCAAGGCCGTCCGCACGGCCAACGGCGCGAAGGCAGAGGGCCTCGACAACATCCTCCCGCGCCAGGCGTCGAACAACGCCCGCTGGAACGAGCGCGACCTGCTCGACCCGTGGACGCTCGACGACGCGCTCAAGAACTTCACCGAGGTCGAGGCCGTCGACGCGCGCGCGCGCTTCGGCAACGCGAAGGGCCAGGTGACGAGCGCCCAGCAGACCGTCGACGCGCGCCGCCAGGAAGTGAAGCGCTCCATCGACGAGACGGTCGACCGCGAGATCGAGCGCCAGACCAAGGGCTGGTAAGAATTACAGGGTCAGGCACTACAATTCCCCGGAGGTAAAAAGGCGCCCCGGCTCGGAAGAGCCGGGGCGCTCTCTTTTCTACAGCGGCCTGGCGAGGGAACGCGCCTTGATCTTGGCGCAGTGGCGAGGCGCGATGCGGTTGGTCCGGATGTAGGGGTTGCCGACGAGCAGCCCTTGATCATGCTCGCCGGGCAGCGGCGGATCGTCCTTGCGGGCGCGCCGGGCCGGATTCTCGTCGTACGACTCGTGGTTGAGGTCGGCGAGCATGTGAAGAAGCTCGTGCGCGTCCACCTGGTACTGTCCGGAGCCGTCGTTGTTGCGG
>CAYVFO010000306.1:0-367 GCA_964450975.1 uncultured Elusimicrobia bacterium | reverse complement strand
GTAGGAGATCCAGGCCGTGTCCACCTCGTCGGCGCCGGCGGAGGTGTGCGGCGGACGCGCCGTGCCGGTCTGGCCGACGTTGTCCGCGAAGCGGTCGACGTAAAACAGGACGGGTTTCGGCTGCCCGAGCGCGCGCCACGTCGCGCCCATTCCTTTCGGCTCGCCGGAGGAGCCGGGATCATAGAGGACTTCGCCGCTCGCCCACGGCGTCGAGAGCTCGTGGATCGTCGGCTCGAGCCGGACGCCGCACTGCGCGAATATCTCGCGCGCCTTGGCGACGCGCCGCTCGACGACGGAGTGCGTCCAGCGGGAGCCCTTGAGGATCACGACGGAGAGCGGAATCCGGTGCGTCGCCGCGGGCGCCTGG
>CAYVFO010000305.1:0-2040 GCA_964450975.1 uncultured Elusimicrobia bacterium | reverse complement strand
CCCGCGATGATCTCCGACAAGAAGCTCGCGATCGTGCGCGGCAGGGAGGGCAAGGGCACCATCGAGCACAAGATGCCCGCCGAGTGGCGCCGCCGCCGCTCTCTGACGCCCGCGAAGCTCCAGAAGCTCAACGACGTCTCGGTCGCGCTCGAGCGCCACTTCGGCTACGCGCTCGACATCGAGTTCGGCTTCGTCGGCGACACGCTCTACATCCTCCAGGCGCGCCCCGTGACCGTCGCCGGCGAGAAGAAGGCGCCCGTGCCCGCGCCGCCGACGGGCTCGCAGGTCAAGCCCGCTCAGGCGCAGACGAAGAACCAGCTGATGTTCGTCTGCACCGGCAACACGTGCCGCTCTCCGATGGCCGCCTACATGATGCGCGAGAAGCTCGCGCGCAAGGGCCGCGGCGACATCGAGGTCGTCTCGCGCGGCTTGAGCGCCCCTGACGGCGCGCCGATGTCCACGTACGCGCAGGCCGCCCTCGACGGCCAGGACGCCTCGGCGCACCGCGCGACGCAGCTCACGCCCGACGAGGTGATGAGCGCGACGATCGTCGTGACGATGACCAAGGAGCAGAAGGACAAGATCCTGCGCGTCGTGCCCGGCGCCTCGAAGAAGGTCTACACGCTCGCCGAGATCGCGCGCTCGGGCTCGGGCGGCGACGTCGCCGATCCTTACGGCAAGGACGAGAACGCCTACCGCAACGCGGCGCTCGAGATCGAGGGCTACCTCGACGCGATGGCCGCGCGCATCCCCGACGCCGAAAAGGTTCCGGCCGGGCAGTGATGGGCTTCTCGCCCCTCAAGTTCGCCGCCGCGCTGTTCCCGCTGACGACGCCCGAGACCGTCGCCGAGGCCGTCGAGCGCGTGAGCGGAAGCGACAAGCGGGTCCTCGACGTCGGCTGCTGCGGCGGCGCGCTCGGCGAGTTCTTGATCGAGCGCGGCTACGAGCTCACCGGCGTCGACTGGGACGATTACTATCTCGAGACGGCGAAAGGCCGCGGCTATAAGCGCACGCACAAGGCCGACCTGCGCGAGCCGCTGTCGCTCGACGGCGGCCCGTTCCCCGTCGTCGTCGCCTCCGAGGTGATCGAGCACATGCCCGACGCCTCGCTCGAGCCGATGGTGCGCGGCCTGCACCGCCACTGCTCGGGGCACCTCGTCGCGACGGTGCCGGATCTCGACCACCCGGTCTCGAAGGTCCTCGACTTCGTCTTCTTCCGCCGCGGCTGGCTCGACCTCTTCCACATGGGCGAGCATCACCAGCGCTTCACGCGGAAGACCTTCACGGCGCTGCTCGAGCGCTGCGGCTTCGAGGTTCTGAGCGCGGGACCGACGCTCGGGGGGACGGGGATGATCGTCGTCGCGCGCAAGCGATAGGTCAAAGAAAGGTCAAAACCGGGCCTTGACGGAAATGTGACGAGGGTTATACTAAGCCCCAGCGGTCCAAAATCCTACCACGCGCCGAGCATCCGGACCGCGAAGAAGGCTCTACGCCGACCACGACAAAACCTCGTCCCGCTCGGGACCGACGGCCTCAAACCGCCGCGATCCCGCTTTCTCAAGTGGGTGAGAAAGAAAAAATCCGTAGCCCAAATAGCCGCGGTTTACCGTGCGTCGACAACGCCGACAATGAACGCGCGCGCGAAACCGAGGCGGCCAAGCACCGAAGTTTCTACGTTGCGGTTGGTGACGAACTCGGTGTCCTGGTTCGTCCGCAGGGTCGCGGTGAATTCGCCCTCGGACGCATCCTGGCTGATGGTGTAGTCGAGCTGGAAGGTGTGGCTCTCGCCCCGAGCGATCGAGACGGGTCCGAGCTGCGAGCTTTGATTCTGGACGAAATGGGCCGGGGCCGTGACGGTGACGGAAACATTCGTCATCGGCCCGCCGCTTTGAGCGTCGTTTTCGACAACCCAGGTTATGCTGCCAGTCGCTCCCGGCCGGACCGCCGTGCTGGCGGCCGAGGCCGGGCCGACGAGCAGGCCGACAGCCGCGACGGCGGAAAAAACGGCCCTCGCCATGGCCTGAAACGGTCGAGCCCGCG
>CAYVFO010000304.1:0-2046 GCA_964450975.1 uncultured Elusimicrobia bacterium | reverse complement strand
ACCAGGGCTTCAACCTGCCGACCACGCTCGGCGGCGCGCCGCAGACGATCCAGACGTTCCAGAGTCAGGGAGCCGCGATCGGCAACGCGAACTTCTTTGACGGCTATCAGTATCAGGTCATCGCGCGAGCGGAGGATCTGCTCGGCTTCCGCGACCCCGTGTACTCGACGTCGACCTTCATCGTCGACCGCTCGACGCCGACGGCCACCGTGCTCACGCCGACGCCGCGCGCCTACATCTCGACGAATACGATCTCCTTCTCGTCTGGCTCCTTCACCGAGCCCGCCGTCGGCGGCATCATGCCCTCGGGCCTGTCCCAGGTTCGCGTGCAGATCGAGGACATCTCGGACCTCGCGTTCACTCCGCACTCGATCCCCGGCGGCGGCACGATCCGGTACTGGAACGGCGCGGCCTGGCAGGCGGGCGCGACCGACATCGCCGCGACGGTGTTCGTCAGCTCGTGGATCGTCAACAACGTGCCTACGGACTGGGTGCGCGGCGACGCCTCGCCCAACGGCCGCCAGTACGTGATCCGCGCGATCGCCACCGACCTCGCGGGCAACGCGGGCTCTTTCCCGAACTACTTCGTCACGCGCGCGACGATCTCCTTCGACGGCACGCCGCCTCAGTCCGGCGTCGTCTTCCCGGCCGGTCCCGACGGCTCGGACACGACGAACCTCGCCACGATCACCGGCACGGCGGCCGACCCGCTCGTCAACAACTCGTCTTCCGCCGTGCGCGCCGTCTGGCTCTCCGTCCAGAACGATCCGACCAACGGAGGCGATCCGAACGCGAACTCGTACTGGAACGCGACGAGCAACTCCTGGATTCCCGGCGCGACGCCGGTGTGGAACGCCGCCGCGTTCAACCCGGGCACGGGCGAGTGGACGTTCAACTCGCCCACGCTCGACTCGAACCTCTTCGTCGGCTCGTTCTACGTCATCCGCTCGAGCGGAACCGACAACGCGGGCAACGGCGAGGTCTTCGCGGCCGCCGGTCAGCCCGCCTACCGCCGCCTGCGGTTTCAGCCGCCGCCGGCCGTCACCGCGATCACGGCGCCGTCGAGCCTGCAGTACTACAATCATTTGACGGGCTTCAACGGCACCGCCAACGGCGTCACGACCTTCGTCGAAATTCAGCTGCGCCGCCACGACACCAACCAGTGCTGGGGCGGCGGCACCACGGGCTTCGGCTGGGTTGCCTGCGGCGTGGACAACAGCACGAACACGCGCGTCGTCTACCCTGTCGGCCCCAACTGGTCCTACCCGCCCGTGGGCGAGGTAATCCCGGACTGGACCTCGATCAACAACACGACCTTTACTTTGACGTCCGCTGGCGTGAACTTCGCCGCCGTGCGAGAAAGCCCCGAGCAGACGGCCCAGTTCTACAACGACCGTTCCTCACCCACTTCCTCGGTGGCCTTCCCGGCCAACGGCGCCTTCCTGTCCACTACGCCGGTGCTGAGCGGTCCGGTCAACGACGCGTTCGCGGGGGCTGGCGGCACCGGCGGCGGCATCAAGAACGTCAAGATCCGCTTGCGCCGTACCGACACGAACTTCTACTGGAACCATCTGATCAGCACCTGGACGGGAGCGGTCGCCGAGAGCACCGCCGCCTACAGCCTCCCCGGCAACTCGTGGAGCTACTCTTCCAACATCGCCACCTTGACCTGGCAGAACGGCCTGAGCTACGCGCTCGAAGTGTTCGCCGAAGACGTGGCCCAGGGCGCGGCGACGGGAAACATCGAGACCGCCGGCCCGGCGGTGAACTTCAGCTTCGACGGGACGAACCCGACTCTCGTCATCCAGGCGCCGCTCTCCGCGCCGGCGCGCCAGGGCCTGGGCACGCTCGCCACGATCTCCGGCACGGCCGCGGCGAGCGCGCCGAACACGGTGAACCTCGTCCAGTTCCGCGTCCAGCAGCAGGCCGGCTCGGTGTACGCGAACCCGGCGGCCGGCATGGCGTTCAACCAGGCGAACGGCGATCTCGCCTGGTCGTCGGCGACGTACACGGTGGACTGGACCAACTGGCACGCGACTTCCGGCA
>CAYVFO010000303.1:0-2057 GCA_964450975.1 uncultured Elusimicrobia bacterium | reverse complement strand
CGGCGGCGGACGCGTCGAGGTCGATGCCCTCGAACTTGCGGTCGCCCCACGCGGCCCCGAAGCCGCGCAGCGAGAGCTCGGCCTCCTTGACCTGCAGCGCGCCGAACTTGCCCGCGACCTCGAGCCTCACGGCGGCCTTGCCGCGCGGCGAGCGCGCCTGCCACTTCGGGTGCCAGCCGGCGAGCTTCTCGAGGTCCGCGTCCTTCGTCGAGACGGCCGCGCGCACCGTCACGGTGTCGCCGGAGAGGTCGAACGTCGCGGTGCCGATCGCGACGCCGGCGGGCGTCGTCACGCTCGCGCGCTCGAACTCGAGGAGCTTGGGCTCCGGCCACGCGAAGCGCGCGCTCCACTTCGTCTCCGGCAGCGAGAGGCCGAGGTCGCGCCCGAACAGGCGCGGCCAGCGGTCGGGGCCGATCGCGGGCAAGGACGCGTCGAGGGAGAGGACCGGCCGCACGAAGCCCGTCGCCGACGCGGAGCCGAAGAACGCGACGCCGTTGACGTCCGCCGTGAAGCTGTCGGCGCGAGCGGTGGCGCTCGACCACTTGAAGCCGGCGAGATCGATGTAGCCGGCGCCCGCGAAGCTCGTCGTGATCGTGCGCGTGCCGAAGCTCACCGAGTTGACGAAGGACACCGACACCGGGAATTCCTGGTCCTGGTCGAACGCCTCGGCCTGGAGCTGGAGCTTCTCGAAGACGATCTTGCGGCCGCGGCGCTGGTCGTCGATGCGCAGCACGCCGTCGACGACGATCGTCGACGCCGCCGAGAGCGCGAACGGGAGCGGGCCGCCCGAGCGCTTGGGGGCGGAGCTCGTGAACAGGTCGGCCAGGTCCCAGACGCCGTCGGCGTCTCGCGCCATCGAGATCTGCGGGGACTCCAGGCGCAGCGCGTCGAACTCCAGGCGCCGCTGCAGGAGCGGCGCGAGCTTGACCGTGAGCAGGGCGGTGTCGCAGACGAGCAGGTCGCCCTCGCCGCGCGCGGGCAGGCGCTTGACCCGCAGGCCGCGGATCTTGAGCCCGCGCGGGGCGAGCACGAGCCGCTCGATCGTCACCTCGCGGTTGTTGAGCAAGGCGCGCATCTGGGCGATGGCGAGCTTGCGCGCCTCCTCGGGGCCGAACCGGCGCTGCGCGTAGAAGGCGGCGCCCGCGATCAGGAGCGCCAGGACGATGAAAAAGAGGCCGAAACCGCGGAGGACGGTTCGAAAGGCGGACAAAAGGAGCCTCAGCGGGCTCTTCCCCTCCGTGGTCATGGCGGGGATTTTACCTCTTTATAAGCGAGTCGTAGAGGGCGGAGAGGACGGTCGCGCCGCGCTCCCAGGCGCAGGGCGCGGCGGCGGAAGGACCGAGCAAGGCGAGACGCTCGCGGCGCGCCGGGTCCTTGGCGAGCGAGAGCATGGCCGCGGCCAGCGCCTCCTCGGCGGGATCGGGCAGGACGAACTCGCGCGCCTCGCCCTTGAGGAGCTCGGCCGCGCCGGTCTTGGCGCCCGCGACGACGGGTATCCCGCACGCGAGCGCCTCGAGCACGGTCATGCCGAACTCCTCCCATTTCGCCGCGTGGACGTAGACGTCCAGCGCGTGGAAGAGCGTCCAGACTTCCTCCGTCGGCTCGCGGAAGATCGTCTTGCCCTCGACGCCGAGCTCGCGCGCGAGCGCGAGATACGGCCCGGGCTTCGTCTCCTTGCCGACGACGAGCGCGCGCGCCTCCGGGATCTGGCGCGCGACGCGCGCGAACGCGCGCAGGAACGCGGGGAGGCCCCGCTTCTCGAAGTCTCCCGACGTCACGAGTCCGAAGAGGAGCTCGCCGTCCTTGACGCCGAGCTGCGCGCGGCCCGTCGCGCGGTGGACGTCGCGTCCGCCCGCGTTGAAGCGGCACGAGTCGTAGCCTGGATAGAGCACCGTGATCATGTCCTCGGGCACGCTGAAGCGGCGGATCACGTCGTCCTTCATGAGCTTCGAGTTCGCGATCAAGCGGCGGAAGCGGCGCTCCGACAATTGGATCGCGTGCATGCGCCCGACGGCGTCGGACGCCGGAAGCGGCGAGCCCGTCCGCGCCTCGTGGGC
>CAYVFO010000302.1:0-2060 GCA_964450975.1 uncultured Elusimicrobia bacterium | reverse complement strand
GCGCGAGGACGAACACCGCGGGCACGAACCAGGCGGAGACCTTGTCGACGAAGCGCTGGATCTTCGGCTTCGTCGCCTGGCTCTCGCGCACGGCCTCGACGATGCGCGCGAGCGCCGACTCGTCGCCGGGGCGCGCGACCTTGAGCTCGAGCGCGCCGTTCTTGTTGATCGTGCCGCCCCACACGCGCGAGCCCGGCGCCTTCTCGACGGGCAGGCTCTCGCCCGTGAGCATGGACTCGTCGACGGTCGAGCGGCCGGAGACGACCTCGCCGTCGGCGCCGATCTGCTCGCCGGGGCGCACGCGCACCGTCTCGCCGACCTCGACCTCCGCGAGCGGCACGACCTGCTCGACGCCGTCGCGCACGACGCGCGCCGTCTTCGGCGCCATGCGCATGAGCTTCGCGACCGCCTCGTTCGTCTTGCCGCGGGTGCGGGCCTCGAGCCACCGGCCGAACGTCACGAACAGGATCAGGCCGCTGACCGCGTCCCACTGCGTCATGCGCGCCGCGGGCGGAAGGGTCTCGGGGAAGAGCACGACGTAGGCGCTGTAGACGAACGCGGCCCACGTCGAGACCGACACGAGCGCGTCCATGTCGGCGCGCCGGCGCAGGAGCGCGCGCGAGAAGCCCTGGTGAAAGTGCCAGCCGCCCCAGACCTGAACCGGCACGGCGAGGAAGAGCGCGGTGTAGGGCGAGAGGTTCAGCGTGTGCGAGAGCATCAGCGGCACGGAAAAGACGAGCGCCGCCTGCATGCGGGTCATGAGCACGCGCTGCTCCGCCTGCTGCGCGAGCAGGCTCATGGACTCGGCCTGCGTGCGCGTCTCGCTCTCGCCGAGCACGTCGTAGCCGGCCTTCTCGATCGCGCGGCGGAGCGTGCGCACCTCGAGCCGGCCCGGGACCGGGACGAACTCGACGGCGACGGTGCGCGAGGGCAGGTCCACCGAGACCGTCTTCACGCCGTCGAGCTTCGTGAGCGCGCCCTCGACCTTCGTCACGCACGAGGCGCAGTGCATGCCGCGCACCGGCAGGACGACGCGGCGCGCGCCAAGGGCGGCGGGGCTCACATCAGGCTCCGCTTCCACGCGAGCTCGAGGTCCGCGAGGGAGCGCCAGTGGCCGGGAAAGCCTTCCTCGATCGAGCGGTCGATCGTCTTGCCGTCGCGCAGAGACGTGAGGAACTGCGAGAAGCCGATGCGGCCGCCGCGCTCGATCATGAAGCGCACCATGGACTCGGCCTGCGCGTACCAGAGACTGACCTCGTACGCGCGCTCGGTCGCCGGCGCGAAGCGCAGCAGCTGCTCCATCGGCAGCGGCTGCGAGCGCAGGCTGCCGCGCACGGCCGAGAAGATGTCGCCGCGGCCCGCCGTGCCCGCGGCCTTGTTCTCCTCGTAGACGGCGAGGCCCTCGTTGATCCAGCGCTGCTCGTCGATGAGGCGCCGGCCCATGAACTCGAACCAGATGAGGTGCGTCATCTCGTGCGCGAGCACCGTGCCCATGCGCGGCGAGAGATAGGTGTAGATGGCGTTGCCGACCGCGACGCCGCCCGACCAATCGGGCTGGCCGGTCTTCTTGCGGTACTCGTCCTGCGAGCCGTACACGGTGATCGAGTAGAGGCCGCGCGGCTTGAAGGAGTAGAGCCCCGTGTCCGTCATGATCGAGTTGTAGCCCGCCTCGGCGCGGTCGGAGACGCCGCGCACCGTGTCGACGCCGTAGGCCTTCACGATGAAGTGCAGGCTCGAGTTCTCCTGCGCGCCCGGGTCGAGGCCCGGATAGACGCCGTCGATGATGCCGACGTAGGAGCGGCCGCGCCCGTCGTCGGGCAGCTCGCCGGGGTAGGGCACGCACGCGGCGAGCAGCAGGATCGCCGCCGCGCCCGCGCGCCTCATCACGGCTTGAAGGACTCCAGCGCGCGCTCGAGGATGCCGAGGCCGCGGTTGAGGTCGGCTTCGGAGATCACGAGGGGCATGAGCGTGCGGATCACGTTGTCGTGCGCGCCGGCCTTGATGACGATGAGGCCGTCGTCCTCGCAGCGGTGGAGGATCTCCTTGACGCGCGCGGCGGG
>CAYVFO010000301.1:0-2064 GCA_964450975.1 uncultured Elusimicrobia bacterium | reverse complement strand
CCCTCGACCACCGTGGACATGAACACCGCCCACGGCGACCGCATCCCCATCGAGGAGCGCTCGGTCCGGGAAGTCGTCGAGATCTTCGGCGCGAAGATCGCCCCGAAGGGGGCGAAAGCGCACCATTTCGGCTTCGACGTGACCCCGCACGAGCTCGTGACCGCGATCGTGACGGAGAAGGGAGTCGTCTCTCCCGCCACCGGCGCCAATCTCAGGAAGGTTCTCTCCAACTAATGCATACCAACGGCCGCTCTCCGTCGTCCCGCCCCAAGCTCACGAAGATCCTCGCCACGCTCGGCCCCGTCTCGGCCAAGCCCGCGATGATGCAGGACCTCATGAAGGCCGGCGTGGACGCGTTCCGGCTCAACTGCTCGCACGCTTCGATGGCCGAGCTCGAGAAGAACGTCGACCTCGTCCGCTCCGCCTCGCGCCTCGCGCGCCGCGCGTGCTCCGTCGTCATGGACCTGCAGGGCCCGCGCCTGCGCGTCGGACGCCTCCGCAACGGCGAGCCGATCAACCTCAAGAAGGGCGCGAAGACCCGCATCTCCACGGCCGACATCCCCGGCACCGCCGAGGAGTTCTCGACGAGCTTCAAGAAGCTGCCGCAGACCGTGAAGAAGGGCATGGAGATCCGCCTCGACGACGGCTCGATCGTTCTCTCCGTCCTCAAGACGGGCGCCGGCTGGGTGGACTGCGAGGTCGTCATCGGCGGCAAGCTCAAGGAGCACAAGGGCATCAACCTGCCCGGCGCCGAGATCGACCTGCCCGCGCTCACGACGAAGGACTTGAAGGACCTCGACATGGGCCTCAAGTGCGGCATCGACCACGTCGCCCTCTCGTTCGTGCGCTCGCCCGACGACATCGTTAAGGCGCGCAAGATCATCCAGAAGGCCGGAGCGCCGACGCGCATCATCGCGAAGATCGAGCACCCTCTCGCGATCGACCGCATCGACGACATCCTCGACGCCGCCGACGGCATCATGATCGCCCGCGGCGACCTCGCGGTCGAGCTCTCCGCCGCCGAGGTGCCGGCGCTGCAGAAGGCGCTGGTCCGCCGCGCGAACGACGCCGGCAAGATGTCGATCGTCGCGACGCAGATGCTCGAGTCGATGATCGGCCACGCGCAGCCGACGCGCGCCGAGGCCTCGGACGTCGCGAACGCGATCTACGACGGCGCCGACGTCGTCATGCTCTCAGGCGAGTCCGCGATCGGTCAGTACCCGGTCGAGACCGTGACCGTGATGTCGGACATCATCAAGCGCTCGGAGGCGTCGAACTTCCGCTATCGCATGATCCCGCACGGCCTGCTCGACAGCCCGGAGACCGGCTTCGCGCACGCGCTCGCGCGCGCGACGCACGACGCGTGCGAGGTCACCGGCGCCAAGGCCGTCATCGTCTACACGATGACGGGCTGGTCGGCCCGCATCATGTCGAAGTACCGCCCGTACGCGCCGATCATCGCGATGACGCCGATGAAGGCGACGTACAACCAGCTCGCGCTGTTCTGGGGCATCCAGCCGATGATCTGCCCTCTCGGCAAGACGACCGACGAGATGCTGAGCTACGGCGAGCGCATCCTGCTCAAGAACAACGTGGTCAAGCAGGGCGAGACGACGCTCGTGACCGCCGGCGGCACGGCGAAGCACCGCGCCTCGAACATGCTCAAGATCCACGTCGTCGGCTCGTTGACCTACCGCTAGCCGGCGGACGATTTCCGGGCTTCGCGCAGGCGCTTCTTGAGCTCCTTGATGCGCGCGTCGCCCTGGTCGAAGTACGACAAGACCTCGTCGGCGTAGCTCGCCGCAGTGCTCTCCGCGATCCACAGCCAGCGCTTGAGCAGGCGCGTCGCCATGCGGCTCATGTCCGTGTCGGGCCCGAGGTCGGAGAGGCGCACCGGGTCGCGCGGCCCCTTCGACGTCCCGTTCTCGCGGCGCGCGAGCTCGCGCTTGATCGCGCCGTAGCGCGCGAGCGCGCTGGCGCTCTCCTCGCTCGCGAGGACGAGTCCGAGCGCGCGGCGTCCGGCGCCGCCGGGCACGTCGGCGTAGAGGCGCGTCACGCGGTTCT
>CAYVFO010000300.1:0-2080 GCA_964450975.1 uncultured Elusimicrobia bacterium | reverse complement strand
CGCCGTCCTCGACCGCGCCGGCGAGCGACTTCTTCCCCTCGGAGGCGCCGTAGCCGCGGTAGTCGAACGTCATCACGTCGTAGCCCTCGAGCGCGAGCCAGTAGACGTAGAGGTAGTGGCCCGTCATGTTGCCGCCGTTGCCGTGGAAGTGGACGATCACGCCCTTCGACGGGCCGTTCTGCGCCGGGAACCACAGGCCGGTCAGCTTCACGCCGTCGGCGCTCGTGAACCGCGCCTCCTCCCACTTCGCGCCGACGCGCTCGGGCCTGTCGTGCAGGACGCGGTCGGGCTGAAGGAAGACGTTCGTGCAGCCGGACAGCAGCAGCGCCGCGAGGAGAGGCGCTCTAATAATAATAGGACGCGTAAAGGCCTCCCTCGGTGTGCGGGCCGCGCCGGAGGATCTCGGCGCGGAGGGCGCGGGCGCGGTCGGGCGCCCAGTTGAGCGCCGCTCGGACGCGGTGGTTCGGGGCCTTGTCGCCCCACGCCTGGGCCGAGAGGCCGCCCTCGACCACGGCGCGCCACCGCGCGCCGATGTCCGCCGACGCGCCGAGCTTGAGCGAGCCGCCGATGCGCCAGCCCTCGCGCAGGACGGCGCCCGCGGCGGCCTCGCCGACGGCCATGGCCCAGACGGCGGCGCGCTCGGCCGGCTCGAAGGCGAGGCCGGTGCCCGCGTGACCCTCGTAGACGAGCGAGTCGGAGGCCGCGCGGCCCTTCTCGAAGGCCGTGTCGAGGCCCATGCCCACGGTCCACGACGGCTTCTTCATCCACGGGTCCCACGGCGCGGTCGAGAGCACCTCGACGACCCGCAGGTCGCGCACGTAGAGCCTCTTCTCCCCGCCGTCGTAGCGCAGGCGCCAGGAGAAGCTCTCGATCGACGCGCCCGGGACGAAGCCGGCCTGCCGGTCGAGCAGGTCGTGATAGCCGGGGCGCCAAGAGAGCTCGGCGAAGCCGGCGCCGGAGCGGGCGCCCGCGCCGAGAGCCAGGCGTCGGCGCTTGTGGCCGACGTCGGGAGGAGCCGCCCAGGAGGGCGCGGGCGGGTCGACCGCGGGCGCCTCGAGCTTGGCGCGGCGGATCAGGATGAGGCGCTCGCGCTCGCGCACCGTCTCCGGCACGTCGGGCGAGTAGCCCTCCTTATAAAGGACGTAATCCTGCGCCGCGTCGAGGATCAGGGCGCGCCGCGCGTCGGGCATGCCGGCCGACAGCCGGTCCCCCTCCTCGGCCTTGCCGAGGCGGTAGGCGTCAGCGGCGCGGCGCTCGGCTCCGGAGAGCAGGCCGCGGCGCGCGCGCATCGTCGTCGAATGCGAAGGGCGGTAATGGACGGAGGCGACGAGGCCCGGCGAGGCCAAGGCGGCCTCGACGGTGTCCACCGGCGCCACCACCGGCGGCGAGCCCTTCATCAGCGTCCGTCCGGGCATCGCGGCCTCGAGCGCCGGCATGAGCTGGTAGGAGCAGTTCTTGGAGAGGAAGTAGTACGGGAAGGTCGCCTGTCCCATCTCCCAGGCGTGGCGCGCCAAGGTCTCGACCTCCGACGGCGACATCGCGAGGCGGTACTCCCAGAGATCGCGGCTCTCGATGTTGTTGTACTGCTGGACCATCATGTAATACGGCTGGGCCGTGTACTTGCCCGGGTAGAGTCCGGTGAGGCCCTTCACCGCGAACAGCGCGCCGCCGTCGTCGCCGGTCTCGGCCGCGAAGTTCAGCGTGTTGTCGAGCAGGCGGTCCTTCTCGACGCGCCCGCGCTCGAGGCGCACGAAGGTGTGGCCGAACATCGACGCCGGGTTGTTGAGGTACGCGGACGCGAAGATCAGCGAGACCGAGCCCGGGTCCATGAGGCGCCGCCATTCCTCGTACTTCGCGCAGTCGGCGGGCGGCAGGCCGTCGAGCTTGAGCGCGTCGATCACGAACGCGGCGCGCGCGGGAAAGCGGCAGCGCGCGGGCTGCGGATCGGGGCCCGGGCCGTCCTCGTGCAGCGCGCGCAGGAAGGCCTCGAGCTCGGCGCGCGGATCCGTGCGGCCGTCGGCGTGCAGGAAGAAGCCGGTCGTCTCGGCGTCGGAGGCGAGACCGCGCCACGTCTTCTTCC
>CAYVFO010000299.1:0-2133 GCA_964450975.1 uncultured Elusimicrobia bacterium | reverse complement strand
TCTGGTTGTCCGACCAGCCCGTGTACTCGCGGATGTCGCGGCGGTTGAACTGGAAAGCGCGCGGCTCGATCTCGAGCTTGCGCGCCCGGTCCGTCACCATCTTCCAGATCACTTCGAGGAGCTTGAGCGATGGCCCGGCAAGCTCGCCGCCCTGCTCGCCTACGGCCTCGGCCATGAGGCGGTCGGCTTCCTTGATGTCCTCGGCCGTCACCTCAATGTATTCCAACTCGCGGCCGTCGTGGGGCAGGCGCTTGACCTCGCGCTGATGCTGCTTGAGAAAAGCGACGGACTCGATGAGCGAGAGATACTTCTCGTACTCGCGGCGCGACTCGATGCGGCCGCTTGAGAAGCTCATGACCTCGGCCAGTGGATTGACGACGAGAAGCGGACGCAGAAGGCGCTGGGCGTTGCGGTGCAGGCGTCGAAGCTCCCGGCCTTCGAGCGAGCGCATAACACCCGCCAAGGATTTGCGCGCGAACTGGAAGCGCATGACGCGCTCGGTCTGCTCGGGGCTCTCGTCCAAGGTGAGCGTAAAGCAGCGGGTCGCGTTCTCGTAGTGGATGGCGGGCTTCGTCGTCGAGAACAAAAGCGCGATCGGGCCTTCGACCTCGTACTCGACGGTCTTCATCTTGCCCGTGGTCGTATCCTTGACCGGGGCGGCGAGCCTGATTTTCTTGGCCGAGATCAGCTCGCGCAGAGCGTAGTCGGAGCCCCACAGCCCCTCGTCCTCGCCCGAGATCATGAGCTTGTGCTTAAAGCTGCGGCTTGCCGCGTAGTAGAGCGCCTGCGGCGTGATGCGGGTATAGCTCACCAGGTCCTCGGGCGGGACCAACTCGGCCAGGACTTCCATGAGCCGGGACTTTCCCGCCGCCGCGCGGCTGATGATGACGCCGCACAGCGGGCTTTGAAGCTTCCTTGAAATCGCGATGAGGTAGCCGATCTTCTTGTTGGCCGCCTCGCCGACGTAGCCCATGGCTTCAAGATCGGCGGCGATGCGCTCAAGCAGGTCGGGCTTCTTGAGGAAGGCCAGCGCCTCGGCTTCCTCGTCGTGCGTCATGACGTAGCGCCCGTCCTTGGCCCCAGCCTCGGACTTGCGCGCCGCGCGCATGGCTTCGAGCTTGCGGATCATCAAGGACAAGTCGCCTTCGACGGCGGTTTCCGAGACGCCCAGGAGCGGCGCGGCGGCGCGGGCGAAGCCCGCGCGGCTTCTGCCCGCGTAAAGGTCGAGCGTGTCGAGGTGAAAGGCGGCACCGCTCTGCGCCCGGAGCCGCACGCGCAGGCGGTCCTCGTCGCCGGGGGCAAGCTCGCGCAGCTCGTACTTTCGGCCGCCGCACTCGAAGTTCACCGTGTCCTCGGTCACGCGCACCACGGCGTCGGGGGCCAGGCGTTCGCCGATGGGTTCAGCCAGGTTCACCGCCTGCGTCACTTGGTTCGCCGTCGCCGGGAGCGTCAAGGCAAGTCGGTAGCAAGGCACTTCGAGCTTCTGGAGCAGGCGCAAAAGTTCCGGCAGTTCGGCCGCGAAGTACGCCTTGTCGGGCCGATGCTTCTCGATGAAGGCGCGCTCTTCCTCGACGAGTTCGAGACCGATCGGAACGGCGCTCAGACCCGCTTGGACGTGGAGCAGCGCCTTGAGACAGCTACCCACGAAAACCAGGCTCTTGTCCTTGAAGGCGTCCCCGTGAACCCTGTATAGAGGAAGGGTCGGCGGGAAGCGGGTTTCCTTGCCTTCGGGACCCACGGCGACAAAGCCCAGGATATTGTCATGCCCATCGAGAGCGGGGATTACAAGGCAACCCTGCACGGCTTCCTTGCCGTCGGCGTTGAGAAGGCCCAACTCCTTGAGTGTGTCGCGCACGCCGCCCTTGCTTGGGATCGCGTTAAGAAGCGAGCCGTTGGCGTAGCCGGTCTGGAAGCGCTCAAGCACTTGCGCGTCGTGCAGGCCGAGCGAGGCGGCCAGCGCCTTGCCCGCTTTGTCCCGCCGCAAGGTCTCGCGGTAGAACTTGGCGACGTTGGCCAGGAGCTGGGCACGGTTTACGTTTTCAGACATACGATGGGTGTCCTCCGTTTTTAAAGGAAAAGCGAAATCGCCGAACGTTGTGAGCCAGGCCCTGCCGGAGCGAGCTGAGCCCCGCC
>CAYVFO010000298.1:1919-2144 GCA_964450975.1 uncultured Elusimicrobia bacterium | reverse complement strand
CCTCGTTGGACGTCGGGCCGTTGGCGCCCTCGACGATGTACTTGGCCTTGATCTTCTCGGCGTTGGCCTTCGTGATCGTGCCTTCCATGGCGGCCGGGATCAGGATGTCGCAGGGCAGCTCGACGACCTTGTCGACGTCGACCTTCTCGGCCTTCGGGTAGCCGGCGATCGTGTCGTGCGTCTTGCGGTACTCCATGATGTCGTGAAGGTCGAGGCCCTTGGGGT
>CAYVFO010000298.1:0-1909 GCA_964450975.1 uncultured Elusimicrobia bacterium | reverse complement strand
GAGATGCCGATGACCTTGGTGCCGTGCTCGACGAAGATGTTCGCGGCGTTGGAGCCGACGTTGCCGAAGCCCTGGACGACGACGGTGGACTTGCGCAGGTCGAAGCCCTCGCGCTGGGCGAGCTCGCGCGTCACGTAGAACACGCCGCGGCCGGTCGCCTCGTTGCGGCCGAGGGAGCCGCCGATCTCGATGGGCTTGCCGGTGACGACGCCGGGGCAGGAGTAGCCGATCGTCATCGAGTAGGTGTCCATGATCCACGCCATGACCTCGGCGTTGGTGTTCACGTCCGGAGCGGGGATGTCCTTGTCGGGTCCGATGATGATCGAAATCTCGGCGGTGTAGCGGCGCGTCATGCGCTCGAGCTCGCCGCGGGACATCTTCTTGGGGTCGCAGATGATGCCGCCCTTGGCGCCGCCGTAGGGCAGGTTCACGACCGCGCACTTCATCGTCATCCAGAAGGAGAGCGCCTTGACCTCGTCGAGCGAGACCGACGGATGGTAGCGGATGCCGCCCTTGGCCGGGCCGCGGTCCATGTTGTGCTGGATGCGGTAGCCTTCGAAGACCTTCACGGAGCCGTCGTCCATCTTGACCGGCACCGACACCGTCAAAATTCGCTTGCAGTGGCGCAGCCGCTCCAGGGCGAAAGGCTCGAGCTTCATCGCCTTTCCGGCGCGGTCGAGCTGCTCCATCGCTTGATGCCAGGGATTCTCGTGCATGGCTTCGACGACCTCCGGATGCTTGGCGGCGGGCTTCACAGGGGATTTGGTGTCCATGGGCGGATTCTACTATATCCGGGTCAAATGGTAGGATGACCGAAATGAACTGGCGCAGCAAGTGGACTTTCTGGGCGACGGTGACGCTCGTCCTCGCCCTCGTCAGCGTCCCCTCCGTCGAGTGGATCTCGGCGCTCGCCGATTACAGGAACCTCGCGGCCGGCTGGGAACCCGCCCCGCTCAAGCCCACGGCGACCACTTTCACCCCCCACGGCCGCGGCAAGATCGACGAGCCGTCCCTCAAGCCCGTCGAGTTCCGCCACAAGGCGCCGAAGGCCAAGTCCGTCGAGCTCGTCGGCGACTTCAACGCCTGGAAGCCGGGCCTCCTCAAGCTCAAGAAAGGCGGCGACGGCGTCTGGTCCATCACGATGCCCGTGCCGACCGGCAAGCGCAAGTACCTGTTCCTCGTCGACGGCGACCCTCAGGTCGACGCGAAAGCGGACACGGCGGACGGCCCCGAGGGGCGCCGCGTCTCGGTCAAGGCGGTCAAATGAAGCTTCTCGCTCTCCTGCTCCTTCTCGGCGTTCCCGCGGCGGCCCAGAGCCTCCCCTCCGCGCTCATCTGGCTCCCCCCTGAAAGCTACCGCAAGTGGTCCGAGGTCGATCTCCTGCTGCGCTCCAACGGCGACCTCAAGCTCACGATCGGCCTGACGCCGGGCATGGCGACGCCCTTGGTCAAGGCCGCCTTGCTCCCCTGGATCGAGAAGGGCCGCGTCGAGCTCGCCGCGCGCCCGGGCGGAGACCCGATCCTCCCTCTCGTCGACTCGCACCCGGCCGCGCCGCGGCCGCAGGACGCGCTCGAGCGCGCCGTCGAGATCCGAGAGAAGCTCGCGCGCTCCGTCGGCTGGGAGCCGTCGGGCTTCGTCGCGGGCGCCGGCGCGCTCGACGCGCCGATCGCGGGAGCGCTCGGCGCCTCGGGGGCGGCTTGGATCCTCGCCGGCCCGTACGCCGCCCAGGACGCGCCGTGGGCGTTCTCCGGCAAAGCCGCGATCGTGCCCGCGCGCGCGCTGGCGCTTCCCGCGGACGAGACGTGGACGGCCCAGGGCGCGAACGTGCTCGACGAGACCCTCGCCGCCGAGTCCGGCTTCGCGGCCGCCGCGGGCGCAAGCCAACCCGAGCTCGGCGCGCGAGCGCGCT
>CAYVFO010000297.1:0-2149 GCA_964450975.1 uncultured Elusimicrobia bacterium | reverse complement strand
AGATCACCGTCTACCCCGGCAACTTCGAGTACTTCCAGCACCGCATGGCGCAGCTCGAGGCCGAGCAGGGCGGGCCGGCGAAGGCCGCCCCGACCGACGAGCGGCCCGAGAGCGCCGCCGGCGACAACTCCTACGAGGCCTCGAAGGAGGCGCGCCGCAAGGCGAAGGCCCTCGAGAAGGCGAACGCGGAGCTCGAGCGCCTGCACGTCGAGCTCGAGCGCATCGCGCACGAGATGTCCGATCCGAAGCTCTACGATGACTTCGCGCGCGTGACGAAAGTGGGCGAGGAGATGGAGCTCGTCCAGGGCCAGATCCAGGCCAAAGAGGAAGAAGTCCGCCGCCTGTCGGCCTAGACGCCCAAGGACTTTCGCCCCAGGCGCGCGCGAGCCGCGCGATCCATACTGGCGGCATGAGATACTCCGCAGTCGCCGCCGCCTTCGCTCTTCTCGCCGCCGCATCCACCTCGCCGCGCGCCGAGAGCTGCTCTCCCTCCAAGCGCTGGAGCCTCGCCCGTGGCGCCTCCGCTCCCGCCGGCCGCATGAACGAGCACTTGAGGCGCGCGACGCGCCGCTGCTCGACGCTTCTTCTGCCCGTGTCCACCGTCGCGCACTGGTTCGGGGTCGTCCACCGCGACGAGAACGACCGCCCGTCGTGCCACGCGACCGGCTCGGTCGCGATCTATTATCTCGGCGCCGGCGAGTCGCCCGACATCGATTTCGGCCGCGAGATCGCGGCGGGACGCGAGGGCTCCCTCGAAAGCAGGCTCGTCGAGCTGCGCTGGTCGGACCCGTTCGAAGGCTCGCGCCACAGCTGGAAGGATTCCGCGCGCGCGGCGCGCCTCGGCATCGCCGACGGGCGCTGGCCCGTGCCGGCTCCGCGGTCGGCGAACGAGCTCTTCTAGAGCGCGGCGCCGATGAGAGGCGCCGACGCGGCGAGGACCGCGACCGCGGCGAGCAGCCAGAGCCGGACGCGCGAGCGGCGCGGGGCGGCCGGGAAGCCGCGCAGCGAGAGCGGAGGCAAAATCGAGCTCGAGGGCCGCGCGTCGCGGCAGTAGATCATCCGCGCGGGCGCGGGGTTCACGGCGGATTTACGGGGGATATTCTTCATGACGGGAGGGTAGCGGTCCCGCGTCAACCGCCCGTCAAGGAGCCGTCAAATTTCGTTCAAGTCGCCAGCGCGCCTCGAGTCCCCAATGGTCGGACAGCGGCTCGCCCCGGTGCGGCTCCTTGAATGTCCGCTCGACGCGCACGGCCTTGAGCCGGAAGCGCGTTCCGTCGACGCGGTAGAGATGATCGACAGTCTCGCGCAGGATCGGGGCGGGATCGTCGCCCGCGCATGCGCCGCCGAGGCAGTCGGTCAGCGCGTTTCCGCCTCCGAGCAGCGACTCGAACAGCGCGTGATCCGCGGCGCCGGCGAGGAAGTTGAAGTCTCCCGCGAGAACGGACGCCGCGCCCGCGTCGCGCGTGCGCCGCACGAAGGCCGCGTAGTCGCGGATCTGGGCCATGCGCGCCTTCATCGAGTCTTCAGGCTTGGCCGGCGGCTCGTCGGCGTTCATGTGCGTGTTGTAGACGTCGATCGCGCGCATGAGCTCGGGCACGACGATCCTGGCGTGCATCGCGCCCTTGTTGGCGAGGCAGTCGAAGCCGGTGCACTCCTTGTAATCCATGTTGCTCGAGGCGAACACGGGATACTCGCTGAGGATGAACAGCCCGCTTCCGCCGACCTTTCCGAAGCGCGCTCCGTTGCCCTCGAGGATGTGGGGATAGCCGGAATCGCGGGCGGCCTTCGCCGACCAGTGGTTGAACGCCTCCTGGATGACGACGACGTGCGGCCCCCGGCCGGACTCTCGCAGGCGGCGCAGGCGCGCGGCGATCTCCGCGTAGCGGCCCTTCTCTTTTTCCTCGGCCGCCGGGTCGAGCTTGGCCGTCGGCATGATGCCGTGGATGTTGTACGTGAGG
The DNA here is from genome assembly GCA_964450975.1 of uncultured Elusimicrobia bacterium. Lineage (GTDB taxonomy): Bacteria > Elusimicrobiota > Elusimicrobia > UBA1565 > UBA9628 > GWA2-66-18. The sequence continues at coordinate 191 of CAYVFO010000297.1, read as the reverse complement.
ACGCGCAGCTCCCACTCCGGGGGCGCGGCGTCCGACGCGCGAGCGGGCGCGGCGAGCAGGACGGCGAAGAGCGCGAGAGCTCTCATGGGCCGATCCTACCAGGTTCGCCGGCGCGATTCTAGGCTTTTCGGAAGCCGCGCAGCGCGAGGGCCGCGGCGATGAGCGCCGCGAGGGCGTAGATCCAGTCGAGA
>CAYVFO010000296.1:0-2163 GCA_964450975.1 uncultured Elusimicrobia bacterium | reverse complement strand
TTTCGCCGACGCCGCGCGCCACGACCGCGCCGCCGAGCGCCTCCGCCGCGCGCTGTCGCGCCTCGGCGAGGCGGAGGGCCGCGGCGCCTCCGACGACGTCCTCGATTCCATATTCTCGCGCTTCTGCGTAGGCAAGTGAGGAAGAAAATCATGCCGCCCAAGCCGCCCAAGAAGACCGCTCTCAAGCGCACGCCGGTGACGGACATCTCTCCGGACGAGCAGATCGTCGGCGCCCCGCTGCTCGGCAAGGTCGTGAAGTACGACGCCAAGTCGCGCGAGATGACGCTCTCGCTCGAGGAGCCGCTCTCCGCCGGCGACGCGCTGCGCGTGAAGGGCAAGGAGACGGACCTCTCGCAGCGCGCCGAGCGCCTCTGCGTCGGCGGCCGCTGCGTGCAGAGCGCCATGGCGGGGGAGACCGTCGCGGTCTCCGTCGCCGACCGAGTGCGCAAGGGCGACGCGGTGTACAAGGTCCGCTCGTCGTGACGATCTCCTCGCCGCGCGGAGTGCTCGCTCTCCTGCTCGCGGTGAACATCCTCAATTACGTCGACCGCCAGATCGTCTACGCGCTGCTGCCGCTGATTTCCGGCGATCTCAATCTCAACGACGCGCAGGCCGGCAGCCTCGCCTCCGCGTTCATGCTCGTGTACATGGTCGCCGCGCCGCCGATCGCCTGGCTCGCGGACTCGCGCGGCCGCAAGCCCTGGATCGCCGGCGGCGTCGCGCTCTGGAGCGTGGCGACCGGCGCGGCCGCGCTGGCGAAGACCTTCCCGGTCCTCTTCGCGACGCGCGCTCTCGTCGGAATCGGAGAGGCGTGCTACGGCGCGATCTCGCCCGCGTTCGTCGCGGAGCGCTTCCCGCCCGAGCGCCGCGGCACGACGCTCGCGATCTTCAGCCTCGCGATCCCGGTCGGCTCCGCGCTCGGCTACGCCGGCGGCGGCCTGCTCGGCACGGCGATCGGCTGGAGGAGCGCCTGCCTCGCGGTCGGCCTGCCGGGCCTGCTGCTCGCGGCGCTCTGCCTGCTGCTGCCGCACGATCCGCCGCGTCCCGCCGCGCCGGCGCCCCTCGCCGGCTACCGCGCCGTCTGGGACGTGCGCACGTTCCGCATGATCACGCTCGCGGGCGCGGGCATGACGTTCGCGCTCGGCGGCTTCGCCGTCTGGATGCCGACGTTCTACCACCGCTACTTCGGCATGAGCGTCGGCGCCGCGGGCACCGCGTTCGGCGCGACGACGGTCGTCGCCGGCCTCGCCGGCAGCCTCATCGGCGGCTGGCTCTCCGACCGACTGCGGCGGACCGATCCCGCGGCCGATCTGCTCGTGTCCGGCTGGGGGCTCATCCTCGGGATGCCGCTGGCCATGGCCGCGATCGCCGCGCCGACGCTCAATGCGTCGATCGTCCTGCTGTTCCTCGCCGAGACCGCCCTGTTCCTCAACATGGGCCCGCTCAACGCGGCGATCGTCTCCGTGATCCCCGAGGACAAGCGCTCGATGGCGTTCGCCGCGAACATCTTCATCATCCATCTGCTCGGCGACGCCGCCTCGCCCGCGCTGATCGGCCTCGCGTCGGACCGCGTCGGCCTCTCGAAGGCGATGCTCGGCGCCTGCGTCGCGCTCGGGATCGGCGGCGCGTTCTGCCTGATCGGCCGCGGCGGCTTCGGCGCCGACGCGAAGGCGTCGCTCGCCCCGGAGGCCGCGTGAAGGACGCTCTCAAGTTCGGGAAGCTGTTCCTGACGGCGCCCTCCGAGGCCGCCGCCGCCTGCGAGAAGCCCGACGCGTGGAAGACGGGGCTCAAGCTCTGGGCGCTCCTCGCGCTCGTCCAGCTGTGGTCGGCCTGGTTCAACCCGCTCTCGTTCCTCGATCCGAACGCGCCGGCCGCCGTCGCCTACGGCGCCGCGTTCTGGGTCCGCGTCGGCCTCTGGCAGCCCGTGATGTTCGCGCTCACCGTGTTCTTCGTCGTCCTCGCGCTCGAGTGGATGCGCGAGGGGTGGCTGCCGGTGAAGACGGCGTCGACCGCGCTCTGGGCGGCGATCCCTCTCGCGCTCGCCGCGTACTACGCCGCGAACAAGGACGCCTCGCGCGCCGCCTTCATCGCCGCGCTCGCGGTCTGGCTCGTTCCGGGCGTCCTCCTCGCGCGCCGCGTCCCGGCCGACCGCTGGCGCCGCGC
>CAYVFO010000295.1:0-2165 GCA_964450975.1 uncultured Elusimicrobia bacterium | reverse complement strand
TATGGAAGCAGCGCCTTGAGCGCCAGCAGATTGTCGCCTTGGACGATCAGGTTTCCGGAGCCGGGGTCGCCGCAGGAGAGGGAGGGCACATCGCGCAGGAGCCGGAAGGGGACTTGCCGGTGGTGGTTGACCACCGCTTCCTTGCCGATCCAGTTGAGTGTGGGCATGGCGCGACCGGGCCCACTATACAAAACTATGCTGATGGCATAGTTATAGGCAATGCCGGATGAGCGTTCCTTTGCCGGAAGCTAAAGCGTACGATCAGGCCAATGAAGGCGGAGAAGAAGGGGGCTTGGTCCGTCGGGCTGAGGATCAAGGACGAGCGCAAGCGTCAGGGACTGACACAGCGCGAGCTCGCCGACGCGAGCGGGCTCAGCGAGCAGTTCATCAGCAACCTCGAACGCGGCCGGCGCGAGCCCGCGACGAAGACTCTGCGGGCGATCGCCGGAGTGCTCAAGATTCTACCCGCCCAGCTTTATTCGGATCTTCCCGCCTCCCATAATCCGCTCGATCCGGTGCTGGCCAAGTTGGGCAGCATCCTCAAGGACGCCAGTCCAGAGGATCGGGAGCGGGTTGTCGATGTGGCGCGCTCTTTAGTGCGCCCTAAAAAACGACGTTAATATCAGTCTTTGCGTAGAATAAGCGGCTTAATCTCCGCATTATGAGCAGAGATTAATGTTGATTTTTGGGGTTATTCGGGGTATAATCTCCGCATAGATTGCGGCGAATGTATATCCACGAAAATGCCGATTGGCCGAAATTCACTTGGGACGCCAGGCGTCTTGAGCGTCCGTTGGCGGCCGCCCGCAATCACCAAGGGTTTTTTCTCGGCACGATGAAGGGCCTCGGTTTCACCGTACAGCAGGAAGCCATGCTCGCGAGCATGACCTCGGAGATCGTGAAGTCGAGCGAGATCGAAGGGGAGAATCTTCCGCCGAGCCAGGTGCGCTCGTCGATCGCGCGCAAGCTCGGGCTCGAGGCCGCGGGGCTCGCCAAAGAGCAGCGCCAAATCGAAGGCGTGGTGACCATGACGCTCGACGCGGTGAAGAGTTGGAGCGAGCCGCTGACCAGAGAGCGGCTGTGCGGCTGGCATCGCGGCATGTTCGAGGGGAGCGGCGCGAAATTCCCGGTCGGCGCGTGGCGCGACGACGCGGAAGGCCCGATGCAGATCGTCTCCGGGCAGATCGGCGACTATCGCGTCCACTACGAGGCGCCGCCGGCGGAGAGGCTCGACGACGAGATGAAGCGCTTCCTGGACTGGGAGAACGCGAGCCAGGATATGGATCCAGTGCTCAAGGCGGGGCTCGCGCATTTCTGGTTCGTGGCCGTCCATCCGTTCGGCGACGGAAACGGGCGAATCGCGCGCGCGATCACGGAACGAAATCTCTCGCGCGCGGAAAATGGCGCGCAGAGGTTCTACAGCATGTCCGCTCAGATCATGAAGGAGCGCGGCGACTACTACAGCGTGCTCGAGGTTTCCCAGAAGGGAAGCCTCGACGTGACCGGCTGGTTCGAGTGGTACGTCGGCTGCTTCGATCGGTCGCTGACGTCGGCCGAGTCCCTGCTGGGAGGCGCGCTCAAACGCGAGAGGTTTTGGAAAGAACATGCGGCGGCGCCGCTCAACTCGCGGCAGAGGGACATGATCAACCGGCTTCTCGACGGCTTCGAGGGGAAGCTCCGCACGTCGAAGTGGGCGACGATCGAGAAGTGCTCCCAGGACACCGCCGGCCGCGACATCGCCGAGCTCGTCGAGCTCGGCATCCTCGTCAAGGACGAGGCGGGCGGCCGCAGCACGAGCTACTCGCTAAAGCCTATTTAGGCTTCCGCGCCGTCGAGCGCCCGGTCTTCGACCGCTTCGCGTCCGCGATCAGCTTGCGCTCCATGAGCCCGTTCGCCGCGACCTGAAGGCGCACGTCCGGGTCCTCGGCGTCGATCGCCTGCGCCTTCGAGGCGGCGAGCTTCGCCTGCTCGAGGTCGCCGGCCGCGCGCGCGGCTTCGGCCCACTGAGTCAGGTTCTTGAGAAAGAGCGGATCGAGCTCGGCCTGGCGGCGGCGCTCGTTCGCCGCGAGCTCCCAGTCCCCGAAGCGCGCGTGCGCGTTGGCGCGCATCGCGTGCACGAGCACGTAGTCGGGCGCGTGCTTCTGCAGCTCGTCGTAGGCGGCGAG
>CAYVFO010000294.1:0-2167 GCA_964450975.1 uncultured Elusimicrobia bacterium | reverse complement strand
CGCTCAACGGCGTCGCCTACCAGGCGTCGCAGCTCAACGGCGGCTCGGCGCTGACCGGCACGGCCGCGGACGCCGAGGCCGCCCTCTACCAGGCCAACGACGCGCTGTCGTCGGTCGAGACGCGCTTCTGGTACCTGTCGGGCGCGACGAGCTTCTACTACATCCCGAACATGGGCATCTTCTCCTCGAATCCGGGCGACTACGCGAGCTGCCCGATCGCGGAATGCTGGCAGGTCGCGACGGCCACTGATTCGTGGCGCCTGCTGTTCAACGGCGCGAACTGGGTCAGCGATCAGAGCTACCGGGCCGAGGTCCGCACGTACGACCGCGCGCGCGTCGCGAACGGGACGATCACCGGCAACGTCGCCTCGACCATGACGTTCGTCCAGGGCGTCAATCGCGTCAGCTTCATCGTCGACGACACCGCTCCGACGTCGGTCGTCACCGATCCGCCGGTGACGGGCTTCCTGCAGAGCCTGAGCAACATCGCGGGCACGTCGAACTCCGACCTCTCGGGCGCGAACACGTACTACCTGCGCATCTGGTATACGGTCGGCGTCTCGTCGTTCTACTGGAACGGCGGCGCGTGGGGCGCGGCCGACGTGCAGACGCAGCTGCCGGTCGAGCTCTCGGGCTCGACGGGCACGGTCGCCTGGACGTTCCCGGGCTCGATGCCCGGCTATCTCTCGCCGAACATCACGCAGCCCGACGGCACGCCTTACCGCGTCGCGATCCAGGCGCGCGACAACGCGGGCAACCTCGCGGCCGGCACGACGGCCTCGTACATCCTCGACCAGGTCGGCCCGTCGATTTCGATCTCGACGCCGATGGCGGCGTTCCCGAACTACGGCGCGGCGCGCGCGCTGGTGCAGCTGCGCGGCCTCGGCTCGGACTCGCCCGCGGGCGTGCGCGAGGTCCGCCTCGAGCTCAAGCAGGTCTCCGACGCGCCGAACCAGTTCTGGAACGGCACGGCCTGGACGGCGGTGTCGACGCAGGTCGTGGCCACTTCGACGAACCCGTGGACGTACGTCGCTCCGACTTGGATCGACAACAAGGCCTACGAGCTGCGCGTGCTCGGCGTGGACCTCGCGGGCAACAGCTCGGGCCTGAGCCTGCCCGTCGCCTTCAAGTACGACGTCAACAAGCCGTCGACGACGATCCTCGTCCCGAGCCAGCCCTTCTACCCGCTGGCCTGGGCGGGGACGCCGCTGTCGGGCACCGCGGTCGACTGGGTCGTCAACCCGTCGACCGAGTCGAAGTCCGGCTTGCACCGCGTCGAGATCTCGATCCGCGACCTGGTTTCCGGCGATTACTGGCAGGGCGGCACGTTCAATCCGGCGCCGGCGTTCCGCACGGTGTCGACGACCACCGCCGATCCCGCGGCCTGGACGTACCCGCCGTCGAATCCGGCCGGCGATACGCTCCCGGGCTGGGCGGACAACACGCAGTACCTCGTCGAGCTTCGCGCGACGGACAAGACCGGCAACGTCGAGAACCTGGTGTCCTACACCTTCGGCTTCGACTCGTTCGCTCCGACGACGACGATCACGACGCCGATCGACCAAAGCTACGCGACGGCCTTCGTGCTCTCCTCGGGTACGTATAATTCCACGCCCGCCGGAATCTCGCAGATCCTGATCGCTGTGCGCAACCCGCTCGGCTCGTTCTGGGACGGCTCGGCGTTCGCCTCGTACGGCGCGGGCACGTCGTGGCTGCCGGCGACGATCCACTCGGCCTCGTCGTGGTCGTTCACGAACGCCGCGCTCGCGACGAACATCAACACGAGTCAGACCGTGCCGATCGCCTACGAGTTCTTCGTGCGCGGAATCGACGTGGCGGGCAACGACAACCGCGGCTCCGCCCAGCCGACGGTCGGAACCGGCAAGGTCACGCGCGTCGACCGCTACGCGCCGACCTCGGGCTTCACGTACCCCGCGAACAACTCCGCGCTCTCGGCGAGCGTGAGCGTCACGCCCATCCTCGGCACGGCCGAGGATCAGGCGCTGGCGGCGACGCCCGGCGTCGGCCTCAACGAGGTCCGGTTCAAGGCCGTGCAGATCGACTCGGCGACCAACCGCGCGTACTGGGACGGCACGGGCTGGAACCTGACCGACCAGGGCTTCAACCTGCCGACCACGCTCGGCGGCGCGCCGCAGACGATCCAGAC
>CAYVFO010000293.1:0-2179 GCA_964450975.1 uncultured Elusimicrobia bacterium | reverse complement strand
GCGAGAGCGCCGCGCCGCGCCACGCGCGGATCCAGCCGCACGCGGGCGCCAGCTTAGCCGCCTCGTCGAAGCCGGCCAGCCCGTCCTCGGGGCCGCCGGCCTTGTTGACCGCGCGCGCGAGCGTCGCCTTCGTCCAGGCGATCCCGGGCTCGAGGCGCGCCGCCGTCTCGTAGTCGCGCATGGCCGCCTCGTAGCGTCCGAAGCGGGGATCGCGCAGGAGCTCGGCGCGCTCGGCGTACAAGGCCGCGACGCCGGGCGAGCGGACGATCGCCTTGTCGAGCGCCGCGAGATAGCCGCGCGGATCGTCCCACGTGAGGTCGAGGCCGAGGCCCTCGAAGACGTAGGAGCCGGCGACGTCCATGTCGAGCTCGCGCGCCTCGTGGAAGCGCGCCATCGCGGCCTTCGCGTTCCCCTCGCGGTGCGCGAGGTGGCCGAGCATCGACGGCGCCGCCGGCGAGCCCGGGTCCATGCGGGCCGCCTCCTCGAGAGCGGCGCGAGCGCCGGCCCAATCCTTCGCGGACATGCGCGCCTGAGCGAGCACGAGCTTGAAGACGAGCGGCGCGGAAGCGCCGAAGAGCTCCGCGGCGCGCTCGAGCGGCGCGCGCGCGTCCTTCGGCCGGATCGCCTTGATGAGCGCGGCCCCGGTCCAGAACGCGGCCCACGGGTCGTCCTTCGCCGCCTTCGACAGGAGGGCGAGGGCCTCGTCGGGCTTCGCGTAAACGAGAGCCTCGCCGCGCCACGACAGGGCGCGCGGCGTCTTCGCGGCGCGAAGGTCCGCGTCGTACGACTTGAGCCCGAGCAGGCGCCGCAGACGGCCGCGCGCCTCGAGATCCTCCGCGTCCTTCGCGCCGGCGAGCCCCTTCTCGAGCGCCGCGAGCTCCGCCCGCTTGAGCGCGCGGAACACCGAGAGGCGGCGCGCGCCGAGGCCCTGGTCGAAGAGGCGCTGGGCCTCGTCGGGCTCGGGCTCGTGCCGGCCGCTGTGCGTGTCGGGGGCGTCGAGCAGGTCGAGGTGCCCGAGCCGCTCGAGCGCGGCGAGCGCGGCGGCGCCGCGGGCGCTCACTTCTTCCCCCCGGCCGGGAAATGGACGATCGCCGAGACGCTGAGCTCCGCGCGGCGGGGACCGAGCTCGCCCGCGCGCCACGACAGCGGCTCCTGGCCGATCACGTGGTCGAAGACGGCGCACGCGGCCTCGGGTCCTCTGGCGGCGACGGCGCCCGCGCAGAAGCGCGCGTAGGACTCGTCTCCCTTCTCGAGGCTCAGGTACGCGGTCAGCGGCACGCGCGCGTCGGTCCACGCGGGCGCGTCGAGCGCGCCGCTGTCCGCGACGGCCGAGCCCAAGCGGAGCGCCGGCTCGAAGCCGAGGCGCGCGTGGATCGACTCCATCGAGCTGACGGCGGCGAGCGTGCGGCACGGGAGCTTCCGCGCCGCGCAGCGCGCGCGCAGCTCGGTGCCGAGCGGCCCGTAGACGATCGCCGAGCCGCGCGTCACGAACACGGCCGCGGCCCCCTTCTTGACGGCCTCCGCCATCATCTCGTCGGAGAGGCGGCCCTCGTCGCCGTCCTGGTGATAGGCGATCGGCCGCACGTCCGGGCACAGCGTCCGCAGGAACTCGAACATCTCGTCGCCCATGACGTTGTTGAAGACGACGGAAGCACCCGCGATCGCGCGCAGCGACTCCGCGGTCGCGGAGTACGGCGGATTGACGCCGAGGCCGGCGAGCGTCAGGCGCTCCTTCGGCTTCGCGGGCTTCTTGTCCTCGAGGATCCGGCACGCGGCGGCGTAGAACGACGCCTTGAGCGCGAACGGCCCGCCCTGATCCTTCCCGAGAGCCTCGAAGACCTTCCGCGCCGCGCCCCACTTGCGGCGGCGCATCGCGAGGTAGCCGCGCAGGAACTTCCCCTGCGCGCCGAGGCTCGCGAACGTCTTCTCCGCTTCGGTCTCGCGCCCGGCCGCGATCAGGAGCGTCGTCCGCCACGCGCGGAAGCCCTCGTCGTCCGGAGCGAGGCGCTCCGTGCGCGCGGCGGCTTTCAGCGCGCCGTCGAAATCCCCCGCCGCCGACAGCGCCCGCGCGGCGAGGAACGACAGGCCCGCGTCGGCGGGCGAGAGCGCGAGGGCCTTCTCGTACTCGGCCGCGGCGATCCGGTGCTCGCGCCAGCGCTCGTGGAGCTCGCCCTTGAGG
>CAYVFO010000292.1:0-2217 GCA_964450975.1 uncultured Elusimicrobia bacterium | reverse complement strand
AGATTGAAGGCCCACTAGCCTCGATTCCCATCATGGGGGAACGCCTAACGGGCCACCACCCCCGGTCGCATCGGGCCGGGCCGCACGGCCGCCGGGTGTTATCAATCTACTGACTATAGACACACGACCCACTATCTGACGTAGGCCGCTCTGCGCGATGCCCGACCCGGACGACTGGCGAGCGCCCGGACGGAGTAGCCGCAGAACCAGGCAATAATTGGGCGTAGAGGCCAAGCGAACGGCCGCTCGCCCAGTGCAGGCTCCGGATGTCGGTGCTCCATGACATAGTGGAGCATGGCTATAAGGTCACGAGAAGCGATAACTGGTCTCGTCCGCCACTTCCTCCATCCGCGCAACGCGACGCACCGGCAGTACGAGGCGCTGCGCGCCTACTTCGTCGAGAAATTGCCCTCACACGAGGCCGCGAGGCGATTCGGGTACTCGCGCGTCGGCTTCCGCGTCCTCTGCCACCGCTTCCGCCAGGCTCCGACGCGCGAGTTCTTCGTCCCGCCGAGCAAGGGGCCGAAGACCGCGCCGAAGACGACCCGTGCCCGCGCCCGAGTCATCGAGCTTCGGAAGCAGAACCTCTCGATCTACGACATCCGCCGCGTCCTCGAGGACGAGGGCAAGCGATTGAGCCACGGCGCGGTCCAGGCGATCCTGGCCGAGGAGGGCTTCGCGAAACTCCCGCGACGCGCCGACGAGGAGCGGCCTCCGAGCAATGGTCCCGAGATCGCCGCCGTCGCGGACGCCCGCGAACTGCACCTGCTCCCGCGCCGCTTCCGCACGCACTTCGGCGGCCTCTTCCTCTTCGTGCCCTATCTCGCGCGCCTCCCCCTCGACCGCATGCTCGCGAAGGCTGGGTTCCCTGGCACGAAGAAGATCCCGGCCGCGCACGCTATTCGCGCCCTCCTCGCGCTCAAGCTCTTCGACGGCGCCCGGCACAGCCACGTCATGAGCAGCGTCTTCGACGAGGGCCTCGCGCTCTTCGCTGGGCTCAATGTCACCCCGAAGCGCTCCTTCCTTACCGAATACAGCTGTCGCATCGTACCGCGCTGCTACCCGCGCTTCATGCGGCTCTGGTTCGACGCCGTGGGCGAGCTCGGCCTCGACCACGGCACGTCCTTTGACCTCGACTTCCACCCGATTCCGTTCCACGGCGAGGACGCGCTGGTCCAGAAGCACTACGTCTCGAAGCGGAGTCGCCGCCAGAAGGCCGTGCTCGCCTTCCTCGCGCAGGACGCGGACAAGCGCGTCTTCTGCTATGCCAATGCAGACCTGCGGAGGGACGAGGCGAACGACGAGATCCTCCGATTCATCGAGTTCTGGAAGGCGCGCACGGGTCACCTTCCCGAGGAGCTCGTCTTCGACTCAAAGCTGACGACCTACGAGAAGCTCGACGAGGTGAACAAGCTCGGCATCGACTTCATCACGCTCCGCAAGCGGCCCCCGGACCTCATGGAGAAGGTGCGCGCGACGCCGAACTCCGCATGGACGCGCGTCCAGCTCCAAGGGATCGCGCGCGCGTACCGGACCCCGCGCATCCTCGACGAGCGCATCACGCTCAAGGGCTACGAGGGTCCGATTCGCCAGCTCACCGTGACGGACCTCGGACACGAGGAGCCCACGCTCGTCCTCACAAACCAGCTCCGGCGCTCGCCGGCGACGATCATCGGCCGCTATGCGCAGCGCATGCTGATCGAAAACGGGATCGCGGACGGCGTGGACTTCTTCCACATGGACGCGCTCTCGTCCGCCGTCGCGATGAAGGTCAGCTGCGATCTACAGCTCACCCTCATGGCAAGCAGCCTCTACCGGCTTCTCGGCGCGCGCATCGGGCGGGGATACGAGACAGCGCGGGCGCGCCACATCTTTCGCGACTTCGTGAACGCGAGCGCCGAGGTCGTCGTGGGCGAGGACGAGATCCGCGTCCACTTCCAGAAGCGCGCCCACAACCCGCTGCTCCTCGCCGCCGGCTTCGCCGACGACGCCGGCCGCGTGCCGTGGCTCGATCGGAAGCGTCTTCGCCTCGTCCTCGGATAGCCGCCATGGTGTACACTCACGCAGCTAACGTGCTCCTCCCGCGCGAGCGTAGGGAGCGCGAAGCGCGGAGCTCGCGTCCATCCTCACGCTCGGCCATCACGAGAGGTGCCCGACGGTGCATTCCGTTAGCTCTTCTCCCCTTCGTGGGAATCGAGGCTAGTGGGCCTTCAATCT
>CAYVFO010000291.1:814-2228 GCA_964450975.1 uncultured Elusimicrobia bacterium | reverse complement strand
CCCCGACCGCACGGTCGGCATCGGCGCGGGCCAGATGTCGCGCGTCGACTCGGTCCACATGTCCGGCGTCAAGTTCAAGCTCTGGCTGCGCGACAACGAAGGTCCCAAGGCCCTGGTTCTCGCCTCCGACGCGTTCTTCCCGTTCCGCGACGGCATCGACGCCGCGTTCACGCTCGGCATCTCCGCGATCATCCACCCCGGCGGGTCGATCAAGGACGCGGAGGTCATCGCCGCCGCCGACGAGCACAAGCTCGCGATGGTGATGACCGGCATGAGGCACTTCCGGCATTGAGCGGACGCTCCCGCGCGATCAAGCTCGCTCTCGCGCTCGGAGCCGTCGCCTTTCTCGCCTGGGGCCGGCTCCCGACGACCGAGGGCTACTCCTCGAGCGGCGAGCTCCTCCTTCATAGGCTCCCCGCCTTCGGCGCGGACTTCGTCTCCTACCGGATGCCGCTGTCCCAGGCGCTCGCGGCCTTCGTCGAGTTCCACTCCGCGTGGGGCTCGTTCTGGTCGGTCCTGCTGCACGGCTCGTCCTTCCTCCTCCTGCTGCTGATCGTCCGCTCGCTCGCCGCCCCGGACGGCCGCCTCGACGCCGCCGCGTTCCTTCTCGCCGCCGCGAGCGCCGCCGCCACCCGCAACCTGCTCTCGCCCGACCTCTACCAGACGCCGTTCCTCGCCGTCCTCGCGCTGCTGCTCGTCCTGCGCGCGCGCCGGCCGTCGCTCGAGCTCACGGTCCTCGCGGCCTGCGTCCTCGGCGCGGCGCTCCTGTTCCGCTCGTCCTTGTCGCTCTTCCCCGCGATGCTCGCCGCCTGGGCGCTGCTCGACCCCGCGGACCCCAAGACCGCGCGCCGCGACGCCGCGATCCTCTTCGCCGTCCCGTACCTGTTCGTGCTCCCCTGGGCGTGGATGAACTGGACCTTGCTCCGCAAGTTCGCGCCGTTCGAGCTCGGCCAGACCGACTGCGCGATGATCACGGGCGGCCTCGGTCTCGTCGAGACCGTCGAGGGCGACTGCGGGCGCTGGCTCGTGCCGGAAGGGACGATCCAGAAGGCCGGCGGCGCGCTCGTCTGGTCGCTCAAGGAAGGGCTGTCGCATCCGGCGCGGATGTTCGCCGCGTTCGGCGGCCGCATCGCGGCGACGTTCGCGTGGTCGCCGCTGCTCGCGCCCGCGGCGCTGCTCGCCGCGTACGCGGGACGCCGGGACAAGGCCGTCCGCGCGCTCGCCGTCGTCGCGGCCGCCTTCTGCGCGACGCACTGGCTCGTGCCGCTGGAGGCGCGCTACTTTTATCCGCTGCGGCCGGTGCTGCTCGCCCTCGTCGCGGCCGCCGCCGCGCGCGCCCTCGCGCTCGGGGCGCCGAAGGACCCGCCGCTGCGCGCCTCGCGCGCGGCCGCGGGCCTCTTGATCGCCTCCGGCG
>CAYVFO010000291.1:0-804 GCA_964450975.1 uncultured Elusimicrobia bacterium | reverse complement strand
CGGCTGGGTGCTCGCGGGCCGGTACGCGGCCGCGGCGCGCTCCTTCGCCTCGACGCCGCGCGCGGAGCTCGTCGAGCGCGCCGCCGCCGCGAATCCCGACGACGCGTTCCTGCTGCACGCGCGCGGGCTCGAGCGGCTCGGCCGCGGCCGCCGCGCCGAGGCGGTCGCCGATCTCGAGGCCGCCGCCGCGCTCAAGCCCCGCGCGAGCTTCGTCCGCGACCGCGCGTGGGCGCGTTTCCTCGACGGCCGCGACTCGGAGCTGCTCGCGCTCGCGCCCGCGACGTACGGCCAGCTCGACGACGCCGGCCACAACATCACGCTCCACCTGATGAAGGCCTTCGCGCACGCGCGCGCGCGGCGCTCCGCCGAGGCGGAGGCCGCGCTGGACAAGTCCGCCGCCGAGGAGAACCGCCGGTACATGCTGCGCGGCGGGCAGGACGAGCCCGACGCGTACCGCGTGCTCACGACCTTGCGCGTGCCGACGGAGAGCTTCGACTTCGCCCTCGCGGCGCCGGTGCCGGCGGCGGAGCGCCGCGCGATGCTCGAGCGCCTCACGCGCCGCCATCCCGGCTACGCCGCGGGCTGGGTCCTGCTCGCGCGCGCGTCGCTCGCGGCCGGCGCGAGGCCCGAGGCGGCCCGCGCGCTCGCGCGAGCCGGCGAGGCCGCGAAATCCGCCGCCGACTGGGCGGCGATCGCGGGCCTCCGCCAGGAGCTCGGCGACCGCGCCGGGACGCGCGCGGCGCTCGCGAAAGCGCGCGAAGCGGGGCGCGGAGACGCGTGCGCCGCGGCGACGTGGCTCGCGGC
>CAYVFO010000290.1:1686-2269 GCA_964450975.1 uncultured Elusimicrobia bacterium | reverse complement strand
CGGCCGCGTCAAGGACCTGCCCGGCGTGCGCTATCACATCCTGCGCGGCGTGCTCGACGCCGCCGGCGTCGACGGCCGCAAGCAGGGCCGCTCCCTGTACGGCGCGAAGCGCCCGAAAGATACTCCCAAGTCTTAACATCACCGAGAGGAATTAGACCATGCCCCGCAAAGGACTTCGCCCCCGCGACCGCCGGCCCGCTCCGCCGGCCGATTACCGCTACAAGTCGGTTCTCGTGTCGCGCCTGATCAACAAGCTCGACCACGCCGGCCGCAAGGCCCAGGCCGAGCGCGTGATGTACGACGCCCTCGACATCGTCGCCGAGAAGACCAAGCAGAACGCGCTCGACGTGTTCACGCAGGCGATCGAGAACGTCCGCCCGCTGCTCGAGGTCAAGGCCCGCCGCGTCGGCGGCGCCACGTACCAGGTTCCGATCGAGGTCGCGCCGACCCGCTCGTCCACGCTCGCGATGCGCTGGATGCTCGACGCCGCGCGCGCCAAGTCCGGCAAGCCGATGGCCGAGCGCCTCGCCGAGGAGATCCTCGCGGCGAACAAGAAGGAAGGCATCGCGTTCAAGAAGCGCGA
>CAYVFO010000290.1:0-1676 GCA_964450975.1 uncultured Elusimicrobia bacterium | reverse complement strand
CGGCTTGCCGGACTTTGCGCGCGCGGCGTCGAGCATCCAGCGCATCGCGTTCAAGAAGCGCGAAGACACCCACAAGATGGCCGAAGCCAACCGCGCTTTCGCCCATTACCGCTGGTAATTAAGACGACCTTTTAAAGGTAACCCGAGAGCCACCCATGCCCCGCGAATATCCGCTCGAGAAAGTCCGCAACATCGGCATCATCGCCCACATCGACGCCGGCAAGACGACCACGACCGAGCGCATCCTCTACTACACCGGCCGCATCCACAAGATCGGCGAGGTGCACGACGGCGCGACGACCACGGACTGGATGCCTCAGGAGCGCGAGCGCGGCATCACGATCACCGCGGCGGCGACGTTCTGCAAGTGGAAGAAGGGCAACGACGAGTACCAGATCAACATCATCGACACCCCCGGCCACGTCGACTTCACGGCCGAGGTCGAGCGCTCGCTGCGCGTCCTCGACGGCGCTGTGACCTGCTTCGACGGCGTGCAGGGCGTCGAGCCGCAGTCCGAGACGGTGTGGCGCCAGGCCGACAAGTACAAGGTCCCGCGCATCGCCTACATCAACAAGATGGACCGCATGGGCGCGGACTTCTACATGTCGTACGAGTCCATCATCAAGATGCTCGGCGCGAACGCGTGCCCGATCCAGCTGCCGATCGGCTCCGAGGCCAACTACGTCGGCCTCGTCGACCTCATCAAGATGAAGGCCCTGATCTGGAAGGGCGACGACCTCGGCGCCGAGTGGGACGAAGTCGAGATCCCCGCGGACATGAAGGAGCAGTCCGAGAAGTTCCACGCGAACATGGTGGAGAAGATCGTCGAGTTCGACGACGCCCTCATGGAGCGCTACCTCAACGGCGACACCAAGTTCACGCAGGAAGAGCTCAAGGCGACGCTGCGCAAGGGCGTCCTTCAGTGCAAGATCTTCCCCGTGCTGTGCGCCTCCTCTTATAAGAACAAGGGCGTCCAGCCCATGCTCGACGCCGTCTGCGACTTCCTCCCGTCGCCGCTCGACCGCCCGGCCATCGTCGGCCAGGACGTCTACGACCCCACGAAGGAGGTCGTCCGCAAGGCCGACGACAAGGAGCCCTTCTCGGCGCTCATGTTCAAGATCCAGGCCGATCCGTTCGTCGGCAAGCTGATCTTCTTCCGCGTGTACTCCGGCACCCTGAAGGCCGGCGACACCGTGATGTTCGGCAACAACCGCAACACCGAGCGCATCGGCCGCATCCTCCGGATGCACGCCAACCAGCGCGAGGAGATCAAGGACATCGCGTCCGGCGAGATCGGCGCGACGGTCGCCCTCAAGAACGGCCGCGTCGGCTACACGATGTGCGATCAGGAGAAGCCCGTCATTCTCGCGCCCATCACCTTCGCCGAGCCCGTCATCTCCGTCGCCATCGAGCCCAAGACGAAGGCGGACGAAGAGAAGATGGCGAACGCGATGCAGCGCCTCGCCGAAGAGGACCAGACTTTCCGCATCAAGACCGACGTCGAGACCGGCCAGACGATCATCTCCGGCATGGGCGAGCTGCACCTCGACATCATCGTGGACCGCATGAAGCGCGAGTTCAAGGTCGAGGCGAACGTCGGCGCGCCTCAGGTCGCCTACCGCGAGACCGTCCGCAAGAAGGTCCGCGAAGAGGGCAAGTTCATCCGCCAGTCCGGC
>CAYVFO010000289.1:269-2290 GCA_964450975.1 uncultured Elusimicrobia bacterium | reverse complement strand
ACGAAGATCCCGCCGCCGATGAGGATCACGATCACGCCCAGCGCGATCGCGATGTAGAGGAGCATCTTCATCTCCTCGTCCCATTGGAACGGCGGCTTCGACCCGCCGGGGGGAACGCCGATCGGGCGCGGCTCGGTCTTCGGCGCGGGAACCGCCGCTTCGGGCTTGGGCTCCGGCTTCGGCTCGGGCTTTGCTTCCGGCTTGGGCAGAGGCTTCGCCGGCGTGATGTAGTTCTCCACCTCGCGCGCGATCGCCCGGCGCCGGGCCTCGCCTTCCTCGCGCAGGCGCTTCTCGGCCGCGTCGTCGGCGGCCTTCGGCGCGGGCGTCGAGCGGCCGCGGGCCTCGCGCTCGGCCTCGACGTCGGCGTAGAGGCGCGCGCGCTCCTCGTCCATCTGGTGGCGCATCTCCGCGATCTCGCGGTCGGCGCGCGACTTGAGGTCCGCCTTGAGCGCGTCGGCCTTCTTCTTGAGCGCCTCGGACTCGGCCGCGAGCTTGCGCATGCCCTCGGCGAGCTCCTTCTGGCGGCGGTCGGCCTCGGCCTCGAGGCGGATCTGCTCCTCGCGCGCCTTCTCGAAGGCCTCGACGCCCTCGCGGCGGATCTGCTCCGCGTTCTCGAGCGCGCGGGCGGCCTTGTCGGCGTCGGCGCGCGCCTGAGCCTCGAGCGTCTTGATGAGCGCGGCGTTCTCCTCGCGCGCGAGCTTCGCGGCGTCGAGGTCGGCGCGCAGGGACTCGATGTGCGCCTCGTGGCCCGCGGTCTTCTGGCGCAGTTGCGAGAGCTGGCGGCGCGCGTTGGTCAGCTCCTCGTCGCGCTTGCGCGCGTCGCTGTCGAGCTGGGCGGACGTCGAGGCGAGGCGGCGCGTCTCCTCCTTGGCCTTCGTCAGCTCGAGCTCGAGCTTGGCGCCCTGCTCCTCCGCCGTCCTCGCGCGCTCGAGCGCCTCGGTCTTGTCCTTGGTGAGGCGCAGGACGTCGGCCTCGGCCTCGCCGAGCTTCGCGGAGAGGATCGTCTCGGACTCGGAGAGCTTCTTCTCCGCGGCGGAGCGCAGCGACCGCTCGCCCTCGAGCGCGGCGCCGAGCTGGGCGCGCGCCTCGGAGGCGACCTTCAGCGTCTCGTCGAGCTCGCGCGCGAGAGAGGTCGAGGAGACGGCCTCGCGGTGCAGCGCGGAGGCGGTGAGCTCGAGTTCGTCGATGCGCTTGGTGAGCTCGCGCACGCGCTCGCGCAGGCGCTCCTTGGCCTTGAGCTCGGTCTCGAGCTCGATCGAGCGGGCGGACAGGCGGCGCTCGAGCTCCTCGACGCGCACCTCGAGGCGGACGGCGTCGAGCGCGTCCGGCTCGGGCACGGCGGCGCGCGCCTCCGGCGGAGGCGGGGGAACGGGAAGCGGCTTGACCGGCTGCGTCTCGTCAGGCCCCTTGGCGTCCACGCTCGATCTCCTTGCGCAGCCCCTCGAGGGCCTGCGCCTGCTCGTGCCAGCGCTCGCGCACCGCGCGGCGCTCGGCGTCCATCTCGTCCTCGAGGCGCGCGCGCGCCTCCTCGAACTCGGCGCGCAGCCGCGCGCGGTCCTCCTCGAACGCGGCCTCGCGGCGAGCGGTCTCGGCGGAGAGGCGCGACACGGCGATCGCCTCGGCGCGGCGGGCGGCCGTCACCTCGGCCTCGCGCAGCGCGTGCTCCTCGCCGACGGTCTTCATCAGGCGCTCGATCCCGGCCTTCGTCTTGTCGCGGTACTCGGCGAGCGCCGCGATCGCGATGCGCGCCTTCTCCGAGGCGGCCGCCTCCGCGCGGCGAGACTGGTCGAGCGCGTGCTCGGCCTGCTCGACGCGCTTGCGCGCGGCCTCGACGCCCTCGGCGTACGCGGTCTGAGCGCGCTCGCGGGCCTCGCGCTGCGAGAGCACGAGGGCTTCGTCGATCAGGCGGTCGGTCTCGGCCGCGCGGGCGGCGGCCTCGCGGCGGGCCTCGCGGGCGAGGCCGAGCGCGCGCTCGGCGGCCTCGCGCTCCGCGGTCAGGCGCGCGCGCTCCTCGCGCAGCG
>CAYVFO010000289.1:0-259 GCA_964450975.1 uncultured Elusimicrobia bacterium | reverse complement strand
GGCTCGGAACGTCGGCCTCGAGACGGCGCGCGCGCTCCATCATGCGCTCGCCTTCGGCCCGGATGGCCTCGGCGCGCTCGATCGCGGCGGCGGCGTCGGCCTGCGCGCGGGCGCGCTCGGCGGCCAGCCCCTGGGCGGCGGCGCGCTCGCGCGCCTGGGCGCCGGCGGCCTCCTCGCGGGCCTGGGCGGCCTCGTCGGCGAGACGCGCGGCCTCGCGCTCGAAGGCGGCGGCCTGGCCGGAGAGGGCGCGGAGCTCCGC
>CAYVFO010000288.1:0-2302 GCA_964450975.1 uncultured Elusimicrobia bacterium | reverse complement strand
CTGCTCGGGGCGGTAATCGCTCATACCTTAAGTGTAGCGGATAATCGTCGGAGATGCTATCCTGGGGGCCATGAGCCAGCTCTCGGGCGCGAGGAAGGCGTCTTACGCGCTGTTCATCCTCGTCCTCGTCCTGGTCGCCAAGCTCCACCTGGGCCCCTGCGTGCTCTCGGCCATGGTTTCCTACATGATCATGGACCTGACCGACCGCCGGCTGCGCGACTGGGGCGCGCGGCCCGCCGTAGCGAGGACGATCGCGATCGTCGCGTTCGCGGTGCTGACCTCCGCGCTGTCCTGGATCATCGTCAACTTCGTGCGCGTCGGCATCGAGCGCTTCCCCGTGCTGCTCGACACCGTCATGCCGCGCCTGACCGAGATCGCCGCCTCGACCGGCATCGACCTGCCGGTCGACAACGCGATGGAGCTGCGCGACCTCCTGGTCCAGTCCGCGCGCGACAACTTCGGCTCGATCTCCAAGACGAGCGGCCTGCTCACGCGCGGCGTCGTCCTGGTGATCATCGGCGCGTTCGTCGCCGCGATGCGCTTCCTGACCCCGGTCGAGGACGAGGCGCCCGGCGCCTCGCTGCTCGACGCGCTCCGCGCCGAGTTCTCGGCGCGCGTCCGCCTGTTCACGCGCAGCTTCGAGCGCGTCGTCGGCGCGCAGTTGACGATCTCGACGGTCAACACGATCCTCACCGCGGCGTTTTTGATCGCGATGGGCTTCCCGTTCCGCACGTTCCTGATCCTGACGACGTTCGTCTGCGGGCTCGTGCCGATCGCGGGCAACATCATCAGCAACGCCGCGATCGTCAGCGCGGGGCTGATCGTCTCGGTCCAGCTCGCGACGGTCGGCCTCGTCTACCTCGTCGTGATCCACAAGCTCGAGTACATCCTCAACAGCCGCATCGTGGGCGGGTCGATCGACACGCCGATGTGGATCACTTTGCTCGGGCTCGTGCTCGGCGAGGCGATGATGGGGATTCCCGGCGTGCTGCTCGCGCCGGCCTTGATCCACTACGCGCGCGAAGAGCTTCGCGCGATACCCGCCTAGCTAGGCTTTAAGCCCCAGCTTCTCGGCGAGCGCCTTCGCCTTCGGGCCCGCGTCCTTCCTCGCGGACATCCAGCGGAACAGGCGGACCTGGGCGGCGTGGCGCCAGTCGCCGAGCCCGGCCGCGGAGGCGGCCTCGGCGGCGTCGGCGAGCTCCTCGATCGCGGCGTCCGCGCCGCCGTTCTCGAGCCCGACGAGCACTCGGTCCACGCCGCGCGCGAACGGCGCCTCGGCGCGCGCGGGGGACGCCGAGAGCCCCGCGGCCTTCGCGCGCGAGACGACGTGCTTGATCTCGTCGAGCGCGCCGAAGGAGTCGTCGGCGAACTTGCGCGCGGCCTCGGCCAGCGCGTGCGCGAGCGAGAGGCGCGTCTCCTCGTCGAGCCCGCCCGGCAGCGGGATGCCGAGGCCGCGGAACTGCTCGGCCAAGGACAGCGCGTCCTCGAGCTGGTCGCGGCCCGTCGACGCCCACCGCGTGAGGCGGCGCTTGAGCACGGCGGTCAGGATCTTCTCGCGCTCGTCGGGGCGCAGGTCGCGCAGCAGGAACATGCGGCCCGGCGGAAGGTCCTTCGCCTCGCCGTGGCCGGCGGCGGCGTGCAGGAGCGCGTCGAAGCGCTCGTCGGGGACGTCGGAGGCCGTCACGTACGCCTGCACGCGCTGGCCCGGCAGGACGGCCGCGAAGTAAGTGCGTCTCCAGGTCTCGCCGGTCGCGCCGTCGGCGAACTCCGCGCGCCCGGCCGCGATCGTGACGCCGCCCTCGACGCGGCGCGTGAAGCGCTCGCTCTTGGCCGCGTGGTGGTGGACGGAGACCGGCGGCTGGTCCGCGAAGAGAAGCGACATCGCGTAGTCCGCGGCGACGTGGTCCCGCGAGACGATCTGCGGCTTGACCAGCCGCTCCCAGACCTGGCCCTCGTCCTCGAGCGCCGCGACGAACGCGGCCTCATGATCCTCGCCGAGAGCGCGCGCGAGCTCGAGGGCGCGCGCCGCGTAGAGCAGGACCTGGACGGGCTCGATGCGGTCGAGCGCGTCGAAGAACCAGCCGCACGAGGTGAACATCATCAATGCGGCGCGCTGCAGCTCGAGCAAAGTGAGGACGCGGACGCGCGCGGCCTCGTCCTTCGCCTTCGGCGCCCACTTCGCGAGGAACGCGGAGACGCTCGCCTCGGAGCGGTCGAGGACCACGGAGACGTACGCGTCGCGCGCGGCCCACGGGTCGTCGATGAAGCCGGCGGCGCGCTCCTCGTAGAGCGCGGCGAGCTT
>CAYVFO010000287.1:0-2303 GCA_964450975.1 uncultured Elusimicrobia bacterium | reverse complement strand
AAGTCGGAGCGCCGCGAGCCCGCCGAATGGGAGCGGATTCCGGAGAACCTGCGCGACGCCGTCGTCGCCGTCGAGGACAAGCGCTTCTGGCGCCACCACGGGCTCGATCCGCGCGCCATGGCGCGCGCGGCGCTGTCGAACCTTCGCGGAGGCGGCCTGCAGGGCGCGAGCACGATCACGCAGCAGCTCTCGAAAAACCTGTTCCTCTCCCCCAGGCGCACTTTCCGCCGCAAGCTCGCTGAGGCGGCGCTCGCGGTCTACCTCGAGCTGCGCCTCGACAAGAAGCGCATCCTCACGCTCTACCTCAACCATATCTATCTCGGGCAGGACGGCCCGGCGAGCGTCATGGGCGTGCGGTCCGCGGCGCGCCATTACTTCTCGAAGGACGCGGAGGACCTCGACCTCGTCGAGTCGGCGCTGATCGCGGGCGTGATCCGCGGTCCGGGGGTCTACAACCCGTTCCGCGACCCGATCGCCGCCAAGGCGCGCCGGGACCACGTGCTCCGCCGCATGAAGGACGAGGGCTTGCTCTCCCAGCTCGAGCTCGACGCGGCGCTCGACGAGCCGCTGCGCGTCGCCCGAGGCTCCGGCCCCGAGGACCGCCGCGACTCCGCGTACTACACGGCGGAGATCGTGCGGCAGCTCGAGCCCCGCTACGGAGGCGACTCGCTCGTGCGGCACGGGCTGTCGATCCACACCACGATGGACCCGCTGCTGCAGAGCCTCGCGCGCAAGGCGCTCAAGGAGTCCAAGCATCAGGCCTCGCTCGTCGCGATCGACCCCGCCGACGGCTCCGTGCTCGCGCTCATCGGAGGGCGCGACTTCAGCGAAAGCCAGTTCAACCGCGCGACGCAGGCGCTGCGTCAGCCGGGCTCGACGTTCAAGCCGTTCGTGTTCGCGGCCGCGCTCAAGATGGGCCTGACGCCCGCGACGATCCTGCGCGACAAGCCGAAGACGTTCCCGGGCGCGGGAAAGGACGGCTGGAGTCCCGCGAACTACGACGGCGTCTATCTCGGCACGACGACGATGCGCGCCGCGCTCGCGCGCTCGCTCAACGCCGCGACGCTCGACTTGGCCGAGCGAGTGGGCCTCGCGCGGATCAAGGAGCTCGCCGCCGCGTGCGGAATCACGAGCCCCATGCGCTCCGACCTCGGCCTGGCGCTCGGCGCCTCCGAGGTCGGCCTGCTCGAGCTCGTCTTCGCGTACGCGCCGTTCGCGAGCGGCGGCATGCGCCCGTCGCCCCGGCTCGTGACGGCGGTCGTGGACTCGGACGGCGCGGTGCTCGAGGCGATCCCGCCGTCGAGCGCCGTCGCGCTCGACCCGCAGACCGCCTACCTCGCGAGCTCGCTGCTCGAGAGCGTCGTCAAAGAGGGCACGGCGCGGAGCCTCAAGGCGCTCGGGGTCGAGTTCCCGTCCGCCGGCAAGACGGGCACGACCAACGAGGGCCGCGACGCTTGGTACGTCGGCTACACGTCCGCGCTGCTCGCGGGCGTCTGGGTCGGCGACGACGCGAACAAGGCGCTCAAGCTCACGGGCGCCAAGGACGCGCTCCCGCTGTGGGCCGCGTTCATGCGCGAGGCGTCGGCCGACCGCCCGGGCGAAATCCTCGCGCGGCCGGAGGGCGTCGTCGAGACGATCATCTGCCCGGACTCGGGCATGATCGCGCGCTCGGGCTGCCCGGGGAAGCGCTCCGAGCTGTTCCTCGCGGGGAGCGAGCCGCAGCGCGACTGCGCGATCCACCGCGGCGGCCTCGTCGGCTGGCTGCAGCGGATGCTCGGGAAGTAGGTCAGGCCGCGAAGGCGCGCGCCGTCACTTCGGTGCAGAGCTTGCGGTAGATCCCGAGGATCGAGAAGACTCGCAGATCGGTCCTCACGTCGTAAATCCCGGAAATCTCGGGCTTGTCCTTCTTGATGCGCTCGAGCGCCTTCGCGAAGCTGCCGTTGCCGTAGCCTCCGGTGACGCTCGTCGCGCGGAACTGCGCCGCGATCGGGATGGAAAGCCCGTGCTGGCACGAGACGCCGCGCACCGTGCCGAGCTCGCGGGCGCGCGCCGGGACGTCCTTCGGCGTCGCGGTCACGAAGGACAGCGGGCCCTCCGACTTGTAGAAGATCATGATGCCGCCCGCCGGCATCAGGCCCGGGACCGCGACATCCTCCTCGCCCTCACCGCGAGCGGCCGCCGGGGCGGCGAGCGCGAGCAGCAGAGCGAGCGAGGCGAGCGTCCTCACGGCTTGGCGACCCGTCCGGTGACGACCGTGCACCACTTCGCGTAGATGCCGAGGAGGTAGGCGTCGACCTTCACGT
>CAYVFO010000286.1:0-2355 GCA_964450975.1 uncultured Elusimicrobia bacterium | reverse complement strand
ACCCGTTCAACCAGCCGCCCCGGCCGATTCCCCCCGGCCGGGGCGGCCTCTTTTTATATATGGTGTCAGGCCTCCCGGTAATCACGGTATTGGTCGATTTGGCCACAAGACGGCTGTGGCCAAAAGTTCAAACACCGCGACAAGCGGGAGGCCTGACACCATGAAAGTCTTGTTCATCGTCAATCCGGCGGCGGGGCACGGGCGCTCGGGCGCGCGCTGGGGAAAAGCCAAAGCGCTCGCGGCGAAGCTCTTCCCGGGCTTCACGTCGCGCGTCACCGAAGCCCCGGGCCACGGGCGCGAGCTGGCGCGCCAGGCGCTGCTCGAGGGCGCGGAACTCGTCGTCGCGGTCGGCGGCGACGGAACGGTGGGCGAGATCGTCGACGGCTATCTCTCGGTGCCGGAGGCCGCGCGGCGCATGGCGGCGCTCGCGACCTTCCCGGCCGGGTCCGGCTGCGACTTCGCCAATCACATGAAGATCCCTCGGGAGCCCGAGGCGTGGGCGCGCGCGCTCGCGCAGGGGACGCGGCGCAAAGTGGACGCCGTGCGCGCGTCGTTCCGCGGCTCCGACGGCGCTCCGCGCGCGCGCTACTTCCTCAACGTCGCGGCGCTCGGCATCCCCGGCGACGTCGCGGTCACGGTCGCGCGGCGCGGCAAGGTCCTCGGCGGGACGCTCACCTACCTGCTCGAGGGCGCGCTCGCGGTCGCGAGCGCGAAGGCGAGGCCGATGCGCCTCGTGATCGACGGCAAGGAAGAGCCGGAGACTCCGTACCATCTCGTCGCCGCGGCGAACACGAGCACGTTCGGCGGCGGCATGAAGCTCGCGCCCGAGGCGGACGCCGAGGACGGGCTGCTCGATCTGCTCACGATCGGCGACATTCCGCGCGGGGCGCTGCTGGGGCTGCTCGCGAAGGCGCATTCCGGCGGCCACGTCGGCAGGCCCGGCGTCGTCCTGCGGCGAGCGCGGCGCATCGAGATACACGGGCGCGAACCTCTGCACCTCAATCTCGACGGAGACGCGGACGGAGTCTCGCCCGCGGTGTTCGAGGCTTTGCCGAAGGCGGTCGCCTTCTTACTTTGAGGCGGGCGGCATTCCCTTCATGTCGAAGGGGCCGTTGAGGCTCATCAGGAACTCGACGCCGCCGAAGCCCGTCGCCTTCAGCGCGAAGGCGACGCCCGCGGGGATCGCGGCGTAGCCGCCGGCGGAGATCGTCTCCGCGCCCTTGCCGAAGTCGAGCGCCAGCTTGCCCTTGAGCACGACGATCGTCTCGTCGTGCGAGTGCGAGTGGGAGGGGAGAGAGTAGCCCTTCGGCATGCGCACGAGCGCCTGGATCGCGTGCGTCTTCGGGTCCTCGTAGACGAGGTGGAACTCGGCGCCCGGAGGCAGCGAGCCGGAGGCTTTCCAGTCGACGTCGCCGGCCGCGCGGACGCGGGCGGGACCGGACCCTTCCTGAGCGAAAGCCAGGAAGGCGGTCATGAGGACGGCGGAGGCGGCCAGTGCGCGCGTCTTCAAAAAGTGGTGGCGGGGGCCAGGATTGAACTGGCGACACCCGGTTTTTCAGACTGGACTACATTTGGGACGAGCCGGGCGAAGAAGTCTTTGTTTCTTCGTCATTTTTCGGGCCGCCATGGCCCCGAAAATGAGCTCTCGAACCGAATTTTTGTCGAGATGTGTGTCGAGATGGGCCCTTTTCAGGGCCCATCCCGGCTACACATTGCGGATTTCAAAGATGGTGGCGAGGGACAGGATCGAACTGTCGACACCCGGTTTTTCAGCGTTTTGTTACCGCCCCACATCGGGGCGTGGCCGACCTTCCGACCTCTTCACGTTACCGTGAAGACCAGACTATATCATCCGCTTCGAGAGCGGTCAGGCGTGTAGTCGTTACGGGTTCCCCAAGGTTTACGTTCCTTGGGGCCTTCCCTCGGTATTGTCCTCCGGGACTTTCGTCTCGGGTGGGAGTTCCACCGATATAGCCTGATGCAATTCCCGCCGTCGCCGGCGGGAGGGGCCGATTTGTTGACCGGTGCTCTACCACTGAGCTACCTCGCCACGGACTTACTTGGTAGAACGCGGTCATTATGCCACATTCCTGGACATGCCGCAACATAAGTGACTTGTGACTCGGCGATCATCAGGGACGCCGTGAGTCGCAATATTATAAAATCAACATCCCTAAACTGTGTTGAGCAAGGAAATTCCGTTTTGGAGGACCTATGCCCTTAGAAATTCCGCCGTCTAATCTGGATGCTGCCAAACAATTACTGGCCGACCCCAATTCAGACAGCTACATGGTCATTGGAACCTGCATTTCGAGCCTCTTAGCCACTAGGTCGGCCGCCTAGCCTCAATTCTCG
>CAYVFO010000285.1:1841-2359 GCA_964450975.1 uncultured Elusimicrobia bacterium | reverse complement strand
GCGTCGGTGTAGACGGCCTTGTCGCGGAGGAACTGGAGCGTCTTGCGCTCGCGGATCATGTGCGCGATCTGATCCTTGCGCTTCGCGAAGATATCCTTGAGCTCGGCCTTCTTCTCCTCGCTCTCCGCGTCCTTGAGGCCGGCCTCGAGCTCGCCGGCGAGCTCCGCCTCGGTCGCGTCGATCTTCTCCTTTTCGGCGATCGCGCTCATGATGAAGGCGAGGCGAACCTCGTCCTCGGCGCGCGGCTGCATCTTCGCGCGAAGGTCGGTCAGAGTCTTCTCGGGCAGGTTCGCCGCGCCCATGAGCTGGCGGCGCATGCGGTCCATCATGCCCTCGAGCTGGCGCTCGACCATCGACGGGGGGAGGTCGAACTTGTTGTTCTTGACGAGCGCCTCCTCGATCTGGCGCGCGGCGTCGGCCTCGGACGCGGACTTCGTCTCGCGGTCGAGGACTTCCTTGAGCTTGGTCTTGAGCTCGTCGAGATGGCCTCCGAGCAGAGCCTCGAGGGCCTGACGGCC
>CAYVFO010000285.1:0-1831 GCA_964450975.1 uncultured Elusimicrobia bacterium | reverse complement strand
CGTCGACGCTCTCCATGCCCATGTCCTTCGCGAACTCGGCGTCGAGCGCGGGGAGAACCTTCGTCTTGATCTCGGTGACGGTGACCGCGAGGTCGGCGTCCTTGCCGCCGAGCTTGACCTTGATGGTCTTCTGCTCGCCGCGCTTCATGCCCTTGAGGCCGGCCGTCAGGCCCTCGAGGCTCTGCTCGGAGGCCATCTCGACGAGCTCGCCGGTGCCCTTGGCGTTGGCCATCGGCTTGCCGTTCTGCGACGCGGCGTAGTCGATGACGGCGAAGTGCGTCTCGTTGAGCGCGTCTTCCTTCGCGGCCTCGAGGCGCGCGTGCGCCTCGCGCAGTTCCGTCACGCGCTTCTCGAGCGCGGCGGCGTCGGCGGTCTGCGGCTTGCGGGACACGGGGATCTTCACGTAGTCCTTCGCGACGGGCGTCGGGGCGACCTCGACGCGGACGGTGAGCGTCATCGGCTCGCCGGCCTTCATCTGGACGTCCTCGACGGAGGGGGTGTCGACGACGCGGAGCTTGAGCTCCTCGAGCGCGGCGGGAACGTGCTTGCGGATGAGCTGGTCGACGGCCTCTTCCTTCGCGCGGCCGGTGAAGTGCTGCTTGACCATCTCGAGCGGCGCCTTGCCCGGGCGGAAGCCGGGGATGCGGGCCTGGCTCTGCAGGCGGACCAAGGTCGTCTGCGTCGCGGCGTCGAGCTCCTCGGAGGGAACCTCGACGGAGAGCGTGACGACGCAGCCCTCTTCCTTGACCTTCTTGAACTTCGGTCCGGACTTCAGCGCCGAGAAGATGCCCATTTTTTCTCCCTGGAAACGGAAAGGACCGAGGATCGCTCGGTCCTTTCGCGACTTTGCGGATAAATTTTGGACCGGGTGGGGATCGAACCCACGACCTTACGCTTAAGAGGCGTTTGCTCTACCGCTGAGCTACCGATCCGTCGAGAAGCCATCATACCAAATCATCGCGTTTCGGGCAAGCGCGGCGGCCTTGACGCGCGGCCGGAGGGGGGTTATTCTTCCGATGACGGCCTCGTTTAACAATTACGACATGGTGCGATTGCGTTTCTCCTTTATAATTCCAAAGCCATGAAATATTGGATCTTTCAGAACAATCAGGTGCTCGGCCCGTACGAGCCCGACGACATGTCGAAGATGTCCGTGTTCTCTCCCGAGAGCCTGGTGTGTCCCGAAGGACGGCGCGGCACGAGCATGGGCGACTGGCAGCGCGCCGGCATGGTGCCCGATCTCTCCGTCGCTCTCGTGCGCGCGAGTTCCTCGACCGGCGGCCGCACCGCGACTTTGTCGATCGCCGGCCTCCCGCCCGAGCCGACGCTGAAGGATCTCGCCCAGCTCGGCAGCCTGCAGGAGAAGGTCGCGATGCTCGAGGACGTCGTGCTGCAGCTCCAGGAGGGGCTGCGCGCGAAGGACGCCGAGCTTTCCGCCGTCCACCAGGAGCTCGCCGGCAAGAGCAAGGAGTCGAGCGAGCTCAAGAGCGAGTCCGACTCGCTCCACCGCGAGTCCGAGGAGCTCAAGCGCCAGATCGCCGGCCTCGAGGAGCGCCTCGTGTCCGTGCGCACTCTGTCCGAGACGCTCGACAAGGCCGTCGAGGAGGAGAAGCGCGTCGAGCAGGACGTCGAGAAGCAGGGCCGCTCGCTCGCCGACCTGACCGTCGAGGTCGAGAACCTGCGCAAGGCCCTCGAGGAGCGCCCCGTCGCGCCGCCGCCGCCGCTTCCCTCGCCCGCCGCCGCCGAGGTTCCGCCGCCGTTCCCGGCCGCGTCCTCCGCGCCTTCGCCGTTCGCGCCCGCCGGCGACGTCCCGCCTCCGCCGCCGCTGCCG
>CAYVFO010000284.1:0-2360 GCA_964450975.1 uncultured Elusimicrobia bacterium | reverse complement strand
CAAAGGCGAAAGTCGCCTACGAGTGCGAGTGCGGCTGTCCCAGCATTATTCTCGAGCTATCCCCTGATGCCGTGACCGCATCCGTGCTCCAAAGAGTCCCCGTCGAAGCGGAAACCTTGGATTTCGACGGAATGGGAATCCACGCGCTGCTTCATACTGCGAATGGATTTCTGCGCGAACTGGAGATTTTCCGCGAGGATTCCGGACCTATCAATTCATTGCCGCCTGCGCCGGCTTGGCGCGTGACGGCCTTCAATCCCCATCTGGGGTAATGCGCGCCGACTGCGCGACACCCACCCACCTCCTTAGTCCGTCCCTCTTCGAGTGATGCATCATGCTGCATCGCGACCGCGCGATGCGCGATCATGCATCACTCGAAGAGGGCCGTAAGGGGTAGGCGGTTCCCCCGCCCACCGGGAACTTTCGGCGCCCGTCGATCGTATGAAGGCATGCCCGCCCTCTCTCAAGTCCGCCTCGCCCACCGGCAATCGCTCAACGAGATCGTTGTGGAGCGCATGCGGGAGCCCAAGCACAAGATATATCCGCCCGGCGTTTACGTGCGCGCCCTCCGCGCCTATATGCGAATGAGCCAGCGCCAACTCGCCAAGCGCTGCCGGATCGGCCAAGCGCATATCTCCCGCATCGAGAGAGGCAGGATCGATCCGGGCTTCAGGACTTGGCAGAGACTCTTCGACGCCCTCTTCTGCGACACCCTCGTGATCCCGTTACCCCGAAAGCGTCCATCCGAGGCGCTCGGCGAGCGGCTGACCCGGGGAAATCCTTTCCGGGACCGGCATAGCCCGTGGGACGAGAAAAACGCTAGAATCGGGTTATGACCCCCGCGGCCCAGACGGCGGCCGAGTACACGCTCAACGAGCTGATGTGCGTGCTCGCCGCCCGCGAGATCGGAGACGGAGACGTCGTGTTCGTCGGAATCGGACTCCCGAATCTGGCGTGCAACCTCGCGCGCGCCACGCACGCTCCGAACATGACGCTCATCTACGAGTCGGGCGCGGTCGGCGCCGTGCCGGACCGCGTGCCGCCGTCGATCGGCGACCCCGCGCTCGTGACCGGCTCGCTGATGGTCACCTCGATGGCCGACATCTTCCAGTCGTTCCTCCAGAACGGCAAGATCCAGATCGGCTTCCTCGGCGGCGCGCAGGTCGACAAGCACGGCAACATCAACACGACGACCGTCGGCCCGTACGGCGAGCCGAAAGTGCGCCTGCCCGGCTCGGGCGGCGCCTCCGAGATCGCCGCGCACGCGCAGCGCGTCCTCATCGTGACCAAGCTCGACAAGCGCGCGTTCCCCGAGAAGGTGGACTTCATCACCTCCGTCGGCAAGCGCGTCGCGAAGATCATCACGAACATGGGCATCCTGCAGCCCGACGACACCGGCGAGATGATCCTGACCGCGCTCTACCCCGGAGTGACCTTCGAGCAGGTCCAGGCCGCCGTCGGCTGGACGCTCAAGCAGGCTCCGAAGCTCGCCGAAGTCTCGCTGCCCACCGCGCAGGAGATCACGCTCCTGCGCGAGAAGCTCGACCCGAAGAGGCTCCACATCAAATGAAGGCTCTCCCCCTCTTGCTGCTGCTCTCCGTTCCCGCCGCCGCCGAGCTGCGCGAGGCGCGCACGATGTCCGAGGTCGTCCCGGCGATCGACACGACGACCTTGCTCGTCATCGACATCGACAACACGACCCTCGAGCCCGTCGGCACGCTCGGCTCCGACCAGTGGTACTACTACCTGGCCCGCGTCCACGGCGAGGACAAGGCCGGCGAGATGTGGACGAAGACGCTCCCGACCGTCAAAGTAAAGCCCGTCGAGTCGATCACGCCCGACTTCATCCGCGCGCAGCAGAAGCGGGGCGTGAAGGTCATGGCGCTCACGGCGCGCGGGCCGGAGGACGTCGACGCGACGTTCGCGCAGCTCAAGGCGATCGGCGTCGACTACGGCGCGAACCCGCCCTCCAAGAAGGAGCTCAAGACCGAGCACAAGGGGCTCTACAAGAACGGCGTGTTCTTCCAGGGCGAGGGCCCGAGCAAGGGCGAGACGCTCGTCGCCTTCATCAAGAAGCTCGGCCTCAAGCCGGGCCGCGTCGTCTTCGTCGACGACAAGGAGAAGCACGCCAAGAGCGTCGAGAAGGCCGTGCGCGAGAGCGGCATTCCCGTCATCTCGTTCCGCTACGGCGCCGCCGACGCGAAGGTCAATTTCTTCAGCCAGCTGACGGAAGAATTCGACGTGACTCCCCGGGGCAAATAAAACCATGGCGCAGACCACCGACTCGAAGCAGATCACCTACTCCCTCATCGACGTGGGCCGCATCCACCCGCCGAAGAAGCAGGTGCTCAAGGGCATCT
>CAYVFO010000283.1:0-2362 GCA_964450975.1 uncultured Elusimicrobia bacterium | reverse complement strand
CGGCGGCGTTCTTGGCCTCTTCGTCGGTGGACATCTCGACGAAGCCGAAGCCCTTCGAGCGGTTCGTCATCTTGTCGATGATGACCTTCGCGCTCATGACCTTGCCGTGCGCGCCGAAGAGGTCGCGCAGCTGCGTATCGTTCGTCTCGTACGGAAGTCCGCCCACGAACAGCTTCTTGCCCATGTCTCGGTCTAGCTCTCCTTGAATTACTTCGGGCTCATCGGCCCGGGAACCTGGGGGTTCTGCTTGCTGAAGAGCTCGAGGACGACGGGGTCGGACTTCGGAGCCTTAGCGACGAAGCCGCGGAGCTCCTCGGGGACGAGGTCCGGCTTCGCGTACACCGCGTGGTCGTGGTTGAGCTGGGAATCGAGCGAGCTGATGTCGCCGGCGACGGATGCGGTGGGCACCATGCGGATGGTGTCCCACGGGCAGTCCTTGGCGCACAGCATGCAGCCGATGCAGATGTCGTAGTTGACGTAGACGCCCTTGCCCTCGGGCTCGCTGTCGCCGAACTTCTCGATGCAGTTAGGGACCGGGCAGACGGCGATGCAGACTTCGCAGCCGGTGCAGGCGGAAAGATCGACGAGGGCCTTGATCTTGGCCTTCGACGCGCCCTTCACGAGGGCGGCGCGGCGAGCGTCGTTCTGAGGAGCGGGCATTTAGACGGCCTCCAGGATGGCTTCGGCGTGACCGGCGACGGACACCTTGCGCTCGGCCGAGACGATCTTGCCGTTCGGGCCGATGACGAACGTCGAGCGGATGACTCCCATGAACTCGCGGCCGTACAGGGTCTTCTTCCCCCACACGCCGTACGCGCGGCAAATCTCTTTCTCCTCGTCGACGAGGAGCGGGAACGGCAGGCCGTGCTTGGCCTTGAACCCGGCGTGGGACTTCGCCGAGTCGGGGCTGACGCCCAAGATGCGCGCGCCCTTCTTCACGAAAGCGTCGTAGCGGTCGCGGAAGTCGCACGCCTCGACGGTGCAGCCCGGAGTGCTGTCCTTCGGGTAGAAGTAGAGGACGACGGTTTTGCCCTTGAGCGCCTTGAGCGACCAGGTGCGGCCCGTCTCGTCGGCGGCGGAGAAATCGGGAGCTTTGTCTCCGACGGAGAGCTCCTTGAGCTTGGCGGCCATCCCCCTCATTCTACACCTGCTAAACGAAGATATCAAGCGCGGGCGGCCAGCAGGCGGCGGGCCGACTGGCGCAGCTCCTCGATGTCGAAGGGCTTGGGCAGGTAGGGAGCGCCCGTCCGGGAGAGGAACTCGAGGACCTTGGGATTGAGGATGTCGCCCGTGACGAACAGGACCTTCGCCGGCGGGTTCATGCCGCTCTCGGCGACCTTCTTGAGGACGTCCGGGCCCTTCACCTTCTCCATCTCCATGTCGGAGATCACGGGGTCGAAGCGCCCGCCCTCGAGGAGGCGCAGCGCCTCCGCGCCGGAGTGCGCGATGACGACTTCGTCGCCGTCCTCGCGCATCACGCGCGCGATGACCTCCGCGACGTCGGCCTCGTCGTCGGCGACGAGGACGCGCCGGCCGGGGACGGCCGGGAGGCTGGGCGTCTCCTCCTCGTCCTCGAGCTTCTCGAACTCGGCGTCGCTGCCGAGCGGAAGCTCGACGAGGAAGGCGCAGCCCCTGCCCGGGCGGTTCTCGAAGGAGATGTCGCCGCCGTGCTCGCGCACGATCTGGCGGCAGATCGACAAGCCGAGCCCCGTGCCGCGCCCCGCCTCCTTGGTCGTGAAGAAGGCCTCGAAGAGGCGGCTCTCGGCCTCGGGAGCGACGCCGGGGCCGTTGTCCTCGATGCGGATGAAGCCGCGCCCCTCCTCCGTCCCCGTCGCGACCAGCAGACGCTTGCCGTCGGGCCAGCGCACCACGCCGTCCATGGCGTCGCACGCGTTGCTGACGAGGTTCACGACCACCTGGACGATCTGCTGGAAGTCGCCGACGACGACCGGGCCCGCCGCCGCGAGGTCCTGCACGACGCGCACGTCCTCGGTCTTCACGAGGCGGTACTCGAGCAGCTCGAGCGCGGACAGCGCGGCGGCGTTGAGGTCGACGCGGCCGCGCTCCTGACGGCTCTTGCGGACGAAGAAGAGCAGGTTGTCGACGACTTTTCGGCAGCGCTTGACGTTCACGCCGACGTGCGCGAGGTCCTCGCGCAGCCGCGCGCCGTCGCTCTCCGTCATCGCGAGCTGGACGTAGCCCGAGATCGCCGCGAGCGGATTGTTGAGCTCGTGCGCGACCGCGGAGATCAGCTGCCCGACGGCCGAGAGCTTCTCCGCCTGGACGAGCTGCCCCTGCAGCTGCGCGTTCTGGGCGCGGTTGGCCTCGAGGCGCTCGCCCATCTCGTTGAAGGCCGCGGAGA
>CAYVFO010000282.1:0-2374 GCA_964450975.1 uncultured Elusimicrobia bacterium | reverse complement strand
GAGCTCGGCCCACGGCTTGAAGAGCTTCGGCGTCAGCCGCGCGGCCGCGCCGACGGCCTTGCCGTCGGGGCGGACGAGGACCGTCGCGGGCCAGGCGCCGACGCCGTAGAGATAGGCGAGGTCGGGGCGCTCGTCGGCGTCCGCGTGTGCGGGCAGGAGGTTTTCCGCGATCCACGCCGCGGTCTTGGGATCGGCGTAGACCGTCTCCTCCTGCAGGCGCGCGTCGCGCGACCACCAGGGGGCCAGGTGCAGCAGGACGAGCTTGTTCTCGGTCCAGGCTTTCGAGAGGACGGCCGGGCCGAACTCCGCGAACGTCACGAGACGCTTGGCCGGCGTGCGGTGGGATTCGAGGCGCCGAGAGCCCCAGACGCCCGCCATCCACGACGGGAACGCGCCGGGCGAGAGCGCGATGAGGCCGGCCGCGAGCGCGCAGACGGCCATGATCGCGCCCAGGATCATCATGACGACCGCGTGGACGCGCTTGGAGCGGAGCTTCTCTTCCTCGGTCTTCTCGGGCTTGCTCATGACAGGCGCTCCTCCAGCTCCTTCGGGCTCTCCACGGGGAGGCCGCACGCGCCGTCCGCGCAGACGAACGCGCGCGCCTTCTCGGCGGGCGCGATCTCGCGCGCGACGGGGACCGTCTTCGCGAACGCGTCCTTGTCCGCCGCCTTCCAGCCGGCGAGCGTCAGGCCCGGCCGGTACTTCGCGCGCGCGGCCGCGAGCAGCTCCGCGCCGCCGGGCAGGTCGGCGCCGGCGATCAGGACCGTCTTCGACTTCGAGACGACGCGGTCGAACGCGCACAGCAGGTAGGGCATCGCGAGCGGGCGCGTCGAGACCGCGGGGCCGAAGCGCTCGAGCGCCTCGTCGGCGAACGCGCGGTACTCGTCGCGGCCCGTGAGCTCGAAGAGCCGCAGGGACGCCTCGGCGAGGACGGAGGTCGGCGCCGGCTCGACGCCGTCGTGGTCCTCGATCGAGCGAGCGAAGAGCTCCGCGCCCTCCCCCTCCGCCGTCTGGTGGAGTCCGCCGCCTTTCGCGCGGAAGCGGCGCAGCGCTTCGGACGCCAGGGCGTCCGCCCACGCGAGGTCCGCGGGGTCGAGGCCCGCCGCGTGCAGCTCGAGCAGGCCCCAGACCAAGTTCGCGTAGTCGTCGGCCATGCCGGCGACCGCCTTCTCGCCCTCACGCCAGCGCCGCCAGAGGGCCTTCCCGTCGGGCGAGGCGAGCTCCCGGCGGACGAAGTCCGCGGCGCCGCGGGCGAGGGCGAGGCACCGGGCGTCGCCGGTCGCGGAGTACGCGCGCGCGAGCCCGGCGATCGCGAGGCCGTTCCACGACGTCAGGATCTTGTCGTCGAGCGAAGGGCGCGGGCGCTTCGCGCGCGCCGCGAGGAGCGTCGCGCGCGCCGCGGCCGCCGCGGCCTCGGGCATCGCCTCCGGGTCCTTGTCGTAGAGCACGCACTTGCCGGCGAACTCGCCGTGAGGGTCGGCGAGCGCGTTCGTGCCCTCGACGACGCCGTAGCGCTCCATGAACGCGGAAGCGTCGGAGCCGAGCAGGGACTCGACCTGCGCCTTCGTCCAGAGGTAGAACGCTCCCTCCTCCTTGTGCCCGTCCTTCGCGCCCTCCGGAAGGGAGTCCGCGTCCTCGGCCGAGTAGAAGCCGCCGCCGGGCGACTTGAGGTCGCGCTCGAGGTACGTCACGGTCCGCTCGAGCGCGCGCCGGAGCTCGGCGTCGCCGGTCAAGAGAACCGCGTCGGCCAGGTTCTCGAGGAGCTGGCCGTTGTCGTAGAGCATCTTCTCGAAGTGCGGGATGCGCCACGCGTGGTCGGTCGAGTAGCGCGCGTAGCCGCCGCCGAGCTGGTCGAAGAGGCCGCCGCGGGACATCGCGCGCAAGGTCTCGACTCCCATCGCGAGGGCGTCATGGCTCCCGGTCCGGCCGTGGCGGCGGAACAGGAGGCGCAGGTTCGCGGGCATCGGGAACTTCGGCGCCTGGCCGAAGCCGCCGTCGTCCGCGTCGTAGGAGGCGCGCAGGCTCTTCTCGGCGGACTCGAGCGCGTCCGCGGCCGGCTTGCCGCGACGGTCGCTCTCGGCCGAGGCGTAGGACGCGACGGCCTTCGCGAGGCTCGCGGCGTCGCTCTCGATGTCGGCGCGGCGCTCGCGCCACAGCCCGGCCAGGCGCTCGAGCAGGCTCGTCCAGCCGGGCCGGCCCCAGCGGCCGTCGGGCGGGAAGTACGTGCCGCCGTAGAAGGGCTTGAGATCGGGCGTGAGGAACGCGTTGAGCGGCCAGCCGCCCTGGCCGGTCAGCGCCTGCACGGCGGTCATGTAGACTTTGTCGACGTCGGGGCGCTCCTCGCGGTCGAGCTTCACGCAGACGAAGTGCTCGT
>CAYVFO010000281.1:0-2375 GCA_964450975.1 uncultured Elusimicrobia bacterium | reverse complement strand
CGAACGCGCCGATCATGAGCAGCGGCGTCCAGTACCACGCCGCGAGCGCGAGGCCCAAGCCCGCGCCGGCGAGAGCGCGCTTCCACGCGGGCCACGCGGCGGGGAGCTTCGCCTCTCCCGGCAGGGCGGCGCCGGCGTGCTTGCCGAGGTCGACCAGCACGGCCTCGCGCGGGCGCTCGTAGGGCGCCGTCTCGAACCACGCGATCTCGCCGCCGGGGCCCGCGCTCCGCCAGATCTTGCCCGTCAGCTCGCGCGCGGCGGCTTCGGCGGGCTTGCGGCTCCACAGCCCGCCCGCGCCGATGATCGCGCCGAGGCCGCCGATCACGCCGGCGCCGACGAGGATCTCGGAGAGCGCGAGGCCGCTCGAGCCGGGCTGCAGGAAGATCACGTCGAGGAAACCGCCGAGCGCCGACATCAGCGCCATGAAGACGGCCGTCGCCGCCGCGGCGATGACTCCGCCGGCGAGCGCGCCGATCGCCGCGTTGGCGACGGGACGCGCGGGCTCCGACGCCGTCTCGGTCCGGAAGCGGTAGGTCGCCTTCACGGGGCGGTCGGACGGCGGCAGGCTCTTCACGAGCTCGGCCGTCGTCGCGTACTCCTTGCCGTCCACGACCCACGACTCCTCGAGAGGGCGGACCATCTCCTTGGAGCCGTCGAACACGCGGCCGTAGAACGCGTCGCCCGAGTATGAGCCGGGCTTCTCATCCGGAGTCGCGGCCGCGGAGAGCAGCGAGGCCTTCGCGCTCAGCGCGGCCGGCTTGAGCGCGGCGACCGGCGCGACGCGCTTTTCCGGCGTCACGGCCGCGGCCTTCACGGGGACGAGGGCGGAGGCCATGATCGCGGGCGTCAGGGCCGGAGCGATCGAGGGCGCGGAGAGCGTCGGCGTCAGGCTCGCCGTGAACGAGAGGCTCGTGAGGGGCGCCAGGCGCGGCATGACGACGCCGGCGGGCGAGCCGATCGGCGTGAAAGAGCGCGACGCGGAGCCCGCGGCGGCGTTGACCTGCGCGGCGGCGGGGTTGGAGAGAGCGAGCGCGGCGAGAGCGGCGAAGGTGATCTTCATGACCATAGAATAGTCCGTTCGGGCGGGTTTTCCTTGGAGCGGGCGGGCCCGGAACCGGGGGCAAAGCGGCCCAAACCGCTCAGGTTTCTATTTCGATGCTACCAATCGCCCGTCGGGGCGGCGTTAACCTAAGTTAACGAGGGCGGCGGCGCTTGCGCCAGAAGGCGCGCTTGGCGCGGTTCGGATTCGGGGCGCCGGGCGGATGGCTCTGCCCGGGCCGGTTCTGCCCCTGCGGGTGATGCTGGTGACCCGGCGCGCGCTGCGGCTGCCCGGAGTTCGGCGGCCCGGCGCGGTAGTCGAAGTTCTCGAGGTGCTTGCGCTCGATCGTCTTGCCGAGCTTGCGCTCGATCGTGCGGATCATGACCTCGTCGTTGGACGTCACGAGCGTGTACGCGTCGCCCGTCTTCGCGGCGCGTCCGGTGCGGCCGATGCGGTGGATGTAGGCCTCGGGCGTGTCGGTGATGTCGTAGTTGATCACGTGCGTGATCTGCGAGACGTCGATGCCGCGCGCGGCGATGTCGGTCGCGACGAGCACGTGGATGTCGCCGGAGCGGAAGCCGTCCATCGCGGCCTTGCGGCGGTTCTGCGAGAGGTTGCCCTGCAGGTCGGCCGACGACCAGCCCGCGGCTTTCACCTTCTCGGCGACGCGGCGCGCGCGATGCTTGGTCTTCGTGAAGACGAGGATGGACTCCGAGCCCGCGCGGCGGATGAGCTCGAGCAACAGCGGCAGCTTGAGGTGCTCGACGACGGGATAGAGCGCGTGCGTCACCGTCGCGACCGGCTGGTCGTGCGAGGCCTGGATCGTCGTCGGCTGGGTGAGCACCTCGTGCGCGAGGTGGCGCAGCGCGTCGGGCATCGTCGCCGAGAACAGCAAGGTCTGGCGCTTCTTGGGCAGGCGCGCGACGATCTTGCGCACGTCGGGCAGGAAGCCCATGTCGAACATCTGGTCGGCCTCGTCGAGCACGAGCACCTCGACGTTCCCGGCCTGGAAGTTGCCCTGGCCCATGTGGTCGAGCAGGCGCCCGGGGCAGGCGACGACGATCTCGCAGCGGCCCTTGAGACCGTGCGCCTGCGCGCCCTGCGAGACGCCGCCGTAGACGGCGATCGCGCGCAGGCCGGTGTGCTGTCCGAGCGCGGCGAAGTTGGAGCGGATCTGCTCGGCGAGCTCGCGCGTCGGCGCGACGACGAGCGCGCGGATCACGCCGCGCGGCCCGGAGCTCAGTCGCTGGAGGATCGGAAGGGCGAAGGCCGCCGTCTTGCCTGTGCCCGTCTGGGCGAGGCCGAGAACGTCCTTTCCTTCCAGGACGACGGGTAT
>CAYVFO010000280.1:0-2398 GCA_964450975.1 uncultured Elusimicrobia bacterium | reverse complement strand
ACGGCTCGCCGGCGCGCATGTTCAACTACGACAACTCGGCGCCGCTGACGCAGGTCACCTATCCCGCGTCCGCGGTGAACTTCGTGCCCGCCACCATCACCGGCACCGCGCAGGACACCTTCCTCGCGCTCGACCCGTCCGGCGTCGTGGACGTGCGCCTGCGCATGCGCCGCTCGACCGGCGAGTTCTGGGACCTGTTCACCTCGACGTGGGTCGCGGGCGGCAGTTTCGCGAACACGAGCCTCACCGGCATCGATCCGTGGTCGTTCTCCAACTTCTCGGGCGCGTTCGAGGACGGCTACCGCTTCGACGTCAACCCGCAGGGCGTCGACGCCGCGACGAACTTCGAGACCAACTACACGACCTACAGCTTCGTCGTCGACCTCAGCACGCCGCTCTCGGGCGTGCAGTGGCCCAACAACGGCGCGTACGTCTCCTCGAACGTCGTGACCATCGTCGGCACGGCCGACGACCTCTACTGCACGCAGCACGCGGCGCTGTGCAACGCGTCGCGCGAGTTCCAGGCCGGCATCCATCCGTCGACGAGCGTCATGGTCGCGATCGCCGAGATCAACGTCTCCACCGCGTGGTGGAACGGCTCGGCGTTCGTCGTCGGCCCGCAGCTCTTCAACGACGCGACGTTCGTCGGCACGGCCAGCGGCACCTGGTCCTACTCGCTCTCCGCGGGCGCGATGACCGCCACGCGCGTCTACCGCGCGGTCGTGCGCGCGCGCGACCGCGCCGGCAACCTCGATCTCGTCACCTCGACGAACACGTTCGTGTTCGACAACGCCGCGCCCGTGTCGATCGCGACGGCGCCCGCCGGCTTCAACGGCGCGGTGGCCGGAATTTTCGGAACCGCGGCCGACACGTTCCCCGGCCAGCTCTCGGTCGTGCGCGTCACCCTGCAGGAGACGGCCGGCCCGAACGTCGGCCGCTACTGGAACGGCAACGCCTGGCAGATCGCGCCCGTGTCCCTGGCCTCGGGCGTGATCGGCGGCTTCGTCTCCGCCCCGGCGACCTACGGCTGGTATTGGGACACCTCGACGGTCGCCTTCGACAACGCGTCGACCTACACGGTCACCGCGCGCGCCGTCGATCAGGCGGGCAACGTCGAGGCCGCCCACGGCTCCTTCGACACGGAGTTCTACCTCGAGGCTCCGACTCCCGTCGCGACGATCACTCAGCCCGTCGCGCCGGACTTCC
Source organism: uncultured Elusimicrobia bacterium (assembly GCA_964450975.1). GTDB lineage: Bacteria > Elusimicrobiota > Elusimicrobia > UBA1565 > UBA9628 > GWA2-66-18. The sequence goes on along the minus strand of CAYVFO010000280.1, from coordinate 1,192 downwards.
TGCACTACGGCCCGCCGTCGGCCGCCGGCGTCAACGCGATCATCGGCACGGGCGCGAACCTGCGCCTCGTCAACGGCGTGCGCATCACGCTGCAGCGCTTGACCGAGCCGACGAGCTACTGGAACGAGGGCACGACCTCCTGGCAGACGGGCTCCTTCGTCAACCAGGTCAACGTCATCAACGGCATCCCGCAGACCTGGTCTCTGCCGCTGACGACGCCGTACGACGTCGACAACGCGTCCTACAGCGTGACGGTCACGCCGGTCAACAACGCGGGTCTGTTCGGTACGCCCGTGTCGCGCACGTACGTCTTCGACAAGACCTTGCCCGTCTCGAACTTCACTCAGCCGGCGATCGCGGCGTGCGCGGGCGCCAACGCCTGCGTGAACACGCTCCCGACGATCTCGGGCACCTCCGCCGACCCGAACAACGCGCTGCCCAACTCGGTGCTGAGCACGGGCGTGAAGGTCCGCCTCAAGAACCTCGTCACGAGCGAGTATTGGAATGGGACGGCGTTCGCGCCGGGCGTCTCCGAAATGTCGATCGCGCCGGCCGACTTCTCCGCGGCGGGCACTCCGCCGACCTACACTTGGTCGACGACGACGCTCGCGAACGCGGGCCTGCGCGACGGCGTCGACTACGCGATCCTCGCGCACGCGGCCGACAAGGCCGGCAACGACCAGGCGGTCGAGGGCTCGATGGCGAACTTCACGTTCGTCTACGACACCGCGCCGCCCGTCGGCTACCTGATCCAGCCGTCGTCGGGCCAGGTCTACATGAGCCTCGCGACGATCTCCGGTACCTCCAACGACGCGGCGGGCTCGAACCCGAACAACAAGTTCTCCGACGTCCAGCGCGTCGAGCTCCAGATCTACGAGCCGCACAACGACATCTGCTGGAACAGCGTCGCGCAGACCTTCACCGCCGCCTGCCCCAACTTCTTCGTCGCGACGGGCACCGCGCCGTGGACGTACTCGAACGCCGCGCTGTCGAACGCGCTGGCCTCCGGCCGTCCGTACACGATCACCGCGCGCGGCGTCGACTACGCGGGCAACGTCCAGTTCACGTACGCGGTCCCCGTCTCGAGCCGCACGCTCAACGTCGACAAGAGCGCCCCGATCGCGGGCTTCACGAAGCCGCTCAACGGCGTCGCCTACCAGGCGTCGCAGCTCAACGGCGGCTCGGCGCTGAC
>CAYVFO010000279.1:0-2446 GCA_964450975.1 uncultured Elusimicrobia bacterium | reverse complement strand
GAAGATTGATGCCTCATTTCTACGTCGGGACCCACTCTATTCCCAGAAGTTCCACTTTTCTATTTGCTCGATTCGTAAAAAGTGAAGAAAGTGAAGAACCTGACACCATCAAGAAATCATGAACGAAGCCGCGGCGAAGCGGCCGCTGTGGGACAAGGACAGGCTCCAGTCCTGGAGCTTGCCTTTCCAGAGCACGCCGGGCAGGCCGTACTCCTCGCACAGCGCGAGCTTGGCGGGCGAGCCGATCTCGTCGTTGGAGGACGCGACGAGCTCGAGAGCCAATTCGCGCACGTAGGCGCCGGGCGAGGTTCCCGCGGGGACCTCGCCGACGGCCCAGAGCACGTCGCCTTCGCCGTCTTCGTCGCCCACGAAGCCGCCGCGCAGGACCGCGACGCAGTGAAGCTTGTCCTCGTCGTCGTCGGTGAAGCGCACGTCGAGCTGGAGACCCGTCGGCACGTGCGTCGCCTTGCGGCGGAAGAGGTCGATCTCGATCTCGTGGAACGCGCCGTTGGGGACGACGATGACGGCGCGGCCGAGCGCCTTGTGGCAGGCCTCCTTCGCGCAGAACAGCTTCCAGAACGTCCGGAAGAGCTTGTCCGGTCCCTGCTCCGCCAGGTAGGCGAGCTCGCGCTTGGTCAGGTGCCGCTCGAGCCACTCGGGGTCCGCCTCCTTCAAATCCTCGGAGAAGTTCTCGCGCAGCAGCTCGCCCTTGAGATCCACGACGTCGTTGCCGCCGCAGTTGCGCGCCATGTCCGAGCCCTTCCACCACTCGTTCTGCATCTCGGCAAGGCGGTCGAACAGCCGCTGCGAGACGTCGCGCGCGCTCTCGCCCTCGCGAGCGCCGTCCATGAGGTCGGCGATCACGCGCAGGCGGTCGCCCTTCGGGGGGCAGGCGGTCGTCGAGATCTGCCGGTCGGAGCGGAGGTAGACGCAGAGGAACTTCGACGCCGGGACCTCGAGCGCCAGGCGGCCGAGGAAGTCCTTCGGGCGGCGCGGCTCGAGCCAGCCGGAGCGGGAGCGGCCGGCCTCGGGGTAGACGAACACCGAGCCGCCGATCTTGAGCGCCCAGACGCACTTCTCGAACGCCCTCTGGCGCCACTCCTCGGACTTCGAGTCCTCGCCGCCCCGCAAGAACGGGATGCAGCGGCAGAGGTAGAGGAGGCCCCGGATGAACGCGCTCTGCAGCGGGCCGCCGAGCTTGTAGTAGTTGGTGTACTCGGGCGTCGACCAAGGAACTCGACGTTCTTCCAGAAGGCGGGACGTCGGAAAGACCGCCCAGTAGACGAGGAAGGAGTCGATGAGCGTGAGGTGGTTCGCCGCCCAGATCACCGGCCCGTCGTGGCGGTCGAGCTTCGCCCAGATGTCCCGGCGGATCGCGTCGATGTTCGCGTCGAGCTTGTACTTAAAGTAGAGCCGCGCGATCGCCGCCACGGTCAAAGACACCGGGACGACGAACGCGCGGCTCAGCAGACGCTGGCGCCGGAGGGATTCGAGCTCCTCGGCGGACAGCACGCTTTTAGGAGAGCTTCTCGGCCTGCGCGACGGCTTCCTGCAGGGCCTTGCGCACGGCCGCGACCTTCGAGTCCTCGATCGCGCGGCGCTTGCCGGCGGCCTCGGCGACTTCCTGGGACACGCGCAGCTTGGCCGAGCTCATCTTGAGGCGCGTGCGGATCTCGGCCTCCTCGGAGCGGAGCTTCGCGAGAGCGGCGGCGTCGCCGCCCGCGGAGACGCCCTTGATCTTGTCGAGGGTGAGGTTGAGCTCGGAGGTCAGCGCGTCGAATCCGGCCTTGTCGTTCGCGTAGGCCTTCTGCTTCGACGCCGCGAGCTTCGCCGCGTCGGCGAGCGTCGCGTCGTAGTCCTTCGCCTGCGCGGCGAGGGTCTTGAGGTTCGCGATCGCCTCGCTTCTCTCGGCGCCGGCGAGCTTCTCGGCCTTGGCGCTCATCTTCTTGAGCGCGTCGGCCATCTTCCAGCCGTCGCCGCACGCCATGACGTAGGCGAAGGACATGACCTTCTCGAGGTACTTCTCGTCGCGGGTCATGTGGCCCAGGTCCATGAGCATCTTCACCGACAGGCCGGGCGTCGCCGCGAGGGCGTCCTGGCCGTCGAGGATGCGCAGCTTGCCGAGCTCGCCCGCGGTGAGCTTGAACTCCGCGGAGCCCTCGGAGACGGGAGTCTTCGTGGTCATCTTCGTGAGGAACTGGCGCTCGATCGACATCGTGATGTCGGCCAGGTTCGAGGACTCGATGCCCATGCCGATGATGTGGCCGAGATAAGGGGTGTTCGCGTCGGCCTTCGAGTAGTTCGCCTCGTTGGTCGCGTACTTCTTGACGCCCGCGATGATGCGGGCCTCCGCGTCCTCCGGGGTGATGGTGTTCAAGTCCGTCGCCTCGATGACCGCTTCCTTGCGCTTGAATGCCATTTGTCGCTCCTCCGCTTAACCTAGCCC
>CAYVFO010000278.1:0-2500 GCA_964450975.1 uncultured Elusimicrobia bacterium | reverse complement strand
GGCGCGCAGATGCTTCCAGTCTTCCTTGCCGGGAGCGCCCAGATGGTCCGGGAGCTCGACGGCGCCCGCGCGGACGGGCGACGACGCGCGCGCCTTCTCGGCGACCGCGCGGTAGGCGTCGCGGAACGGAACGCCTTTCTTCACGAGCGCGACGGCCTCGTGCGTCGCGAGCAGGTCGGTGGTGACCGCGGCGGCGCAGCGCTCCTCGTTGACGCGCAGGGACTCCGGCAGGCGCGCGGCGATCTCGAGCATGCGGCCGAGCTCGTCGAGCGCGGCGAAGAGCGGGCCCTTCGTGAGCTGGTAGTCGCGGTGGTAGCCCGACGGCAGCTGGCCGATGAGCTGGACCTGGCTGAGCCAGCCGGGGAACAGCGCGGCGCGGGCGCGCGTGAGCTCGACGACGTCGGGATTCTTCTTCTGCGGCATGATGGAGGAGCCCGTCGTGAAGGAGTCGGCGAGCTTGAGGAAGCCGAACTCGGCGGTCGAGAAGTGCGAGAGGTCCCAGGCGAGCGTGCCGAGGTCGCGCGCGACGAGGCACAAAGACGAGAGCACGGCGGCCTCGAGCCGCGGCCGGCTCGTCTGCACGCGCAAGGTGTTGCGCTGGACGCGCGAGAAGCCGAGGAGCTTGGCGACCTTCTCGCGCGGCATGGGCAGCATGACGCCGTAGCCGGCGGCCGAGCCGAGCGGGCAGGCGTCGGCCTCGTCGAAGGCGAACTTGAGGGCGCGGCGGGCTTCGATGAGCGCCTCGACGTGCGACGCGGCCCAGTGGCCGAGCGTCGTCGGCATCGCGCGCTGCAGGTGCGAGTAGCCGGGGATGACGGCGGAGCCGCTTCTCTCGCCGAACGCGGCCCAGGCGTCCGCGGCCGCGCCGGCGGCGGCGTCGAGCTCGAGCAGGCGGTCCTTGAGGTAGAGTCGGAGGTCGACCTGGACCTGGTCGTTGCGCGAGCGACCCGCGTGGACCTTCGCGCCGGTTTCGCCGAGCGCGGCGGTCAGCGCCTGCTCGACGGCGGTGTGGATGTCCTCCTGAGCCCTGCTGATCTTGATCGTCTTGAGGCTCCGCAGGACCTTCTTGATGCGGCCGAGCTCGGCCTTCGTGAGCACGCCGATCGAGACGAGGCCCGCCGCGTGCGCGAGCGAGCCGTGGATCTCGTGGCGGAGGAGGCGCGCGTCGAGCTCGGGGTCGCGTCCGACGGTGTATTCCTCGACGGCGGCGTCGAGATCGACCGTCGTCTGCCAGAGCTTCCTCATTCAGCCGCCTTCGCGAAGTACTCGCGGATGAGCTTCTCGTAGAACGCGACGCCGGCCTCGAGCTCGGCGACCTCCAAATATTCGTCGGGCGTGTGCGAGCGCTTGGAGTCGCCGGGGCCGGCCTTCACGGTCGGGATGCCCTTGAGGAACACCCAGTCGGACAAAGTGGGGGAGCCGTACGCGCGGCCGCCGGCATTCGCGGCGAGCGCGGCCTTCACGATCGCGTGGTTCGGGTCGGTCTCGACGGAGCCGAGGCGGCTGGAGCGGACGCGGACCTCGCCCTCGACCGTCTTCTTCACGAGCTCGATGATCGCCTCGGGCGGCACGCTCGGGACGGTCCGGATGTCGACGACGAGCTTGCAGGAGTCGGGGATCACGTTGTGGCGGTCGCCGCCCGCGATCTGAGTGACCTGCAAAGACGTCGATCCCAGGGCGGGGTGCGCGCCGGGGATGGAGAGCTTGGAGAGCGCGAGCACGTCGCGCGCCGCGGCCTCGACGGCGTTGACGCCGCCGCCGTGCGCCGCGTGCGCCGAGCGGCCCTTCGCGAAGATCTCGAGGAGCAGCAGGCCCTTCTGGGCGACGGCCGCGTTCAAGCCCGTCGGCTCGCCGACGACGGCCGCGTCGGGGCGCGGCAGCGAGGGGAGCAAGGTCTCGAGGCCTTGGCCGAGCACCTCCTCCTCGCACGTCGCCGCGATCAAGACCTTGCCCTTCGGCGCGTTCGTCGCGAAGGCCTTCCTCGCGCCGAGGATCATCGCCACGAGGCAGCCCTTCGCGTCGTTGGAGCCGCGGCCGTAGAGCTTGCCTTCCTCGACGGCGGCCTTGAGCGGGTCGCGCGTCCAGCCGGCGCCGACGGGAACGGTGTCGGTGTGGGAGTTGAGCAGCAGCAGGGGGCCGTCGCCGCCGTCGAGCGTCGCGGTCAGGTTTCGGCCGCTGACCGTAGGCTTGAGCCCGAGCTCGAGAAAGGCGCTTTCCAGGCGCGCGACGACCGCGTCCTCGTTCTTCGACTCGGACGGGATGCGGACGACGTCCTGCAGCAGCTCTACCGGCTTCAAGCGGCGACGGGCTCCGGGGCGAGCTCTTCCGCCTGGTAGGCCTGGCGCTCGCGCTTCTCGACGATCATCGTGCCGCAGCCCGCGTTGGTGAACGTCTCGCGCAGCAGCGCGCCGGGCTTGAGGCCGTTGATGACGTGCGTGCGGCGCACGCCGCCCTTGAGGGCGCGGATGCAGGCGGCGACCTTCGGGAGCATGCCGCCCGT
>CAYVFO010000277.1:0-2511 GCA_964450975.1 uncultured Elusimicrobia bacterium | reverse complement strand
CGCGCAGGTTCTCCGGAATCCGCTCCCATTCGGCGGGCTCGCGGCGCTCCGACTTCTCGCCGGAGAGCTCGGCGACGAGCTCGGGCTCGAGGCGGATCTCCGGCACCGTGCCGCCGAGCGCGTCGAACAGGCTCCACGCGCCCACGCCGCTGCGCCGCAGGACGTAGTGGCCCTCGATCTGGCTCGAGCCGGGCACGGAGTGGCCGCGCAGCCATACGGAGAGCTCGGGCGGCTCCCACCTGTACTCGCCCTTCGCCGGCGTTCCGGCGACGCGGCGGTAGCCGAGGCGGTCGAGCCGCTCGACGAGGCGCTCGGCCTCGCCGCGCGCGCCGTCGCGCAGCACGAAGGGCGCGGACCAGACGCGCGTCGAGAAGCTCTCCCCGAGGCCGCCGAGCACGAGGCGCGAGAGCTTGCGCTCCGCCTGGATCGCGAGCCACACGGAGGCGAGAGCCGCGAAGCCGACAACTAAAGCGAGCGGCCAAAGCCAACGACGAAAGCGTTTAATGCGCATTTAACGTCCGGTCGCGAGCGACCGGACGTACGATTCGTAAGGAAGAGACCTTAAAATCTAACACCAAACCCGGCGTGGTGGACCTGGCCGAGGGTCTTCTTCTCGCTGAGCGCGTAGTCGAGCGAGTAGCGGCTCTCGCGGACGCCGAACCCGAACGTCAGCCGGTCGGCCGGCGCGTTGATGCGCCAGCCCGCGCGCAGGGCGACGGAGGTCGTCGCGCCGAAGTCCATCGCGATCTCGGTGCCGAGCGCGGCGAGCGCCGGCTCGTCGCGCAGCTTGATCGCCTCGGCGGAAACGAGGAGGCGGGTCGCGATCAGGTAGGTCTCGGCCGAGTTCTCCTTGGCCTCGCGCGTCGAGCCGGACCAGGAAGCGCCGCCGCGCAAAGTGAGAGGGAGAGGGTCGCTGTCCTGCTCGAACTTCACGCCCGAGCCCATGTTCTGCGCCGCGGCGCCGAAAGTCAGGCCCTTGAGCGGGGTCTGCCACTGCGCGCCGGCGTCGGCCGCGAAGCCGGAAGCCTTCGCTTCCTGCGCGAGCTCGAAGCGGTAGTGCTTGGCGTTGACGCCCGCGCTCACTCCGCCGCCGAGCGGGACGCCCCAGGCGAGGTGGCCGACGAAGTCGCGCTGGGCGGTCCGGGTCTGAGTCGTCCCGTTGGCGAAGCGCAGGTCGACCTTGCCGGCGTCGTAGTACGACAGGCCCGCCGCGAGGACGCCGAGGGAGATCGGCTGGCCGAAGCCGAGGAAGCCGAACGTGTCGTCGGCGACGCCGCTCGAGAACATCGTCTCGAGCGCGGGGCGCTTCTGCGCCGTCAGGCCCGCGGGGTTGGTGCCGAGCGAGGTGATTCCGCCGGGCACGGCCGCGTACGCCTCGGCGAGCGCCGAGGAGCGCGCGGAGAGGGGGCGGCGCAAGGTCGGCGAGCCCGCGGCGAGCGCGGACGCCGCGGAGAGGAAGAGGACGGCGGCGAGGGCGGCGCGCCTCATCGGATCAGGACGACCTTCGTCTTGACGTTGAGCTTCGGTCCGGAGGAGACGACGAGATACATGCCGCTCGGCATCGCCGCGCCGGAGGCGTCGCGGCCGTCCCAGGTCACGGTGAACGACCCCGCCGCCGCGTTGCCTTCGAAGAGCGTTCGCAGCGGGCGGCCGTCGGCGTCGTGCACGCGCAGGATCACGTAGCCGGCCGTGAAGATCGTGATGTCGAACGTCGTCGGCGTTCCGTTGCGCGGGCGCAGGAGGTTGTTCGTCGCGAGGATGGAGCCGGGCGCGAAGTCGACGAGGAACGAGCTCGCGAGCGTCGTCGCCACGCCGTCGGCGTTCGTGACGGTGAGATCGTAGAGGCCGAGAGGCTTGTTCTGGGTGTCGAAGGTCGCGGTGATCGTTCGGTCGTTGACGCGCGTGACGCCGGTTCCGTTGATCGTCGTCGCGCCGAGCGTCAGCGCGACGGCCTGGCCGCCGCCGCCGGAGAAGATCTCGCCGGTGATCGTGTGCTGCTGGCCGGCGGCGTTCTGGAGGACCGAGCCCGGCGCGATCGACGTGGGATCGGGCAGGCCCGTCAGCGCCGAGCGCGCGTCGCCCGTCGACGCGTTCACGAGGTGGAAGGTGTAGTAGAGACGCCAGCGCCAAGCGTCGGTCGTGATGACGACGACGGGGAAGGAGATCGCGCCCGTCGCCGCGGGCGTCGAGACGCGCGCGCCGGTCTCGGCGGAGAACGACGTGCCGAGCGCGTCGCTCGACAAGGAGCTCGCGATGATCGTGGCGCTCGATGCTCCCGCGGTCGGCTGGGTGTAGAAGAGGCGAACTTTGCCGCTCGTGAGCTTGCCCGCGCCGACTTCATGGGCGGTCGTCGAGATCGCGACGCTCGATGAGCCCCACGTCGCGCCCTCGTCCGTCGAGAGAGCGGTGTAGACGCGGCGGTCGGAGAGCAGTCCCGCCCCCACCGAGTCGCGCGTGTAGTACAGCCGCCAGTCGCCCGAGTCGAGCTTCACGAGGCGGGGGGAGCCGACG
>CAYVFO010000276.1:0-2528 GCA_964450975.1 uncultured Elusimicrobia bacterium | reverse complement strand
GCGAGCGCTGCATCAGCGGCGTCCCCGTCCTCGACGAGGAGGGGCGCGTCGTCGGCGTCGTCTCGACGACCGATCTCCTGCGCGCCAAGCGCCCGGAGGATCCGTCCTCCTCCGACTACCATCTCTGGCCGGAGGGACGGACGTTCGCCGCGCCGGCGCCGCTCGAGGCCTCCGCGGAGGCGCGCGTCGACACCTTGATGACGCCGGGCGCGCTCGCCTTCCCCGAGGACACGCCGGTCGCCAAGCTCGCGGAGGCGATGCTCGACCTCCACGTCCACCGCCTGCTCATCACGCGCGCCGGCAAGCTCTGCGGCATCGTGAGCTCGATGGACATGCTCAAAGCGCTCGTTCCCAAGCCCGAGAGGCGCCGCACCGTCCACCGCTGACGCCGCCGGGCCGAGAAGGCCCTTGACACTCGCGCCGTGTTGTGTATAATTATTCATGATGATGAATAAATATACAGGCAAGGCGGCGCGGCAGCAGGCGATCCTGGCCGCGATCTCCGACGAGGAGATCGCGACGCAGAACGGCCTGGTCAAGGCGCTCAAGAAGCGGGGCGTCCCCGCGACGCAGGTCTCGATCTCGCGCGACATCGCGGAGCTCGGCCTCGTGAAGGCGGGCGGAATCTACAAGGCCGCCTCCGGCGAGGCGGCCGCCGACGCCGAGATGCCGCTGCGCACCTTCGTGCGCGGCGTCGTCCCCGCGGGCCCGAACCTCGCCGTCGTCCGCTGCGACACCGGCACCGCGCCGCGCGTCGGACTCTCCCTCGATCAGCTCGCGATGCCCGGCGTCGTCGGGACCCTCGCGGGCGACGACACCGTCTTCGTCGCCGTGGACACCGCCGCCGCCCAGAAGCGCCTCGTCGAATTCCTCCAGAACAGGATGGCCAACTGAACATGAAATCCCCCAAGATCGTCCTCGCCTTCTCCGGAGGGCTCGACACCACCTTCTGCGTGCTGTGGCTCAAGAAGCAGCTCAATGCGGACGTCATCACCGCCGTCGTCGACACCGGCGGCTTCTCCAAGGAGGAGCTCGAGACGATCGCCGCCCGCTCCAAGGCCCTCGGCGCGTCGAAGCACTACACGCTCGACGGCAAGGACGAGGTCTTCAACCGCTTCGCCGTCCCCCTCATCCAGGGCAACATCCTGCGCGGGCGCGTCTATCCGCTGTCCGTCGCCGCCGAGCGCGTGCTTCAGGCGGAAATGATCGCGCGCGTCGCCAAGGACGAGAAGGCCGACGGGGTCTGCCACGGCTCGACCGGCGCGGGCAACGACCAGGTCCGCTTCGACGCGGTGTTCCAGGTGCTGCTGCCCGGCGTGAAGGTCCACACGCCGATCCGCGACCTCGGCTGGTCGCGCCAGCAGGAGACCGACTACCTCGCGAAGGAAGGCTTCGACGTCCCGGCCAAGACGACCGCGTACTCCGTCAACGCCGGCCTCTGGGGCACCACCGTCGGCGGCGGCGCCACCCACGACCCGTGGTCGGAGATCCCCGACACGGCGTTCCCGACCGCGACCGGCCCCGCGCCCGAAAAGGACGCGAAGCTCGTCGTCGGCTTCGAGAAGGGCGTGCCCGTCTCCCTCGACGGCAAGCGCATGGGCGGCGTCGAGCTCGTCGCGGAGCTGCACAAGATCGGCCGCTCGTACGGCGTCGGCCGCGGCATCCACATGGGCGACACGATCCTCGGCATCAAGGGCCGCATCGGCTTCGAGGCGCCCGCGCCGCTCATGCTCATCGCGGCGCACCAGGAGCTCGAGAAGCTCGTGCTCACGCGCTGGCAGTCGTTCTGGAAGAGCCAGGCCGCGGAGTTCTACGGCCAGATGCTCCACGAGGGCCTCTACTTCGACCCCGTCATGCGCGACATCGAGGCGATGATCGCCTCGTCGCAGGAGACGGTCACCGGCGAGGCGCGCCTGCGGCTGCGCCCCGGCCGCTTCGACGTCACGGGCGTCAAGAGCCCGTTCTCGATGGTCGCCGGCGCCGCGACGTACGGCGAGACGACCAAGCTGTGGACCGGCGAGGAGGCCGCGGGCTTCTCGAAGCTGCACGCGCTGCCGATGACGCTCGCGGCGCGCGCCAAGGCGGGGGCCAAGTAATATGAAAGTCACGCTCGACAAGATCGCGTCCGTCACCCGGAACGCCCACATCCCGCGGGAGGTCCTCCTCTCCTCGGACATCCAGGCCAAGGAAGGCATGGTGCTCGCGGTGCGCGTCCACGGCACCAAGACCGTCTACAACACGCTCGAGGACGTTTACGGCCGCATGATCCAGCTCAACGACGGCGATGTGATTGCCGGAGTACTCGGCACGCGCCGCGCGCTGCGCGGGTACGCGGGCCACGTGCCCTCGCAGGTCAAGGTCGGCGACAAGCTCGACATCTTGAACCTCGGCGGGGTCATCGGCAAGTGCACCTCGGTCAACATCGAGCTCGGCAAGCCGCTTCAGGCCGAGGTCCTCGGCCAGATACTCTCGTTCCCCCATCTGGGCGAGCGCGTCGGCGTCCCCGCGTCCATCCGCACCGGCGCGAT
>CAYVFO010000275.1:0-2535 GCA_964450975.1 uncultured Elusimicrobia bacterium | reverse complement strand
GCTGGGCGGCGGGGGAGGCGAGAAGGAGGTTCATGACCTCATCATACGCGCGGCGCACGGCCGCAAGCCATGACGCGCGCGTAACGGGTTTGCGGCGGCGGGATGAACCCTTAGAGCTTCGGCTTGAAGGTCTTGAGAGTCGCGTCGAACGCGGCGCGGCCCTTCTTGTCGAAGGAGGCGGGCGCGTAGTAGAGGGCCGTGTAGAAGCCCTTCGAGGCGGGGATCACGACGTGGATCTCCGTCATGGGGATCTCCTTCGTGTCCATGGACATCGGCGGAACGAACTCGGAGACCTTGCGCGCGACCCGCTTCGCCTGCCGCCCGGCGACTTTGACCTTTTCGACCGGCCCGGTCGTCCAGCCTTTGGGCGTCACGGGCGCCTTCGACGTCAGCCGCGCGACGAAGGCGTCGGCGTCCTTCGCGCCGGCGCCGCCGGGCGCGATCCAGCGCAGGGCGATCTGCGACGCGAGCTTGTTCGCGTCCTGAGGCCCGATGAACGTGACGCCGTTCTCGACGGGGTCGGCGTGCCAGCCGGCCGGCGCCGAAGCCTCGAAGGAAGCGTCGATCATTTTCCTCTCCTGAGGCGCGGGGCCCGCGAAGGCCGCGGGCGCGGCGAGCAGAACGGCGAAAGCGAGCCGGATCAAGGCGATGGGACCTCCTTCTTCCTGCCCTTCTGGGTCGGGTCGGTCTCCGCGAGCAGCTCGGTGTAGCGGCGGTCGGTCGTCGCCGTCGCGTCGTCGAGGCGGCGGCGGTACTTCGCGTAGATCTCGGGCTGGACCGAGAGGAACTCCCGCTGGGTCTTGAGGAAGAAATCGAGCTGCTCGCCGGGCGCCTTGCGCAGCGCGGCGATGAAAGCCTCGCTGGAGGGGAACTGTTCGCCGATGCGCGGATTGGCGTCGAGCTTCTTGCGCGCGTCGGCGCCGAGCTTGGCGCGGCGCTCCTTCTCCGCCTTCACGTAGTGGTCGATCGCGTTGTGCAGCACCATGTTGCACCACACGACGCCCTCGAGCGAGAGGCGCTCCGGATAGTGGGCGGCGACGACGGACGGACCGAACGCGTTGGCGCCGAGGCGGTGCAGGCGGTCGGCGATGCCCTGATTGAGCCGCGTCGTCATCGAGCCGTTCGCGGCGGATTCCTCGAGGAACTTGGCGTAGGTCGGGTCGCGCTTGGCCTTCTCGTTGACGTAGAGCGCGTGGACCATCATCGCCTCCTGCTCGTGCTGCTGGGCCCAGTTCGGCGGAATCTTGTTCTCCCGCTCCCAGACGTGCTGCTGGTGGTGCGTCGCCTCGTGCACGAAGACGGGGGCGAGCTCGCGCACGAGCGGGCCGATGAGCTTCGGATCCTTGAGAAGGTCCTCGATCGTCTTGCCGCCGGGCAGCGACTTGACGTACTCCTCGACGCGGCGCTCGTTGAAGTAGAGGACGTCGTCGCCCTGATACCAGGCCTCGGCCGCGAATTCCGGCTTCTTGAGCGCGATGCGCAGCGGGGTCTTCGCGTAGAACGCCCTGAGGTCTTCGCCCGCCCACGTGCCGGAGATCTCCTCGAGCATGCGCGTGCGCATGACCTCGGCGACGGCGACGCGCGTCTTGTCGGTGAACGCCTGGCCCTCGGCCGGCGGGGCCTGGAGGCGCAGCGACGGGCGGTCGACCCTGTTCGCGTCGAAGAGGGCGCTGAGCGCGGCGAGCCGCTCGCCGACCGTCTTGGCCGCGTTGACCTTGTCGAGCAGGGCCTTCTTCTCGGGCGTGTCGGTCAACGCGGGGCTGATCGCGACCGACTCCATCGTGGCGACCGCCTCGGAGGCCTCGTTGTAGTGATTGAGGAGAGCGACGGCGTCGTTGAGCGGCAGGACGGCCGTCGCGTCGTTGTGCCGGGCCGCCATGATCTCGAGCTCGGCGCGCGTGCGCGGGTTGAGCTTGAGGATCGCGTCGCGCTCGGCGAGCGCCCAGGAGCGCATCTTCTCCTGGCGCTGCGGGAACGTCAGCGCGTCCCATTTGGTCCGATCGAGGCCGCTCTTCGTCAGATAGGACCGGTGATGCGTTCCGAGCTCGGGCCAGTCCCAGTACGCCTCGCGCAGCGATTTCGCGCGCTCCGGCGCGACGGGGCCGTAGTACTTGTCGAGCCAGTTGAGCGTCTCGGCCTGCTTCTGGCAGAACCGGCACATCGGGCGCAAGGTCAGGCCGAGCCGGAAGCCGCGCGTGTCGGGCGCGCCCTTGCCGAGGAGCTCGCCGAGGTCCTTGAGCTCGAGCGCCGACGCGAGCAGGTTGGCGAAGGTATCGGGGCTGCGCTTTCTCTCCCGCTCCTGGCGCGGCAGGTCGCGGGCGAAGCCGGCGGCGGCGTGCGGGTTGAGATCCTGCCAGATCGCCTTCTCGAGCTCCGCCCCCTCGGGCTTGTACTGCCGGAAGAGCTGCTCGAGGAGCCGCGAGCCCGGCTTCGTCGCGGCCGGGTCCGCGGCGCGCGCGGGTGCGAGGGAGGCCGCGAGCAGGAGGCTCGCGAGGGCCAGACGGAGGACGGCGGTCCGGGGGAGGGGGGTCATCG
>CAYVFO010000274.1:0-2540 GCA_964450975.1 uncultured Elusimicrobia bacterium | reverse complement strand
CCCACTGCCGGATCGAGAAGCCCCGCCGCGTCGAGCCCGCGCCTCTCGTCGTCATCGACGGGATCCTCGTGCTCGCGGACGCCGCGCTGCGCCAGCGCATGACGCTGTCGGTCTTCATCGAGGTCCCCGACGATATCCGCCTCATGCGGCGCGTTCGGCGCGACTGCACCGAGCGCCGCGTGGACGTCGAGGAGACGCTGAATATCTACGAGCGCAGCGTGCGCCCGATGCACGCGCGGTACGTCGAGCCCTCGTCGCACCACGCGACCTGGATCTGGTCGCAGCTCGAGGACAAGACGTTCCCCGGCCTCCTCATCAAAGATCTCAAGCGGCGGCTTTCCGCCGTGTCCGCGTGACGAAGACAGGGCGGAAGAGGAACTGGCTCGAGCAGGACTTCGCGCGCCTCGAGCTCCCCGCCGGCGTCATCGGGGCGGCCGTCGCCTCGTACGCGATCAAATTCGCCGGCGACGACTGGACTCAGACCGCGCTGCTCGGTTATCTGGTCTCCTGCTGGGCGATGACGGACGGCATACGAACGTCTTCGAGGCATCTCTCGGAGGAGCGCGGCGTCGCGCGGGGAACCGCGATCGCGAGGCAGTCCGTCGCCGCGCTCGCCTACGCCGGCGCCCTGGCCGCGTGGTGGGCCCCCGCGCCGAAATCCGGCATCCTGATTTTCCTCGCCCTATCGCTGCTGCCGATCGCGTTTCTCGCGCTCAAGGCCGTCCGCCCCTGGCTTCCGGCGATCCGTCTCCCGCTTCTCTTCGGCGCGGGACGGCTGAAGCTGGTGAAGAACACGGTGCGGCCCGGCGGCATCGCGGCGGCGACCCTCGAGATTCCCGAGCCTTACCGCGAGCTGACCGCGAACATCGAGCTCTGCGACGGCTCGAAGCCGGGCGAGGATTACGTCTTCCGGACCTGGCCCGGCTCGGTGACCGCCTTGGAGCAGCGAGGCTCGACGTGGATCGCCCGCGTCGAGGCGAGCGTGCCGGACGACGCGCCGCCGTCCGCGGAATCCGACGACGAGTCCGACGTGGAGCGCTTCTGGGAGCTCCAGGCATCCGGCGTGCGCGCCGACGGCGCCGTCGTGAAAATCACGGCGCCCTTCAAGGTCCGCTGAAGCCGCGGGCTATTTGCCGGTGACTTCCGCCGCCAGCGCGCCCATCCCGTAGATCGAGCGCATCGCCTCGACGATTCCCGAGGAGTGCACCGCGACCGTCCGGTTGCGCTTGTCGTCGTAGGCGTAGCGGCCGACGAGCGACTGGATGTTGCCGTCGAACACGAGGCCGACGTACTCGCCCTTCGCGTTGACGATCGGCGAGCCGGAGTTGCCGCCGATGATGTCGTTCGTCGTGACGAAGTTGAGCTTTTTGGAAAGGTCGATTTTTCCTTTCGCGGCCTTCACGCGCGGCGCGAGGTCGAACGGGACCTTCTCGGAGTGGCCGATCGCGCGGTCGAAGAGGCCGTGGAACGTCGTGAACGGCGCGACGAACGTCGTGCCGAGCTCGTAGCCCGCGACCTTGCCGTAGGACATGCGCAGCGTGAACGTCGCGTCCGGGTACGTGGACTTGCCGAGCACGGCGAAGCGCGCCTTGGCGATGCGGTTGCCCTCGGCGACGACGACGCTCTCGATCTCGTCCTCGTGCCACTTGCGCTGCGCGCGGTAGAGCGCGTCGAGCGAGCGGGACCAGACGATCAAGGAGTCCTTCGACGCGTCGATCGCGGCCTGGCCGCCCTCGACGAGGCGCTTGCGCTCCGCCGGGTCGAAGAGCGCGGTGCCGGCGATCAGCTCCTTGGCCTTCTGCTCGGGCGTGAGGCCGCCGAGCGCGAGCTTGACCCACTCGTCCTTCGGGCCGAGCTTCTCGAGGGCGTCCTCGAGCGAGCGCGCGAGCATGAACTGCTCCATGTCGGGGTACAGCGGCGCCTTCGAGTAGAGGCGGAAGCGCAGCGACTCGAGCGCGGAGTCGCGGTACTCTTCCCAGCGCTTGTCGTTGGGCTTGGCGGTCTCCGCGACGTAGCGGACGATCGTGTTCGAGAGCGCGGCGATCTTCGTCGCGTCGTAGCGGCGGTACGTCGACTCGAGGCGGCGCGCGCCGGCCTTCTTCGTCGCGGCAGCGATCTTGTCCCACGAGCCCTTCGCTTCGCGGACCGTCGCGTCCTTCGACGACGCGACGGACTTGCGGAGCGCGTCCTCGTTCGCCTTGAGCGAGCCGAGCAACGCGGGGTCCAACAGCCCCTCGTACTCGCCGCCGACGGCCTTGAGCGCGTTCTCGATGCCGAAGATCCGGTCCTTCACGCGGCGCTCCTGCTCCGCGCCGAGCTTGGCGTAGGCGTAGGAGTCGTCGCGGCGCTTGCGGGCGGCCTCGAGGTAGAGCGGCAGGCCGAAGTCGCGCGCGTACTCGAGCTGCGCGACGGTGTCGAGGCGGTCGGTGCGGCCCGGGTGGCCCGTGACGAACACGAGCTCGCCGTCCTTGGCGCCGTCCTTCGACCAGGTCAGGAAGTTCTTCGCCTGAACCGGCTTGCCGTTCTCATAGACGCGGAAG
>CAYVFO010000273.1:0-2584 GCA_964450975.1 uncultured Elusimicrobia bacterium | reverse complement strand
GTCGAAGACCATGATCTTCTCGTCCTTGCCCTTCTTGTCGATGCCGTACGCGAGGCACGCCGCGGTGGGCTCGTTGACGATGCGCACGACCTCGAGGCCCGCGATGGTGCCCGCGTCCTTGGTCGCCTGGCGCTGGTTGTCGTTGAAGTACGCGGGGACGGTGATGACCGCCTTCTCGACCTTGTCGCCGAGGAACGCTTCCGCGTCGCGCTTCACCTTCTGGAGGAGGAACGCGGAGAGCTGCTGGGGCGTGTACTCCTTGCCCTGGGCCTTATAGTGGAAGTCCGTGCCCATCTTGCGCTTGAAGGCCATGAAGGTGGCCTCCGGGTTGGCGACGGCCTGGCGGCGCGCCGGCTCGCCGACGAGAAGCTGGCCGTCCTTGGCGAACGCCACGTAGGACGGGAACGCCTTGCCGCCGATCGACGTTCCTTCCGCCGACGGGATGATGGTGGTCTTGCCGCCCTCCATGACGGAGGCCGCGGTGTTGGACGTGCCGAGGTCGATTCCGATGATTTTGCTCATGACTTCCTCCTTTAGATCAGGCCTTCTGTTCCGTCTTCTTCTGCAGGCGCACCTTGGCGGTGCGCAGAACTTTGTCGCCCATCAGGAAGCCGGCCTGCAGCACGTCGGCCACGTCGCCTTCCTGAACGCCCTCCTTGTCGACGAAGCCGAAGGCCTCGTGATAGTGAGGGTCGAACGGCTTGCCGAGCGGGTCGACGATCGAGACCCCCTCTTCCTTGAAGATCTTCTCGAACTCCTTGAAGATCGCGTCCATGCCCTTCGCGAGGTTCGAGTCGGCCTCGCCCGCCTTGACCTCGGCGTGCGCGTGCCGGAGCAGGTCGTAGAGCGGGAGCAGCTTCGCGAGCACGCCGGCGGCGCCGAGGCGGATCCATTCCGGCTTCTCGCGGTCGGTGCGCTTGCGGTAGTTCTCGAACTCCGCCTTCAGCCGGACGAGCTGGGCGTAATAGTCCGGCGTCTCGGGCTTCGGAGCCGCGGCCGGGGCGTCGACGGGAGCGACGTCCTGCTCTTCGCTCACTTGGGCTCCTCCTACGCGTCCCATTCCTTCAGACGCGCCTCGACGAGCTTGCCGACGTAGTCGACGAGCCCGATCACCTTCGAGTACTCCATGCGCTTGGAGCCGATGACGCCGAGCACGCCGAGCACCTGGTCGCCGTGGCGGTAGACGTGCGTGACGAGCGAGGCGCTGCGGAGCTCGGGCAGGCCGCTCTCCGCGCCGATGCGCACGCGCACCGGCAGGTTCTCGGAGCCGGACTCGAGCTCCTGCTGGAGCAAGGTCGCGAGGCGGTCCTTCTCGCCCATGACCTTCATGAGCGACTGGACGGTCTTGAGGTCGCCGAACTCCTCGGCCTGCGAGAGGATGTTGTCGGCGCCCTCGATGTAGATCGACTCGGGCGAGACGATGCGCGCGACCTCGGTGAGGAGGTCGCCGGCGACGGTCGTGAGCTCCTGGAGCTCGCGCTCCATCTGGCCGAGCTTGGCCATGACCATCGACTGCGCCTTGTCGACGGAGCAGCCGCGCACGCTCTCGTTGAGGAAGCGGTTGAGCATGTTGACCTGGCGCGCGGACGGGGCGAACGCGAGCTGGATCGGCCAGTGGCGGACCATGCCGGAGTCGGTGACGAGCACGCCGAGGACGTTGCGGCCGCCGAGCGGGATGAGCTCGAGGCGCTTGATCGACTGGCGGCGCACCTGCGGGGAAAGCACGAGGCCCGCGCCCTGCGAGACGCGCGAGAGCAGGCGCGAGGTCTCCGAGAGCAAGGTGTCGAGCTCGGCGACGCGGTTCTTGTACTGGTCCTCGACGCGCTCCTTCTCGGAGGCGGCGAGGCGCTGGACGCCCGCGAGGTAGTCGACGAAGAAGCGGTAGCCCTTGTCGGTGGGCTCGCGGCCGGCCGAGGTGTGCGGCTGATGCAGGAAGCCGTCGTTCTCGAGTTCCTGGAGGATCGAGCGGATGGACGCGCTCGAGAGATCGAGCCCGGCCTCCTCCGCGATGAGAGAGGACGACACGGGCTTGGAGGTCTTGATGTAGTAGTGGACGATCCACTGCAGCAAGTGGCGCTTGCGCTCTTGGACGACCTCGGGTTTGAGTTGTCTCATGGGTTTGACGCCGATATTGGCAGTCTCTCCGGATGACTGCTAATATTTTACCGCGCCGATTCTAAATTGTCAATCCCCCCCACCGACTGCTCATTTAGCGGTCCGGGGCCCAGGCGCGGGACCCACGGCGTCTGGGGCCATTTCCTTGCGGCCGTTGGGACCTCGGGCCCTAGGGACGCGCGCGTTCCATTTATTAGCATCCCTCCCATGACCAAGAACCTCCTGACGCGCGTGCTCGCGGCCGCTCTCTGCGCCGCCCTTCCGCTCCCGTCCTTCGCCCAGTCGGTCGCCAAGGCCCCGACCCCCGTCTCCCTTTCCGCGGCGGCCGTCTCCGCCCCCTCGATCAACGCGATGCCCGTCGTCTCCGGCGTCTCGCTCCAGGCCCTGACGCCCGTCCTCACGGCGCCGTCCATCGCGCCCGCGCTGACGCCGGCGCTCTCGGCCCCCGTCGCCGCGCTCGCGGTCAAGC
>CAYVFO010000272.1:0-2586 GCA_964450975.1 uncultured Elusimicrobia bacterium | reverse complement strand
GCATCGGCGGCAAGATCATCGCGCGCGAGACGCTCGGCGCCAAGCGCAAGGACGTGATCGCCAAGTGCTACGGCGGCGACATCACGCGCAAGAAGAAGCTGCTCGGCAAGCAGAAAGAGGGAAAGAAGCGCGCCAAGATGATCGGCACCGTCGAGGTGCCGCAGGAAGCGTTCCTGGCCGTGCTCAAGATCGACGAGGAGTCGGACTAAATGGAAGAAAGGCTCTTATTCGTCGGCGTCGCTCTCGGCTTGTTCGCGTGGCACTCGCGCCGCTGGAAGGCGAAGGGCGGCCCGCGCACGCCGATGGAGTCGGCGGCCTGGCACGCGGCGTTCTACTTCATCGCGGCGTTCTCCATCGTCATGATCCTCACGATGGTCTTCGAGAGCCGCGCCAAGGTCATCGCGATCTGGGCGAAGGTCCTGCGCGTCGGCGACCTCGTTCCCGCGACGACGGCCGCGATCATCGCGGGCGGCATCGGCTTCCAGCGCGCGTGGTCGAAGGGCGAGTCCGTCGAGAGCCGCCGCTGGTACTTGGACGACGACCTCGAGTGGGCCGACACCGTCTACTCCTCCGCGCTGCTCGCCTGGGCGCTCATGACGTTCCTCATCCAGGCGTTCAAGATCCCGTCCGGCTCGATGGAGAAGACGCTCCTCATCGGCGAC
This sequence comes from uncultured Elusimicrobia bacterium, assembly GCA_964450975.1. GTDB lineage: Bacteria > Elusimicrobiota > Elusimicrobia > UBA1565 > UBA9628 > GWA2-66-18. The sequence goes on along the minus strand of CAYVFO010000272.1, from coordinate 1,924 downwards.
CATCTCTTCGTCAACAAGTTCATCTACGGACTGCGCGTGCCGATCCTGGGCAAGCGCATCATTCCGCTGCGCAAAGTGAAGCAGGGCGACGTCATGGTCTTCGAGTTCCCGGTGACCGACCCGCGCGAGCTGCACTGCGGCAAGATCAACGCGGGCGAGAACTTCATCAAGCGCGTCGTCGCCGTTCCCGGCCAGGTCGTGCAGGTCGCCGGCGGCAAGCTCTTCGTCGACGGCAAGCAGATCGACGACTCGAAGTACGCGGAGAACACCGAGCAGTACCGCCAGCCCGAGTCGGTGCACGCGCGCGAGATCTCGCCGCAGCGCTACCAGGAGCTCTGGGAAAACCACCAGCTCGACAAGGAATTGGGCGAGCTCCAGCGCGACTACATGGGGCCCGTCACCGTGCCGCCCAACAAGTACTTCATGATGGGCGACAACCGCGACCACAGCTGCGACTCCCGCTACTGGGGTCCCGTCGACGAGAAGTTCATCAAGGGCAAGGCCTGGTTCATCTACTGGCCTCCGTCCCGGATGAAGATCGTCCGCTAGTTTATCCGTCCCGGGACGGATCGGTGGATAAGTCCGCCAGCTTCTTGCGGAGCAGCTTGATCTCCTTCGTTCTGCCCGCGTTCTCCGGCAGCGCCTCGAGCTTCGCGATCTGCGCCTCGTAGACGGAACGATGGTGCGCGATGCGCTCGGCGATCATCTTCGCCTCTTTCGCGCGGACTTCCTTTAGATGAGCGCGCACCTGCTCCCACTCGCGAGGCTTGTCCTTGGGTGGTACGGGTATCTTGGTTCCTAGGTCTTCGCACGGCTTTCCGCACGCGGGGCATTTAGCCGGCGAGTCGCGGCGGACCGAGGTCCGGCAGTCGAAGCACGCCCAAGTATGGCTCACGATAAACTTAGGGATTGGGCCAGGGTCCGCGCTCGGTCATCCAGTTCATTATGGCGTCGCGGTGACCCAAGTATTCACCCGCGCACGCTTGAACCTTGTAGTTGTACTGGCGCTGATAGGACAACATGCGCTCGGGCGCCGAGATTTCTCCCGTCCCGGTCAACTGGACCCAGAAGGGCTCGACGAATCGATAGCTCTGTGTGGTCGCCGGTCCGATGAACGGAACTTCGCTCTTGCAGTCGCCGACGTAGCGTTGATGCTCGGTTCTCTTCCGGAAAAGCTCGAGATCGCGGATGTCTCCTTCCTGTGGCGGATCGTGAGCGGGCACGATCACGCCCGCGGCAAGCAGCGTCACGGCGAGTTCGACGGCCGTCTCGCCTTCATACAGCGTCGCCGTCGTCATTCCCGGAGCCCATTCCATCCGCCACTTTCCGGCGGAGATGCGCTCCTTCAGAACCTGTTCCTTGAGCACATATAGGCGCTTCTCCTTCATCTTGACGAATGCGACGAGATGTGGAGCTTCCTCTTTTGTCGCGAAAGTCAGCGGCTTCGGCTTATTCTCCGCGGCGGGAGCGGGATCATCTTTGGCCTGATCGTGACCGGGTCCGCACGAGGCGGCGAGCAGCAGGGCGGCGAGAATATTTCGGCTTCGAGTCATCGGCGAGCTCCTTAGATCTATCCTTTATATATGCGCTTCGACATGAGCTTGATGACGTCGGCCTCTTCCTCGGTCATCTCGACGCCGTAGTCCTCGGCGACGCACTCGAACACCGAGTCGCGGAAGGTGAAGACGAAGTGCTTTCCCTTGCCGACCGCCTTCGCCCAGGAGGAGTCCTTCACCTCGTAAGCCGAGAACGGCTTGAGGCCGCGCGCCTTGAGCGGGTGCTCGAGCTTGGCCTCCACGAAGTAGTGGGCGAAGCAGACCGGGAAGGACACGATCATGCAGGTGTCCTTGCGCGCGACGTAGGACATGTACGAGAGGATCACCGCGCCGTCCTTGGAGAGGACGATGGGCAGCGGATCGCCCTC
>CAYVFO010000271.1:0-2591 GCA_964450975.1 uncultured Elusimicrobia bacterium | reverse complement strand
ATCGTGTGCCTCCTATTCGCTCTTCAAAACCGAATCGTTCGTGGCCTCGCGGATCTGCCGGGCAGGCTTGCCCGGCCTACCGACGCGCTCGCGCCAGGAAGCCGCGGCTTCGTCGCGCGCGCGCGCGAAGCGGTCCTTCTGGCCCTCGACGGCGCCTTCGAACTGGCCGATGAGCGGCTTGCGCAGGTCCTGGAAGTACTCGTCCACCTTCGCGCAGCGGGCCTCGACCGCGTGGTAGCTCGGCTGCGCGCCGTTCGAGTCCGGCGGCTGGACGATCACGCAGCGCACGAGGTCCGGATCGTCGCCGGCTCGCAGGCCGCCGGGCATCGTGAGCGTGAGCAGCTCGGTGGGCCGGCAGCCTGCGGCGGCGAGCAGGTCGAGGGATTCGCGCGTGAGGTCCGCGGCCTGGGCCTTGCCGTCGTTGCGGCAAGTGACCCGGCCGCCATCGAGCCGCGAGATACGCGCGCGGCCGACGATGTTTTGCCAGCGACGAAGTCCCGAGTCCCGAGTTCCGAGTCCCGAGTCAACGGGAGCGGCGAGATCAGAGGCGAGGGATCGGAGGGCGCGGGCTTCGCGGGCGCTGGAGAGGTTCCAGAGATCGGCGCGCGAAGAGGCGCCGCGGTAGGGCCGCGCGTTTAGGCCGGCCTGGAACTCCGCGTAGGCGGCCTCGAATTCGATCTCGCTCTCGAAGCGGCGGGCCTTCTTGAGGCCGAGGCCGGCGAGTTCCTTCTCGACCGCCTTCCGAACGAGGATGCAGTTGAAGTCATCCTTTCCACCCTTGATCGCCTGCTCGATGATCGCGCCGCCGGTCGGCCGGGCGGATTGATGGCAGTAGGGCTTGCAGCCGGCGGCAAGGAAGAGGAGCACGCCGACGCTGAGCCGGACTTCCTTCTGTTCGTCGATGTGGCGGAGGCCGTCGAAGAGCGCGCTGGCCTGGTCGACGTTGATCCACTCGGGCGCGAAGTCGAGCGCGAAGAAGAATTCGCGGAGGGCCGGGTCCCAGCCTTCGTGCTCGTTCGTGGACGCCTGGCTCGACACCCAGCCGTGCCCGCTGGCCACGTCGAACGAGAAGTGGCCCCAGCGGCGTTCGTACTTCTCGTTGCCGCCCTTCGAGCGCGCGACGCGGACGGGGAAGCCGGTCGCGTCCATGCAGAGGACCTGGCCGGCGTAGGCGGCGCGGAAGCCAATGGTAAAATCCAAGTGTCCACGCCATTCCATGGTCGCGTCGACCCGGCCAAACGCATCGCGCATAATGGACTCCGCCAGATGCAGGCTGGGAACGAAGCCGACCTCGGCCTGCAGCGCCTGCTGCATGCGGCCGGACGAGAGGAGTCCTAGAAGGACTTTCCGCTTCGAGCCGACGGAGCGCTCTTGCCACGCGCCCTTGGAGTGGAATTCCTTGCGGCGTTCCGCGTAGGCCCCACCGAGCAGGGCGAGGATGCGCGCGTTTCGTTCGGCGATTTCAGGATCGCGCGGGCGCGTGCGAATCCTGCCCAAGGCGTATTTGCGCGCGAGGCGCTTGAAAAGGGCGCGGATGGCACCGTCCGAGCGCGTGGAGTACTCGGGAATTCGTTCGCGCAGGCTCTCGATCAGATGGCGGCGGAAGGCGTTCTTGCCGGCGTCGCGCGGGCAGGCGTAGAACGCACGCGCGAAATCACGAGGGGAGCGAAGGCTAGACGGTAGCCCTTCTGAGGTGGTGCTACACCCGGTGGTACCAGTTCCCGGCCGGGTCGATCGGGACGAGGTCGGGTGGGAGTTCCTCAACGTCGAAGACCCAGCCGTCTTCGGTTCGGATGAACCACCCGCCGTCCTTGAGTCGTCCAACCTTGACTGGACGCCATGCGGGCACGGGGAAGCTGTCGACGCGCCGCTCGACGCGGGCATCGATAACGCGGCAACATAGCCAGATATGCGTCGCGAAGAATGGAGCTCTTGACATTCGCGTTTTTCTCCCGGCTCGCCCTGTGAAACGCAAGTTTGATTTCCTTCACGCGCGCTTCGAGCTGCATCGGCGGTCTCCTTGTCGAGCGAGCGAAGCCGGGGAGCGGCGGAGCCCAGCAGCCCAACCGCCCCCGGCTGCTCGTTGCCTGGGGCTGGCGCCCCGGCAGAAACGAAAATCCCCTCGCTCATAACGAGGGGTTCTTCGCGTGGACCGGTCGCGCAACTTGTGGGGGGGATAGAAGCCGCAGCGACGGCACGCGAAAGAGGTTCAGCAGTAAGGAGCGCAACCTGGCGGGAGGGGGTTTTCTTCACCGGGTGAAGATTGGCGGAAATCTCCCTAAATTGGGGTCCCTTCTTTCGCCCGCGCGCGGAGCCCGGATCGACGGGCGATTTGGGCCAGAGGTCGTGCAGGACGCGCCGGAAGGCGATGTCTATTTCCTCGGGCTTGAGGGGTTTGTGTTTGGAGTACCAGCCGGCGAAGGCTTCGAGAAGCCAGAGGGGCGGGGGGGCGTCTTTGAGGTGATCGTAGATGGAGGACTTGCGCTGTTCACAATGGGCGCAGAGGTCCTGCACCTCTATCCCGGCGAGGCTGAGAAGCCTGGATGCGTCGAGCCTGTACATATAGGAATATCCTATATAGGAAATGCGAA
>CAYVFO010000270.1:0-2601 GCA_964450975.1 uncultured Elusimicrobia bacterium | reverse complement strand
GTCATGCGCTCGCGCAGCGCGGCGTCCGCGAGCACGAGGATGCCGTCGATGACGACGAGCGGCGCGGGCTCGACGCGGCGGGTCTTCTCGAGCCGGCAGTGCGTCGCGTAGTCGTACACCGGCGCGTCGATCGCGCGGCCCTCCATGAGCTCGTCGAGCTGGCGGCACATGAGCGCGGTCTCGAGCGCCTTCGGATGGTCGAAGTTGAGCTTCGCGGACTCGGCATCGCTCAAGCCGCCGTTGTGGCGGTACCACCAGTCGTGGCAGAGGACCGTGGTCTGCTTCGGAAACGCCGCGGCGACCGCCTGCGCGAGCCAGGATTTTCCGGAGCCGCTGCCGCCGGCGACGCCGAGAACGATGCGGGGCTTGCGGTCCTGGGGGGTGGGCGGCACGGGAAGATTATACCGTTATGGCGTCAGCTCGCCCACTTGCCGCTTTTCAAATCATGTTAGAATCGCGGAATGAGAGCCAAGGCCGGGACCGAGATTCTCGTGTACGAAGGCGAGAAGATGGTTGTCCACTACCATCGGCCCGACGGCCCGGAGGGGAAGCGCTTCCCGACGGTGCTGTTCCTGCACGGCTTTCCCGGCTCAGAGAAGAACATCGACGTCCAGCGCGAGCTCATGGCGAAGGGGATCGCTTCGGTCGCTCCGTCCTTTCTCGGGGCCTGGGGCTCGGGAGGCCGGTACCGCTTCACGACTCTCGCGGCCCAGGCCCGCTTCGCCCTCGCCGCGGCGAAAAGGCTTCCGTTCGTCGATCCGAAGCGCGTCGCGATGTTCGGCTTCAGCATGGGGGGCTGGGCGGCGCTCAACGCGGCCGCCGAGGAGCCGTCGCTCAAGGCCGTCGTCGCCGTCGCTCCGGCGGGAGGTCCCGAGATGGTCTCGGCCGGGACGCTCGACTTCATCGCGCACTTGTCGCGCCCGCTCAACGCGCCGCCCGTGCCCGAGCTCGCGGAGGATTTCCGCCGCGCCGTCACGGAGGGGGACGCCGCGAAGGCCGCCGCGCGCGTGAAGGCTCCGATCCTCCTGGTCCACGGCGACGCGGATCCCACGATCCCCGCGGGCGTCTCGCGCCGCATCGCCGCGGCCGCCGGGAAGAACGCCAAGCTCGTCATCGAGAAGGGCGCCGAGCACGACTTCCTCGACCGCCGCGCGAAGCTGGCCAGGCTGTGCGCCGGCTTCCTCGTCAAAAACCTCTCTGTGCTTCTCCTGCTCGCGCCGCTCGCCGGCGCGCAGTCCTTCGGCGACGCCGCCTTCGCCGAGGTCATGCGCGCCGGGCTCGCCGAGGCGCGCCTCGCGGCGCTCGCGCAGCGCCCCGCCGCCGCGCCCGACGCGAAGACGCCCGCCCAGGTCCGCGCCGGCGTGGAGGCCAGGCTCGCGGGCCGCGTGCCCGCGGCTCGCGTCGACGCGTTCTTCGCCGACCCGCGCCTGCGCGTCATCGACGGCGTCGCCGACCGCTTCAACAACCCCGGCGGCGGCGAGGCCCTTCCCTACGAGAAGTACCGCCTGCTCTTCATCAACCCCGAGAGCCTCGCCAAAGGCGACGCGTTCCTCGCCGCTCACGGCGCGACTTTGGCGTCGGTGTCCGCCGCGCGCGGGGTGGACGCGCACCTGCTCGCCGCCCACGCGGGCGTCGAGACGCGGTACGGCTCCTTCACCGGCAAGACGCCGATCGCTTCCGCGCTCTGGACGATCGCGCTCAAGGTACCGCGCCGCTCCGACTGGGCCGTGCGAGAGCTCGCCGAGCTGCTCGTGTTCGCGAAGGGCGCCGACGCTCACGCCTGGAACGGCTCGTACGCCGGCGCGTTCGGTCTCGTGCAGTTCATGCCGTCGAGCGCGAACTCATTCGCGGTGGATCACGACACCGACGGCGCCGTGGACCTCTTCGGCTGGCCCGACGCGCTCGCGAGCGCGGCGAATTATCTCGTCCGCCACGGGTACCGCGCGACCGAGCCGTACACGCCGGGCTCCTCGATCGGCCGCGCGATCTGGGCGTACAACCACAGCGAGAACTACGTGAAGGTCGTCCTCGAGCTGCGCGCCGAGCTCAAGGCGCGCGCCGCTCAGCGCGAGCTGTGGACGCGCAAGGACTTGAGGAAGCGCACGAAGTCCTCGCGGTAGTCGAGGTAGTTCGCGCGGGACGAGACGAGCCGGATCAGGTAGTACGCCTCGCCGACCGGCACGACCGCGACGTAATGGTGCAGCTCTTCCTCGAACGAGGGGCCCTCGTCGGCGGGCAGGCGCCGGCGCTCGACGACCTCGAACGTGCGCGCCAGGCCGAGCGCCATGCGCACGGGGCGCACGGGCGTGACGGCGCGCGACGTCTCGCCGCCGTCCTTGCGCATCGTCTCGACGGCGGTCTTGATCGGGACGAAGCCGGGGGTGTCCTTGTCGAAGAAGCGCAGCGACAGCGTCGCGCGGAAAGCGCCCGACTGCGAGTCGGCGCCGAGCAGGCGGAACACGGGCCCCTGAGCGGTCTCCTCCTCCATGGGCCACCAGCCCTCGGCGGGGATCTCTCCCGAGAACAGGCGCGACGCCGGCACGTAGCGGATCCACGGCGTCTTCGGCGCCTCGGGCGCGGTGGAGCCGGGGATCACGGCCT
>CAYVFO010000269.1:0-2626 GCA_964450975.1 uncultured Elusimicrobia bacterium | reverse complement strand
TGCGCCTCGGCTGGACGTCGAAGTCGGCGGCGGCCAACGGGGCGGGCTTCGACGCGGCGCGCGGGCTGACGCTCGGCCTGGGACTTCGCCGCGGGAACTTCGGCCTCGACTACGCGGCGCAGGCGGCAGGCGAGCTCGGGTCGACGCACCGGTTCACGCTCGGCGCGAAGTTCTAGTCGGTGAAGAACTCGCGCAGCTTCTCGCGGTCGTAGTTCGGCCCGTTCTCGAGCGGGTCCGTCGGCTGGGAGCGGATGAGATCGCCGTCGGGGCCGAGCACGAAGAAGTGCGGCGTGCCGCGGACCTGGCCGAACTTCTGCCAGATGTTCTGGTGGAACTGGTGGTCCATGAGGACCGTGACGTAGTAGCGGTCGCGCAGCTCCGCGAGCTCGGGGTCGGCCTCGAGGAACTTCTTGAGCTTGTCGCACCACGAGCAGCCCTGGCGGCCCACCTGCAGCAGCACGCGCTTGTCCGTGCGCTTGGCGAGGGCGATCGCCGCGCCGAGATCGGCCTTCGCGTCCCGGTTGGGGTCGTAGTAGGCGGCGTAGTTCTCGGCGAGCAGCGCCTCCTCTCGTCCCGGCTTCGCGGCCGGAGCCGCCTTCGGGCCCTCCGCGCTTTCCTTGGCGTACTCCTCGCGCAGCTTCGGGAGCTCGGCCTTCGTCTTCCACTTGAAGGACTTCACTTCCCAGAGGTCGCCGGCCATGCTGACCGTCGCGTCGGCGTAGTAGCGCTTCTTGGTCGCGTCGTCGTCGAAGAAGGCGATGCCGCGCCACAAGGCGCCGGCGGGGTGGACGCTCTTGCGGTCGATCTCGGCGTAGCGCAGGAGCAGCGGCGCGCCCTTCTTGCGCTTGAGCGTCCAGACGTCGTTCTCCGCGCGCTTGGAGAAGTAGCCGCGGACGATCGTGTCGAAGTTGTCGCGCGCGCCCTCGATGTCCTCGGCGGCGAAGGCGGAAGCGGCGAGCAGCGGGAGGAGAACGAGAGCCCTCACCCCCGGAGGATAACCCCTTACTTGAGGCGGCGCAAGGCCGCGGCGGCCTTCTCGATCCGGGCGAGCAGGCCCGCGGGATCGGGGCGGCCTTCCTTCGGCGAGAAGCGCGGGTCGGTCATGGCGCCGGCGACGGCGGCCTCGAGGTCGGGAAGCGCGCGGACCTCTCCGAAGGAGACGAGCGCCTCCGCGGCCTCCGCGAGCACCTCGGCGTCGGAGTGCTTCGCCAGGCGCAGGAGCGAGGGGACCGCCTCGGTCCCGAGCGCGGCCGAGAGGCGCACGAGCGGGAGCATCGTGTCCCAGCGCCCGCTTTCCGAGCGCAGCGCGGCGAGCACGACGGGCAGGGTCTCGGGCTTGCGCCAGGCGACGGCCTCGGCGCGGCGCAGGTCGAGCGCCTTGATCGCGGCCGCGCGGGCGTCGCCCTGCGGCGGGAACCAGCGGACGAGGTCGAGCAAGGCGGCGAACGACGCGGGCCCGCGCGAGCGCCCGAGAGCCGTCAGCGCGCGCGAGGCGGTCGCGAGGTCGCGTCCCGCCGGGCGCGGGCCGCCCGCCCGCGCGAGGCGGACGAGCGCCTCGGGCGACTCGCAGCCGAGCTTCGCGGCCGGGATGAGCGCCTCGTCGGCGACGTCGCGCGGCAGGTCCTTCTGCGCGAGAGCGGCGCACAGCGCGGCGCGCACGGGCGCGTCCGGCGCGTTCTGCCCGGCGAGGCTCTGCGCGGCGAGCGCGCGGACGACGGGGTCCTGCTCGGGGTCGAGCAGGAGCTTCTCGAGCGGGGCGAGAGCGGCGGGATCGCGGATGAGCCCGAGGAAGGAGACGGCGAGCAGCCGCGCCTTCGGATGCCGCGGCTTGTACGCGGCGACGGCGCCGAGAGCCTCGGCGGCTCGCCAGCCGTGTTTTTGAAGCTCCTCTCCGAGCGCTTGCGCCTTCTTGTCGAGCGCGGCGACGTCGCGCGCGTCGAGGCCCTTCTGCGAGGCGATCAGCGCGTCGGCGCGCGCCATGACGCGCGCGACGGCGGCGGCGGGCGTCTCGGCGGAACGGACGGGGGAAGCGAGCAGCGCGAGGAGGGCGAGCGCGGTCATTCGACCGCGGCCGCCTCGGGGCGGCCGACGGAGAAGTAGCGCGCGCGCGGATGATGGAACACGAGCGCGGAGACGGTCGCCTCGGGCTCCATCATGAAGCCCTCGGTGAGCGTCACGCCGCAGTTCTTCTCGGGATCGAGCAGCTTGAAGAGGATCGTCTGGTCCTCGAGGTTCGGGCAGGCGGGGTAGCCGAAGGACACGCGGATGCCGCGGTACTTGCCCTGGAACTTCTCGCGGATCGTCATGCCGGCGGGGTCGCCGATGCCCCACATCCTGCGGATGCGGTCGTGCAGGAGCTCCGCGAAGCCCTCGGCGGCCTCGATGGCGATCGCCTGCAGCGCGTGCGACTTGAGATACTCGCCGGCGTCGCGGTAGGAGTCGGAGAGCTCGCGGATGCCGGCGCCGCAGGTGACGACGAACATCGCGGCGTAGTCGCGGCCGGCGCCCTTCGGCCGCACGAAGTCGGCCAGGCACAGGCGCTCGCCGGCGGGCTGGCGCGGGAAGTCGAAACCCGCGATCGGCGACGCGGCCGACGGCGAGTCGAAGAGGTTCATGCGGTCGCCGT
>CAYVFO010000268.1:0-2655 GCA_964450975.1 uncultured Elusimicrobia bacterium | reverse complement strand
GGCGCGCTCAACGGGGCCCCACGGCGACGAGCGCGGCCGCGGACGCGATCGGGATCCACATGTTGTCGTTGAACCACGGCGTCGTCGGTAGGACCTCGACGAGCGAGCCGGCGGCGGCCGCGGCGAAGGCCGCGCCGGGGCGCGCGCCGCACGCGAGCGCGGCCGCGTAGCCGACCGCGAAGCCCGCGAGGCTGCCCTCGAGCGTCTTCCGGCCGCCGAACAGCTTCACCCGGCCGAACGCCTTGCCGGCGAGCGCGCTCGCCGCGTCGGCGAGGGCGAGCTGGAGCACCGCGGCGTTGACCACGAGCGCGTCGCCTCGGCCGATGAGCATCGCGGCGAGGCTTCCCGCCGTCGTCCAGAGGATGCCGGAGTAGTGCTTGTGCTCGGCCTCGCGGATGAGCCCGCCGAAGACCGCCAGCATCCCGCGCGCCACCGGCGCCGCGTAGAGGCGCGCGGTCTCGACGGCGAGGACCAGGGCGAGCCAGGCGAACATCCAAGTCCTGACCGCAGGCCAGCCGATCAGATGGAACGCGCCGAGATAGACGAGCGAGAGCTGGTGGAACGCTTTTCGACCGAACTCCTTGCGCAGATCGCTCATTCGAGCGCCCTCTTCGTCGCCGCGGCCGCGAGCGGCTTGCCCGTCGCCCACGCGAACGTCCAGAAGCGCTTGACGGCGCCGCCCGCCTCGCCGAGGCGGTCGGCGAGCGCGACCGAGCCGGGAAACAGTCCCTTGAGCAGGAGCATCACGATGAGCGCGTTGGCGATCGCGATCAGCGACCACGAGAACACCCGGCCGCCGGCCGCGTCGACGTCGGGCTGGCGCGTGCCGGTCAGCGCGTCCCACGTGAACAGCAGGTGCGCGGCGATCGCCAGGCCCATCAGGAACAGGAAGAGCGCCTCGGCGCCGAGCTCGGGGCGCCACCACAAGAGCAGGCGGTACGCGGCCGCGACCGCGAGCGGATAGATCGGGAAGCAGTACGGCGCGAGCGCGACGAACGCGCTCGAGTGCGAGAGATCGACGTGCCCCTCCTTCTCGCCGACGGAGATCGCGTAGACGCTGCCGCCCGTCGCCCACGCCGCCATCGCGTGCGTGAGCTCGTGGCCGAGCACGTACGTCCATCTCGCCGCGCGTCCGGCCCACGCGGCCGGGCCGATCGCGCCCGCCATGAGCCACTTCTCCATCGACCAGCAGACGAAGAACAGCCCGAGGCCGGCCGTGAAGGGCGCCGCGGAGGAGGAGGCGACGGACACGGAGGCGAGCGTCTTGGCGGAGACCCAGAAGAGGGAGGCGGACAGCGGAAGCAGTACGAGGCCGGCGAGGAGTCGGATCATTCCGCCTACTCGAGCATGTAGTCCTGGACCGGGATCTTGCGCGCCTCGAGCTCCTTCCTCCAGAGAGCGCGGGCCTCCTCCATCTTCGGGCGCGCGAGCGCGGTCCACTTGCTCTCCGGCGGGGCGAACAGCTCGGCCGCGGTCTGGTACCAGACGAAGGCGTACTTGAGCGAGCTGTCCGCGACGTTCTGGTCGCGCTCGAAGCGCGCGAGCGCCGCCTTGCGGTCGCGCGCGCCCTTCTGCAGGCGGCCGGCCGCGACCTCGCGGTCGAGCTCGGCCTCGCGAGCGGCGAGAATGGAGTCGAAGTGGGCCTTCTTGAGCTCGGGCTTGCGGCTCCACTCCATCCACTTCTCGCCCTCGAGGTACGCGGAGCGGGCGCGCAGCCACAGGTCGGCGCGCGCCATCGCGTAGACCGCGGCGGCGAGCAGAAGGCCCGTCAAAGCGGCGCGCCGGAGGCTCAAGGCTTGCTTCCCGGCTGCGTGCCGAGGATGCGGTGCAGCGCCATCGCGAGGATCGCCGGGCGCACGGGCTTCTGCAGGAACTCCTTGACGTTGGGCTCCTGGCGCACGAGATCGATGCTCTGTCCGTCCATCGCGCGGCCGGTCACGACGATGATGGGGATGTCGCCGGCGCCGCGGGCCTGGAGCTCGCGCAGCGCCTCATAGCCGCCCATGCCGGGCAGCATGAAATCGAGAACGATGAGATCGGGGTTGAGGGCCGAGACCTTGCGCAGCGCCTCCTGGCCGTCCATCGCGCGGTCGGTGCGGAAGCCCTCCTTCTTGACCACGTGATCCATGAGGTCGAGCAAGGACTCGTCGTCGTCGACGAGCAGGATCAGCTTCGACGCGGGAGAGGCGAATTCGTCGCTCACGCTTTCTCCGGGGCGGCGCCGCTCGGCCGGAGCAGGCGCTGCAGAGTCGCGGACAGCTGCGCCGTCTTGACCGGCTTCTCGAGGAAGTCGACCACGTTCGACTCCTGGCGGATCATTTCGGCCGTCGAGCGGTCGGTGTAGCGTCCCGTCACGACCACGATCGGAACGCGCGAGAGCGAGGTGGACTGGAGCTGGCGCAGGAGCTCGAAGCCGCCGTAGCGCGGCAGCATGAGGTCGAGGACGATGAGGTCCGGCGAGAGCTTCTCGGCCTTGTGAAAGCCCTCCTCGCCGTCGACGGCGGTTTCCACGCGGAAGCCTTCCTTCGTGACGAGGAACTGGAGCAGCTCGCGGATGCCGTCGTCGTCGTCGATGATCAGGACGAGTTTATCGGTCTGCGTCATCGGAGCCATTCTGCCATATTTACCGATTTTTTGCTTTGGAGACATGGCGCC
>CAYVFO010000267.1:0-2657 GCA_964450975.1 uncultured Elusimicrobia bacterium | reverse complement strand
CCCGCCATGCCCTTGAGCTGCCGGATGCGGTCCATCGCCTCCGACATCGGCTTCTTCCAGAGATCGGCGTCGAACGGGAGGCCCGCGCCCTGGACGGGCTTGCCGTCGGGACCGGTCTGGGGGGTCTCGCGCTGGCTCGCGGCCGTCACGAGGAGCTCGGCCGAGAGGTTGTGCGCGGCGAAGTCGGTGGAGTTCTCGAGGCCGACGGCGCCCTTCACCGCGAGCGTCGTGCGCATCACGTTGTCGGAGATGTTGAAGCCGAGCAGGCCCTGGAGCTTGAAGAGGAGCACGTTGCCCCAGGTGATCGCGCCGCCGAACGGGATCGGGCTGTCGCCCTCGGGGCGCTCGACGGCCGCGCCGATCGTGTGGAAGATGTGCGGCTTGGTCCCGGTCACCTTCTCGAACACGGGGTCGATGCCCGAGTCGATCTGCTCCGCGTAAGTCATGATGCCTTCGATCTCGGCGCCGACCGTGATCAGGCCGAAGAAGGACTTGAAGTTCGAGCGCCAGAACTCCCACGAGATCGCGGCGGTGAGGATCGCCTTCGTCACGTCCTTGACCGGCAGGTTCGGCGCGAGCGGCGCGTCGTCGCGCAGGCGGGCGACGCGCTCGCGCGCGGCGCGCGGGAACGTGAGCAAGGACGAGAGGATCAAGGTCTGCAGCAGCGGGCCGAGGACCAGGTCCTTGATCAGCGCCTTGATCGCCGCGGCGAACACCGGCGCGAGCACCTCGCCGACGAACGGCACGGCCGCGATCGCGACCGGGACGCCGTTGAGGACGCCGACGAGCGCCGGGCCGAGCACGGGGATCGAGGTCAGCGCGAACGACAGCGGCAGCGCGGGCGCGAACGCGCCGAGCAGGCCCATCGCGACGGCGGAGAGAATCGCCAGCGTCAGGCGGCGCGCGAGGAACGTGACGAGAGGCGCCGCGAGCGGGCGGACGAACCAGCGCTGGGCGCCGCGGAACCACGTCTTCGACTTGAGGCCGCCGAACGCGCCGCCCTTGTTCGTCCAGAACTTGCGCATGGACGCCTCGAGCCACTTCTCGGCGATCTTGTCCTGGCCGCCGAGGCTGAGGAAGTCCTCGCCCGAGCGGCGGAACTCGAACGTCATCGCCTGCCGGAAGTACCCGAACAGGAACATGTCGAAGAGGTGGTACGGGAAGCGGATCGCCGCGCCGACGAAGTGCTTGTGGAGCTCGGAGATCCGCAGCAGCGCGCCCTTCCAGCCCGCGGGGTACTCGCGGTTGGCGAGCTGGCGGAAGCTCTTCCAGCCCGAGTACTTCTTGTGGTCGTAGCGCTTGAAGGCGTCGCGGTTGGCGGACTGGAGGTGGTCGTAGGCGACGAGCCAGTCGGCCGCGGGGCTCGTCTCGAAGAGCTGGTACTTCTTGCCGAGCTCGACGACGCGCGCGCGCTCGATGCCGAACTGCTTGGAGATGTGCTCGATGACCTGCTCGGCGCTCTCCGCTTTCACGATCTGCTTGAGCGTCTTGTCGCGGCGCACGCCGTGCACCGAGCGGAAGCCGAGGAAGTCCTCGTAGATGTGCTTGATCGGGCCCTTGGGCGGCTCCGGCTTGGGTGTCGCAGACCCCGACCCGTCAGGGTCGGGCGTTTCCTGCTTCGGGGGGTCGGCGGGAGGGGTCGGCGTCTGGTCGGCGGGAGGAGTCGTCGTCTCGTCTGCCGGCGGGGTCGTCGTTTCGTCTGCTGGAGGCGTCGTCTCTACGGGAGGTCCCTTATTATCAGGTATGGGATCGGGGACCGGAACCGGGGCTTGGACCGGGACCGCGGCGACCGTCGTGCCGCGGCCCCTGGAGTCGAGGAAGGACCACACGGCCTCCCCCTTCCAGCTCGGATGAAGCTCGAGGCGCTGAGGCTTGAGCCCGGGCTTCGACGCCTTGAGCGCCGCGTACGCCGCGGCGACCGAGGACGCCTTCTCGAGGCGCGAGTCCCAGAGCGTCGGGATCCGGCGGGCGCCCGGGCGCAGACGGCGCGTCTCGATGCGCTTCGTCCAGACCGTGTACTCCTCGCGCTTCTTGTCCGAGCGGAACGTGAAGATCCAGTGCGAGCGCGGGTCGTCGAGGTTGATCGCGACCTTCACGAGGCGCGCGTCCGGCGCGAGCGCGCGGGCGCGCGCCTGGGCCTGCGCCTTGAGCGCGAGCAAAGATTTGCCGTCGGCGCCCTGGGCGTCGGCGGGCAGGTTCTCGATCGACTTCGGCGGCTTGGCGTCCGGATTCACGGGCAGCGGCGCGGCCTCGAGCACCGCCTTGCCGTCGGCGCCGACGAACGCCGTCCGGCCGAGGGCGTCGATGAAGCGGTACGACGCGGGGCCGGTCCACGCCGGGTCGACCTCGACGCGGACGGGGCGGAAGCGCGGGTTCGCCTTCTTGAGCGCGAGGTAGGCCTTGTCGAGCGCGCCGACGTCGCCCAGGCGCGTGTCCCAGAGCGTCGGCGCCTTGCCGGGGCGGAATCCGAGCTTGCGGACCGCGATGCGCTTGGTCCAGACCGTCAGCTCGGTGTTGGACTCATCCGAGCGGAAGATGAAGATCCAGTGCGAGCGCGGGTCGTCGAGATTGATCGCGACGGAGACGAGGCGGGCGTCGGGAGAGATCGCGCGGGCGCGCTCCTGCGCCTCGGCCTTGGCCTTGAGCATGGACTCCGA
>CAYVFO010000266.1:0-2658 GCA_964450975.1 uncultured Elusimicrobia bacterium | reverse complement strand
TCACCTTCCTGCCGTTCATCGTCCGCGCGCTGGTCAAGACGCTCGAGGAGTTCCCGATGTTCAATTCCGCGCTCGACGAGGCGGCAGGCGAGATCGTCGTCCGCTCCTCGAAGAACGTCGGCATCGCCGTCGCCGCGCCGCAAGGCCTCGTCGTGCCGAACATCAAGGGCGCCGAGAAGAAGGACGTCTGGGCGCTCGCGGCCGAGATCGCCGCACTCGCCGAGAAGGTCCGCTCCGGCAAGATCGACGTTCCGTCCCTGCAGGGCGGGACGGTGACGATAACCAACATCGGACCGATCGGCGGGCTCGACGCGACGCCGATCGTCAACCACCCCGAGGTCGCGATCCTGGGCCTCATGAAGATGCAGCCCCGCCCGGTCGTCCGCGACGGCAAGGTCGTCGCGCGCGACATGATGAACCTCGTTCTCTCCTTCGACCACCGCATCGTGGACGGCGCGGACGCCGCGTCGTTCATGAACACGCTCATCAAGCACCTCGAAAACCCCCAGACCCTCCTCTAAAACCATGGCGATCAAAACCGACGTTCTCGTGATCGGCGGCGGCCCCGGCGGCTACGTCGCGGCGATCAAGCTCGGCCAGCTCGGCAAGAAGGCGCTCGTCGTCGACCGCGACAAGCTCGGCGGCGAGTGCCTGAACTACGGCTGCATCCCGTCGAAGGCTCTCATCTCCGCGGCCGGAACGGCCCACAAGGCGAAGAAGGCGAAGGAAGCCGGGCTCGGCACCGGCGTCACCGAGATGGACTGGGCCAAGGTGATCGGCTGGAAGGACCAGATGATCGGCGGCTTCACGAAGAACATCGGCGTGCTCGTGAAGGGGAACAAGGGCGACCACATGAACGGCTCCGTGGTCCTCACCGGCAAGCACACCGCGACCGTGACGCTCGCCTCCGGCGGCCACGAGGCCGTCGAGTTCTCGCACTGCATCGTCGCCACGGGCTCCGAGTCGATCTCGATCCCCGGCTTCGCCGTCGACGGGGTGAACGTCCTCGGCTCCAAGGAGTCGCTCGACTTGAACAAGGTGCCCGAGGGCCTCGCCGTCATCGGCGGCGGCGTCATCGGCCTCGAGATCGGCACGATCTTCGCGAAGCTCGGCACGAAGGTGACCGTCGTCGAATTCACCGACTCGCTGCTGCCCGTCGTCGAGAAGGACCTCGTCTCGCCCGTCTCGCGCTCGCTGACGAAGCTCGGCGTGGACGTGCTCACGTCGTCGAAGGCGAAGTCGTGGGCCAAGAAGGGCAAGCGCCTCGAGCTTCTCGTCGAGACGCCCGAGGGCGAGAAGAAGATCATTTGCGACAAGATCCTGCTCGCCGTCGGCCGCGCGCCGCGAACGAAGGGCCTCGGCCTCGAGGAGGCCGGCGTCGAGCTCGACAAGCGCGGCCACATCGTCGTCGACACCGAGATGCTCTCCTCCGCGGACAACATCTACGCGATCGGCGACTGCGTCGGCCAGCCCTACTTGGCCCACAAAGCGAGCCGCGAGGGAATCCTCGCGGCCCAGTCGATCGCGGGCAAGGCGCTCGAGCCCAAGGGCCAGGTGCCGTGGGCGATCTTCACCGACCCCGAGATCTCGTGGGTCGGCTTCACGGAGTCCGAGGCGAAGGCCGCGGGCTACCAGACCGTGACCGGCAAGTTCCCGTTCGCCGCGTCGGGCCGCGCGATGGCCGTGCGCGAGACGGAAGGCTTCGCCAAGGTCGTCGCGGAGAAGGGCACGGGCAAGATCCTCGGCGGCGGCTTCGTCGGCGCGAACGCGTCGGACTTGATCGGCGAGGTCTGCCTCGCGGTCAGCCTCGGCGCGACGCTCGAGCAGGTCGCGCAGACGATCCACCCGCATCCGACGCTCACCGAGACGTTCGCGGAAGCGTGCGAGGCGGCTCTCGGCCACCCGATCCACGTCATGCAGATCAAGCGCGAGGCGCCGACGTTCGCCTAGGATGCTGGTCCGGGACCTCGGGCTCAAGGACTACGAGGAGGTCTGGACCCTCCAGCGCAAGCTCGTCTTCGAGCGCGGCGAGGGCAAGGCGCCGGACACCGTGCTGCTCTGCCAGCACAAGCCCGTCTACACGATCGGCCGCTCCTCGAAGCAGGCCGTGCCCGAGGCGCTGCCCTATCCCGTCCACAAGATCGAGCGCGGCGGCGACCTGACCTGGCACGGCCCGGGCCAGCTCGTCGGCTACCCGATCCTGGACCTCCGCAAGCTCGACCTGACCCCGCGCTCGTATCTCGCGGCGCTCGAGGCCGTGCTCATCGAGGCGATCCGCCCGTTCGGCGTCGAGGCGACGACGGTCAAGGGCTTCACGGGGCTCTGGATCGGCAAGAGGAAGCTCGCCTCGATCGGAGTCGCGGTGCGCGGGGGGATCTCCTACCACGGCTTCGCGCTCAACGCCAACAACACCCTCGCGCCGTTCAAGCTGATCCACCCGTGCCGCCTCGAGTCCGACGTCATGACGACGATGGCCAAGGAGCTCGGAAGCCCCGTCGACGAGCACGCGCTGTCGAAGGCGGTCGGCGAGGCGCTGATCCGCTACTTCGGGAGGACCGATGCCCGCGCTTAACGGCATCCCGGCCGGGACGGCTCATCGCGACCTCGAGTTCGTCGGCCTCGAGATCAAGGGCGAGGACCTCTCCGAGCTCGAGTTTG
>CAYVFO010000265.1:0-2684 GCA_964450975.1 uncultured Elusimicrobia bacterium | reverse complement strand
GCGACGTCGTCGCCGCGGACTTCGGCGACACCGCTTTCTGGGCTCCGCGCGTCGGGAAGGTCGACGCCGTCTTCCATCAGGCCGCGCTCACCGACACGACCGTCATGGACCAGAACCTCATGATGCAGGTCAACGTGGAGAAGTTCCGCGACCTGCTCGCCTGGGCCGCGAAGGCCAAGGTCAAGAAGGTCGTCTACGCGTCCTCCGCCGGCACCTACGGCGACGCGCCCGTTCCGCAGCGCGAGGACAGCGAGCTCCGGCCGATGAACGTGTACGGCTTCTCCAAGTGCGTCATGGAGACCGCCGCCGCGCGCGCCAAGGGCGTGAAGGCCGCCGGCCTGCGCTACTTCAACGTGTTCGGCCCGCGCGAGGGCCACAAGAACAAGTACGCCTCCATGATCTGGCAGCTCTCGCTTCAGATGAAGGCCGGCCGCCGCCCGCGCATCTTCGAGCACGGCGAGCAGTACCGCGACTTCATCTACGTGCGCGACGTCGTCGACGCCAACATCCGCGCCTTCGAGAAGGCCGCGCCCGGCGTCTACAACTGCTGCACGGGCCGCAAGACCGATTTCAACGGCATCGTCGCCGCGCTCAACGCGACGCTCGGCACGAGCCTGCAGCCGGAGTACATCAAGAACCCGTACTCGTTCTACCAGAACGAGACGCTCGGCGACCCCGCGAAAGCGCAGAAAGCCTTCGGCTTCCGCGCCCAGTGGACGGTCGATCGCGCGATCCAGGACTATTTCGGCGGCCGCAAGACGCCGGTCGGAGTCTAGACATGGCTTCCCTCAGAGAGCTTCGCAGCAAGATCAAGTCGACCAAGTCCACCGAGCAGATCACCAAGGCCATGAAGATGGTCGCGGCGGCGCGCATGCGCAAGTCGCAGCTCGCGATCCTGGCGGCGCGCCCGTTCGCGGTCAAGATGGACCAGATGGTGCGCGAGCTCGCGCTCCTCGAGGTCCGCTCCGACGTCGAGGCGGGCCGCGAGATCCAGGTTCACCCGCTCTTCGACCGCCGCGAGGGCGCCGAGCTCCTCGTGCTCGTCACCGGCGACAAGGGCCTCTGCGGCGCGTTCAACTCGAACGTGATCCGCGCCGGCCTCGAGTGGCTGCGCGCGCGCAAGGACAGGAAGGTCTACGTCGCCTGCGTCGGCCGCAAGGGCCGCGACGTCGTCGCGCGCATCAAGGGCCAGCAGATCGAGGTCGTCACCGAGCTCGTCGGCGTGTTCCCCAAGATCACCTTCGCGCACGCCGAGCTCCTCGGCCAGGCGCTCCTCGGCGCCTACCTCAACAAGGGCGTCGGCTCCGTCACGATCCTTTACAACGAGTTCAAGTCCGTCGCCACGCAGCGCCTCGTCACGACGCCGCTCCTCCCGATCCCGACGCCCGAGGAAGGAGCGACGCCGGCCGAGCTCCCGGACCACGGCTTCGAGCCGGGCCGCCAGGAGCTGCTCGCCGCGCTGCTGCCGCGCCACGTGAAGGCGCAGCTTTACCGCATCCTCCTCGAGTCCCAGGCCGCCGAGCTCGCGTCGCGCATGAACGCGATGGACGCGGCGTCGAAGAACGCGAAGGAGATGCGCGAGTCGTACGTCCTGGACGCCAACCGCACGCGCCAGGCGATGATCACGAAGGAAATCGCCGAGCTGGTCGGCGGGGCCGAGGCCCTGGCCGCGTAGTACGGAGAATCGCTTTGACCAAGTCCGAAGCTGAGCAGAGACGGCACGCGCGGGTCCCGCTGGGGATCACGCTCGACATCAGCATGCTGGGCGCCGCGGCGACGAAGTGCCGCGCGACCATCACCGACCTCTCCGAGGGCGGCATGACGTTCAAGACGGACGCGGAGCTCGAAGAGGGGATGACCCTCCACCTCAAGCTCCCGAACAAGATGGACATCCGCGGCGAGGTGCGCTCCGCGCGCTCCGGCGGAACGAGCGGCCAGCGGCGCTACGGCGTCCGCTTCCACAAGATCGGCTATTTTCCGACCAACTGAGTAAGAGAGAGAGCACATGAACATCGGCAAGATCGTCCAAGTCATCGGCCCCGTCGTCGACGTCGAGTTCCCCTCGGGCAAGCTCCCGGCGAACTACAACGCGCTCAAGATCAAGATGCCCTCCGAGAACGGAAAGGGCGAGACGCTGACCGTCGAGGTCGCGTCCCACCTCGGCGACAACGTGGTCCGCACGATCGCGATGGCCGCGACCGAGGGCCTCACGCGCGGCACGCCCGTCGAGGACACCGGCGCGCCGATCTCGGTGCCCGTCGGCAAGGCCTGCCTCGGCCGCCTGATGAACGTGCTCGGCGAGGCGAAGGACGGCAAGGACGCCATCAAGTCCCCGACCTCTCTCCCGATCCACCGCGAGGCGCCGAAGCTCGTCGACCTCGTCACGAAGCCCCAGATCTTCGAGACCGGCATCAAGGTCATCGACCTGCTCGCCCCGTACATGAAGGGCGGCAAGATCGGCCTCTTCGGCGGCGCCGGCGTCGGCAAGACCGTCACCATCCTCGAGCTCATCAACAACGTCGCGAAGGAGCACGGCGGCGTCTCCGTGTTCGGCGGCGTCGGCGAGCGCTCGCGCGAGGGCAACGACCTGTACCGCGAGATGGAGGAGTCGAAGCTCTCCGACGGAGCGCCCGTCCTCTCCAAGACCGTCCTCGTCTTCGGCCAGATGAACGAGCCGCCGGGCG
>CAYVFO010000264.1:0-2693 GCA_964450975.1 uncultured Elusimicrobia bacterium | reverse complement strand
CGCCGGGGCCGTCGACGCGCAGGCCGAAGTCCACGCCCCAGGCGCCGGCGCCGGCCCAGCGCCAGAGGTTGATGTCGAAGCTGCGGCCCGCGTACACGCGCGCCGCGAGCGAGAACGCCGAGAACGTGACGACGGCGCACGACGCGAGGATCGGCAGATGGGTCCACTCCGGCTTCGTCCGCCGGAGGACGAAGAAGCCGAACAGGATCGCGGAGATCGGGGCCGCGAAGAGCAGCCAGGCGGCGAGAGGGACCTGGGCGGGGCTCATCCGCGCAGCTCCGTCAGGGCGGCGGCGTCGGCGCCGAGCCCGCTGCGGCGCACGCGCAGGATCAGCGCGAGCCCGACGACCGCCTCGGCCGCGGCGACGGCGATCACGAGCGCGACCGCCGCGAGCGCCTGCTCGTCGGAGAACAGGCCCGCGTGATGGACGATGCTCACGTTCGCGGCGGCGAGCATGAGCTCCAGGCCGAGGAGCATCGCGAGCAGCTGCCGGCGCAGGATGACGACGGCCAGGCCCATCGCGAACAAGGAGCCCGTCGTGAACCACACGGCCGCGGTCAAAGTCACGCGGCCTCCTCGCCCTTGCGCGGGGCGATCGCGAGCGCGGCCAGGAACATGAGCAAGGTCACGGCTTCCGTGGCGGCGGCGTACGGCGAGAACAGCGCGGCGCCGAAGCGGGCCTGCAGCCCCGGGTCGACGGCGGCGGCCGCCGGGGCGGAGCCGTGCGAGAGCAGGACGGCGGCCTCGATCGCGGCGGCGGCGACGCCGATCCAGGCGAGCGGGCGCGGGAAGGAGAAGTCGGCGAAGCGCTCCCCCTCCGAGCCGGACGCGACGATGGTCACGACGACGAGGACCATGACGGCGCCGGCGTAGATCATGACCTGCAGGAAGCCCAGCAGGGGCGAGCCGCACAGGAAGAACAGGATGCCGGTCTGCACGAGCACCACGAGGAGGCTCACGGCGCTCACGTAGAGCGACCGGTGGAAGAGCATCACCCCGGCGAAGAAGACGGCGACGGCTCCCGCGATGAAGGCGGCCCAAGGAGTCATGAGGGCCGCTATTTTAGCGATTTTCGGCCCGCAGGTCCAATCAGCGGGACAGGCGCAGGACGGAAAGGCCGGGATCGGCCTGGAGGCGGACGGCGTCTCCCCCGTAGAACTTATAAGAGGTAGGGGAGGCCCCGGTGATCTGGTTCACGGGCACCATGTAGAACTTGTACTCGTGCGTCCCGGAGCTCATATCGTCGTAGATGAAGCACAGGCCCAACGAGGCCGACGGGACCGCGGGGCGCTTGCCGGCGTCCGGGACGCGGGCGTAGAACAGGCGGTACGGACGGCCCGCGACGGTCACCGGCTCCCCCGCCGCGTAGGTCAGCTTGAACAGGCCGCTGATCCGGCGCTCCCAGACCACTCTATCCGTGGAGGCGTCCTTGATCTGGATCCAGTTCTCGAGCCGCGGACGGAAGATGTTGACCGACAGGCCGACCTTGTAGGTCTTCCCCCCGTCGCGCCAGCTCCCGGACATGCCGCGCTCGATCCTGATGAAGGATGACGTGCCCGCGGAAGCCGGCGTCACCGCGAGCCAGCCGTCGCCCGCGAAGTCGAGCGTCCCGCCGATCAAGGTCCGTCCGCCGGCCGCCATGAACGAGTCCGTCGTCGAGAGATGGCGCTCGAGCAGCGGCGGCAAGTCGACGGAGGCGGTGTCGGCGGAGAAGGCGCGGACGTGCGCCATCGGGACGCCGCGCGGGATCGCGACGGGAAACGCGTCGAGGGAGCCGAACGAGGCGAGGTCCGGCGGCAGCGCCGCGCGCGCGCCGGATGCGACGAACGTCAGCAGCAGCGCCGCCGAAATCCTCACGCGCCGATGATAGCACACGGCGGCTATTTTTTGGGGAGCGTTTCGCCGAGCGCCGAGGCCTCGCTGAGCACGCCGGGCTCGGAGACCTTGAGGCCCCAGAGCACGAGGACGCTGAGCGCGGCGGGCACCAGGTAGTACGCGCCGCGGTAGAGCAGCGCGGCGACGAGGGCGCGTCCCCCGTCGTAGCCGAGGGCGGCGAGGACGGCCGCGGTCGACCCCTCCGCCGCTCCGAGCCCGCCGGGCAAGGCCGGGATCAAGGTCGCGCCCTGTCCGACGGCGAACGCCGCCGAGAGCGGGCCGAGCGGCAGCGGGTCGCCGACGGCGCGAAAGCAGAGCTCGAGCGACACCAGCGCGAACGCCCAGTCGAGGCAGGTCCACAGCACGGCGAGCGTCAGGCGCCCGCGCTCGTGGCGGATGCGCGCCAGGCCCGCGGCCATCTGCTTCTCGAACGAGAGGAAGCTCTCGGGCGGGATCTCCTTGCGCGAGAGGCGGAACGCGGCCCGGTTCGTCCAATGGAACACGCGGCGCGCGGCCTTCATCCGCAGCCGCCCGTCGAGGAACAGCGCGAGCAGGCCGCCCGCGGCGGAGACGAGCACGGCGAGACCGATCGCGCCCTCGAGCAGCCCGGCGCGGCTGCCTTTGACGCTGAGCACGAGCGTGAGCAGGCCCTGCACGAGGATCGCGGCGAGCACGGCGTAGAGGATCGCCGACGTCAGCGCGGACGCGACGATCGTCGTCGCGACGGGCACGCGGCGCTTATGCAGAAGGTGCGCCTTGAGCGCGAAGCCGGTGACGCCGCCCGTCGAGAGGACGTAGTTCGCCGTCGTCGAGACGAG
>CAYVFO010000263.1:0-2703 GCA_964450975.1 uncultured Elusimicrobia bacterium | reverse complement strand
CCTCCGCCCCCGCGGCCGAACCGGCGCCGGCCGCCCCGTCCGAGCCGGCGCCAGCCCCCTCCATCTCGACCGCGCCGCTGACCGCCGACGCGACCTCCCAGTCTTTGCCCGGCCTGGCGACCTCCTACTTCGCGCCGGTCGTCTCGACCGCCCCCGCCGAGCCGCAGCCCGTCGCGCGGCCCTGGGTGATCGGCGACATCAAGGCCGAGGTCCTCAAGAACTCGAAGATGTCCACCGTCCGCGGCGCGATCAAGGCGCGCAAAGGCGACCTCTACGACCGTCCGGACCTCGACAAGGACATCCAGTCGCTGCTCGGCCTCGGCCTCTACGAGCGCGTCGGCGCCGAGATCAGCCTCCTCGACAAGAAGGTTCCCGAGCACTTCAAGAAGGCCGCCGGCGCCGACCGCCAGGTCCTGCTGACCTTCGTCGTCAAGGAGAAGCCCGTGATCAAGAAGATCACGTTCTCCGGCCACAAGAAGCTCTCGCGCGGCGTGCTCTCCGACGTCATCACCCTCAAGAAGCAGGACCCGCTCGACCGCTTCAAGCTCGACGAGGACCGCGGCAAGCTGATCGCCAAGTACCGCGAAAAGGGCTTCCTCGACGCCTCCGTGGACTACGAGGTCAAGACGGACAGCGCCGCCGTCACCGCCGAGATCACGTTCAACGTCGTCGAAGGCCCGAAGTCGCGCATCGAACTCGTCGAGATCGCGGGCGTGACCGCGTTCAAGCAGAAGAAGCTGCTGAAGCTGATGAAGAACGCGCGCAAGAAGGTCTACTTCGAGAAGGACCTGCCCGACGACGTGAAGAAGGTCGAAGCGCACTACAAGAACAACGGCTACCTCGACGTCGCCATCTCGACGCCGTTCGTCACGCTGAGCCCCGACAAGACCCGCATCTCGATCTCCCTCGGCGTCGTCGAGGGCCGCTCGTACCGCTTCGGCAAGACGACGTTCGACGGCAACCTGATTTATCTCTCGACGGAGCTCGCGAAAGTCGTCGAGTACCGCGAGGACAAGGTCTTCAGCCAGGAGAAGTTCGAGGACACGATCCGCGGCATCCAGGAGCTCTACGCCGACCGCGGCCGCCTGCGCACGCGCATCAACCCGATCAAGACGTTCGACGCCGCGCGCGACCGGATGGACGTGCGCTACGAGATCGTCGAAGGCCCGATCTCCTACGTCGGCTTCGTCGACGTCGAAGGCAACAAGGCCACGAAGACCCACGTCCTCAAGCGCGAGGTCGTGCTCAAGACCGGCGACATTTTCCGCTCCTCGCGCGTGAAGCGCAGCATCGAGAAGATCCGCAACCTCGGCTTCATCGACGACGTCGACCTCGACATGCAGGGCTCCGCGACCGATCCCGACAAGGTCGACGTCGTCTTCGACGTCACCGAGGGCAAGCCGGGCATGCTGACCGCCGGCGCGGCGTACTCCTCGGTGGACGGCCTCATCGGCACGCTCTCGCTGCAGCACTTGAACCTCTTCGGCCGCGCGCAGCGCGCCTCCGTCCAGTGGTCCTTCGGCCGCCGCGTGCAGGACTACTCGGTGAGCTGGACGACGCCCTGGCTCGGCAACAGCCCGACGAGCCTCGGCGTCGACGTGTTCAACACGCGGCGCATCAGCCCGTTCGACACGTCGCTCTCGGCCTACACCGAGAAGCGCACCGGCGGCAACATCCGCCTCGGACCCCGCTTCGAGGAGGACAAGTACCAGCTCAGCTTCACGTACGGCCTCGCGCGCATCGCCATCGAGAACGTGCAGAACCAGTATCTCGGCGTTCTCCTCGAGGGCGCGAGCATCCAGTCGTCGTTCGGCGCCGAGATCGCGCGCGACACGCGAGACAGCATCTGGGACCCGGCGAGCGGAAACCGCAACGCGCTCGGCTTCCAGCTCTCGGGCGGCCCCTTCCAGGGCGACATCCATTTCTTCAAGCCGAACGTCTCGAACCAGATCCACTACACGCTCTTCACCGTCGGAGACTGGCCGTTCGTCCTTTCCGGCTACCACCGCGGCGGCTACGTCACGCAGTTCGGCAAGACGGCGCAGGTCCCCGTGCAGGACCGCTTCTTCATCGGCGGCCAGGACTCGCTGCGCGGCTATCAGCCGTCGGGCGAAGCCGGCTACCCGTTCGGCGGCAAGCTCTACAGCGTCGCGAACGTCGAGATGGGCTTCCCGATCGCGCGCGAGCGCAAGAAGACGATCGTCAAGCTCGTCTTGTTCGCCGACGCCGGCGGCGCCTGGGATCGCGTGAAGGACTTCTCGGCGCGCATCGGCTCGCGCGAGCGCGACATCAAGACCGACGTCGGCCTGGGCCTCCGCTTCGTGACGCCGGCGTTCCCGATCCGCCTCGACTACGGCTACGGACTCAACCACCGCAACGGCGAGCGCTTGTATCAAATCAACTTCGGACTGGGGCCTCTCTTCTAAATGAAACGACTCTCTTCGCTCGTTCTCATCGCCGCCCAGCTTGCCGCGACGATTCCGGCCCGCGCCATCGAGCTCTCGCTCGAGGAGAACCGCGCCGAGCGCGGCAGCGTCGGCACCGTCGACATGCGCCGCCTCTTCAAGACGAGCCCCGACGCCGCGCGCGCTCGCGAGGGCCTCGAGGAGCTCGTGCGCCAGGCCGAGGAGCGCGTCAACGCGAAGAAGGCCGAGCTGCTGCGCCTGCGCGCCGAGCTCGGCAAACTCAAGCTCGACAGCGACG
>CAYVFO010000262.1:0-2710 GCA_964450975.1 uncultured Elusimicrobia bacterium | reverse complement strand
CCGCCGCGAAGGATAGAGAGGCGGATGCCGCCTCGGCGACGCCGACCGATCAGACGGCGGGCGCCGCCGCGAGCGATCCGGCGAAGGACGCGGCCGCTGCCGACGCGGCGAAGGCCGCCGCGGCCGCCGCCAACGCTCCGATCAACGCGGGCTCGGGCGGTCCTGCCGCCAACGGCAGCATGGGCCATCTCCAGGGCACGAAGAAGCTCGGCACGCTGTCCGGCGCGGGCGGCGCCAGCGGCTCGTCGTCCGCCAGCGCGAGCACGAAGAATCTCGGCGACGTCATGGCCGGCGCGACTCGCAACGGCGCGACGAGCGCCTTCTCGCGCAGCCAGGGCGGCGCCGCCAAGGCGTCCAACAACGCGGGCCGCGGCATCGCCAGCCGCCGCGGCAGCGGCGCGCGCAATCAGCTCGCGTCGGTTTTGCGCGACCAGCGCGGCGCCGGCTCGAGCCTCGCGGCCGGCCGTACCTATGACGGCGGCGGCACGAGCGGCGGCAATTCCATCGGCGCGGAGAACGCCATCGGCTCCGACGGCGTCGGCTCCGGCGACAGCGTGCAGCCGAAGGAGCTCGGCGCGAACCGCGTGGCGAGCACTCGCGAAGAGGAACGGATTCCAGAGCCTCCGGCGAAAAACGTGACGCCGTGGGAGACCCAGATCATGATGGGCATGGCCGCCGGCGCCATCGCGGTGGCCTTGATGATGTACGCGTCGTCGCTGATGAAGGGGGCCAAGACGGCCTACCTGCAGGCGATCATGGCGGCTCCGTCGGCCACGATCGGCGCGCCGGCCGCGATCGCCGCGGCCGAGCTGGCCCTGCAAACCGCCATGACGATGATCAGGTTCCTGATCGGAGTCGCGATCGGCGCGGCGGTGATCGGCGTCGGCATCGGAGCGTGGATCGCCTCCGGCGAGTTCGGTCAGACTTTGCAGGGCGGATTGCTGATCGCTTCGAACGCCCTCATCGCCACGGCCGGCATCATGCTGATGGAGAGCACTTCGATGAAGGGCTTGCCCACCGATCCGAAAACGATCGGCGCGGACAAGACCTTCGCCGCCTTCGCGACGCCCGGTCCGTGGATCATGGCGATCGGCGGCGCGGGCGCGGTCGGTCTCGTCGCGACGATGATGACTCCGAAGAAGACCTGCAAGAGCACCGAGGACGGCTGCGAAGCGTTCCATCAGCAGCGCAGCAAGCCCGCCTATTACAGCCATGCGCCGGCCCAGGATTACGGTCGCTGGCGCGTGTAGTTTTCGACTCGAGAAATCGGCGCGGCCGAGTCTTTTTTACGCTAGAATGAGAGCGATGCGCAAGAACGTCGCGGCGAAGGTCCTGTCCGCCTGGCTGATTTTCGCCGGATGGCCCGCGCTGGCGGAAAAAAATCCGCATAAGCTCCTGTACGGCGCGATCCTGAGCGGATCGCCTGAGGCGGTCGCCGCCGTGCTGGACGGCGGAGTTCCGCTCGGCACTCTCATTTACGGCGAGTCGGCGTTGTCGGCCGCCGCTTTCAACGGCAAGACGGAAGTCGCCCAGCTCCTGCTCGAGCGCGGAGCGGAGCTGGATCAGGTGAGCGGCGACTATGAGCTGACCGCTCTCGCGAGCGCGGCGCGGATGAAGCGCTCCGCGGCCGCCGAGCTGCTGATCAAGCGCGGCGCGGACGTTCAAGCCGCCGTCGAAGGTTTGAGGCGGCTGGAGACCGGCGCGCAGGCCGCCGGAAATCTTCTGACCGTGCTGCAGGCGAAATCCGCGATCGAATGGCTGGATAAATTCCGCGGCAAATCGGCCGCCGCCGACTCCCCGCGCGCAGAGTCCGCGGGCGCGGCGCCGAGCGCGCCTTCGAAGACCGCCATGCCCGCCATGACGCCGAACTTCACCAGCCCGACGTCGGCCGAGGATTACGCGGTCGTCATCGGAATCGAGGATTACGCCGACATCCCCGACGCCGTTTACGCCGAACGCGACGCGGCCGCGGTCCGGCGGTTCTTCGCCGCGCTCGGCGTCCCCGAGCGCAACATCGTTTCCCTGACGGGTTCGCGCGCGACGAAAACCGGCTTGGAAAAGACGCTCGAGGCGTGGCTTCCCAACAACGTCTCCGAGAAATCGCGCGTCTTCGTCTATTTCTCCGGACACGGCGCTCCGGATCCGAAGACCGGCGACGCCTATCTCGTCCCGTCCGACGGCGATCCGCAGTATCTCGCGCAGACGGGCTATCCGCTCAAGCGCCTGTACGCCAAGCTCGCGGAGCTCAAGACGAAGCACGTGCTCGTCGCGCTCGACTCGTGCTTCTCCGGCGCGGGCGGACGCTCGGTGCTGGCGAAGGGGACGCGGCCTCTTGTCGGGAAAGTGAACGTCGCCGTCGCCGCTAAAAATTCGATCGCCGTCCTTTCCGCTTCCGGCGGGGACCAGATTTCGGGCGCCGATGAGGAAACCGGGTACGGCCTTTTCACCTACAACCTGCTCCAGGGCCTTAATGGCGGCGCCAAGGACGCGGAGGGGAAGATCACTCTGCAGTCGCTGTATGAATACGTCAAGCCTCGAATCGCGGATCAGGCCAGACGCGTCAATCGGGAGCAGACGCCGCAGCTGTCGGGCGGGAAGGAGACTATCGTTCTTCGGCAGAAATAGGCTGTTTGAAGCACCCGAATGGCGCCCTTAACAGGGCGCCTTTTTTTTGCCGGATTTGGACGAATATATGCAGAGTAAAAAGATA
>CAYVFO010000261.1:0-2719 GCA_964450975.1 uncultured Elusimicrobia bacterium | reverse complement strand
CCGCCGCTCGATCGGCAAGCGCGTCGAGGCGACGGTCACCTCGATCCACCAGACGAGCAACGGCCGCATGATCTTCGCCAAAGCCCGTCCCGCGGAGCGCGCGGCGGTCCAGTGAGGGCGGCCGCGATCGTCGTCTCCGGCGGCTCGGGCTCCCGCATGGGCAAGCCCAAGCAGTTCCTGCCGCTCGCGGGCTCGACGGTCGCGGAGTGGTCGCTCGAGTGCTTCAAGGGCATGCCCGAGATCGAGGCCGTCGTCCTCGTGCTCGGCGAGGACGCCATGAAGGAGCACGGCAAGCGCCTGGCCGGGGGGAAGGTCAAGGTCGTCGCCGCCGGGCCCACGCGTATGGGTTCCGTGAAGAACGGCTTCGCCGCATTGCCCAAGGGCGTGGAGGTCGTCGCGGTGCACGACGGCGCGCGCTCGATGATCACCCCCGAGGTCGTCCGCGCCACGTTGAAGGAGGCGGCGAAGTCCGGAGCCGCCGTCGCCGCCGTCCCCGTGAAGGACACGCTCAAGGTCGCCGCGAAAGGCAAGAAGCTCGTCGAGGAGACGCCCGACCGGTCGCGCTACTGGGCCGCGCAGACGCCGCAGACCTACAAGTACTCCGTTCTCGAGGAGGCGCTCACGAAGTTCGCCTCCGACGCGGACGCGACGGACGAGAGCCAGCTCGTCGAGCGCTGCGGCCAGAAAGTCGCGCTCGTCGAGTCGACCTACGAGAACTTCAAGATCACGACCCCGGAGGATATGACGATGGCTTCGGCGATCCTCGAGCAGCGCGCGGGCGGCCGCCGCGAGAGCCGCGTCGGCTTCGGCTACGACATCCACCGGCTCGTCGAGGGCCGCGAGCTGTGGCTCTCGGGCGTCAAGCTCCCGCATTCGAAGGGCCTGCTCGGCCATTCCGACGGCGACGCCGTCCTGCACGCGTGCTGCGACGCCGTGCTCGGCGCGCTCGGCCTGGGCGAGATCGGCATCGCGTTCCCGCCTTCCGACCCGAAGTTCAAGGGCCTCAAGTCGAAGGAAATCGTCGTCAACACGCTCGGCGAGGTCGCGAAGGCGGGCGGGGAGATCGTCCATCTCGACGCCACGTTGATCGCCGAGGAGCCCAAGCTCAAGCCGCATTACGCGGCGATGAAAGCCTCGCTCGCGAAGCTGTTCGCGCTGCCCGAGTCGCGCGTCTCGCTCAAGGCCAAGTCGAACGAAGGGTTGGACGCCATCGGCAGGGGCGAAGCCATCGCCTGCCACGCGGTCGCGACCGTCCTTAAGTGACGCCTTACGCGCTGATCGCGCTCTCCAACGTCCTCGGCGGCTCGACGTACGCCGTCACGACCGCCGCCCTCAAGGGCTTCCCCGAGAAGGACCTGATCGTCCTGCGCATGGCGCTGTGCGCCGCGCTGTTCGCCCCGCTCGTCTGGCGCGGGCGCGAGCGGCTCGCGAGGGCGTCCCGCGGCGACTGGTGGCGCATCCTCGGGGTCGGCACGCTCGGCTACGCGCTGCCGCTGGCGCTCGGCACCTACGGCGTTAAGCTCTCCTCCGCGACGAGCGCGTCTCTGCTCGTCGGCATCGAGCCCGTGACGATCGTGCTCCTCTCGGCCGTCTTCCTCGGCGAGGCGCTCACGCCGCTCAAGATCTCGTCGCTCATCTTCGGCCTCTCGGGCGCGATGCTCATCGCCTTCCAGGGGCCGCCGACGCTCTCGGGCGCGTTCACCGACCGCCTCAAGGGCGACCTGATCCTCGCGCTGCACGGCTCGTGCTGGGCGCTCTACAGCGTGCTCGGCAAGTCCGCGCTCAAGCGCGTGGATCCGCTCGACTTCACGGCGATCACCTCGGTGATCGGCTTCTTCGGCGTCGCCGCGTGGGGCGCGCCGGGGCTCGAGGCGGCCGCGTGGACGAAAGTCCCGGCGGCGGCGTGGGCGTCGATGGCCTATCTCGCCGTCGCGGGCGGCTTCCTCGCCGTGATCCTCTGGAACGTGGCGCTCAAGTCCGTCGAGGCCTCCAAGGTCGCGAACTTCATCTTCCTGCAGCCCGTCGTCGGCGTGCTCCTCGGCGTCTTCCTGCAGGGCGACCCGTTCACCGGCTGGAGCATGGCCGGTGGCGCCCTCGTCGTCGCCGGGATGTGGGCCGCGAGCCGTTCCTAATATAAGCTCCCGTTGACAAAGCTCCGGGCCGGGGTTATCCTCCGAAAAGCGCACGGAGAACCCCCATGAAAGCCCTTTTCCTCGTCCTGACCACCTTGGCCCTTCCGGCCTCCGCCCAGAACTACATCGGCATGGTCAGTGCGATCGACGTCAACGCCGTGTGCGGCCTCGACGGCCCCAAGATCGACAAGGACAAGGTGCGCGACGTCTACTGGGCGGCGCTGTACGACGACGGCCAGCCGCGCACCGGCGGCTACAAAGTTCCGACGTCGCATAAAGCCGGCTACTGCCACGCGGCGCGCGTCGTCGGGCTGAAAGCGTGGTCGAATCATTTCTCGAAGGAAGCGAAGGGCTGGGACATCTCCGTCAAGAACACGAAGGAGCTCTCCAAGCTCACGCGCCTCTACTCCGAGCTCGTAGCCGACGGCTCGTGCCGCGAGACCGGCCTCGGCCAGGCCGACAAGGAGACCGCCGAGGAGCTGCGCGCCGCCTACGTCAAGCCGGTGAGCGCGTACTTCATGCGCCCGCTCGAGAAGGCGATGATGGGCATGGGCAAAGCCACGACGAGCCGCCAGGACGCGCTCGGC
>CAYVFO010000260.1:1049-2759 GCA_964450975.1 uncultured Elusimicrobia bacterium | reverse complement strand
AGACCATCTGGAAGATTCCGACGGGGCCGGCCAAGTCCGGGCGCTCGCGCTTCCAGAGCTTGGAGGCGATCGTCGTCACCGTCTCCTTCGACTGGCGCCAGCAGAGCTTGGCCGCCTCGGAGATCGCGACGTGGGGGCCGACGGCCTTGTAGTTAGCCTCGGGGATGATGCCGATGACGCCCTTCGTGCCGGTGTCGTCCTTCTTCGGCGTGACCTTGATCTCCATCGCCTTGCCCTTGCGCTCGATGGAGAGCTTGATCTCCTTCTCGGCGGAGCGGTGGATCGAGGACGCGAGGTCCTCCCAGCCGGTGAGCTCGCGGCCGTCGAACTTCACGATTTTGTCGCCGATCTCGATGCCGGCCTTGTCGGCGGGCATGCCGATCATCATGTTGCCGATGATGGGCTCCTTCGACGCCTCGGGCACGCCCTTGCCCCAGATGAGGCCGGTGTAGAGCGCCATCGCGAGCACGTAGTTCATCGCGGGGCCCGCGTAGACGATGATCAGGCGGCGCGCCCAGTTCTGGCCGAAGTACTCGTCCTTCTTCGGGTCGGCGCCGCCGGTCATCGGGTCCTCGCCGGCGGGCTTCACGAAGCCGCCGAACGGGATCGCGCAGATCGAGAAGCGCGTGCCGCGCTTGTCCGTGAAGCCGAGGAGCTCCGCGCCGAAGCCGAACGCGAACTTCTCGACGCGCACGCCGAGCTTGCGGCACGCGAAGAAGTGGCCGGCCTCATGCAGGACGATGACGAGGCCGAGCGCGAACGCGTTCGCGAGCACGGTGTGCAGGACGGACAGGATAGAGCTCATTTGCAGGACTCCTCGGCCTTCTCTCTCGCCCAGGCGTCGACTTCGACCACTTCCTGGAACCCGGGCAGGCCGCCGCTGGGCTTGTACGCCGCCATCGTCTTCTCGACGACGCGCGGGATGTCGGTGAATTTGATCTTTCCGTCGATGAACGCCTGCACCGCGATCTCGTCCGCGGCGTTGAGGACGGCGGGCATGCCGCCGCCGACCTTCGCCGCTTCGCGCGCGAGGGCGAGGCACGGGAAGCGCGAGAAGTCGGGCGCGCGGAACTCGAGCGTGCCCGCCTTGATCAGGTCGAGCGGCTCGATCACGCGGCCGGCGCGCTCGGGGTACGTCATGCCGTACTGGATCGGGAGCTTCATGTCGGGCACGCCCATCTGCGCGAGCACCGAGCCGTCGGAGAACTCGACGCCGGAGTGGAAGATGGACTGCGGATGGATCACGATCTCCACTTGGTCCCGCTTGAGGCCGAAAAGGTTCATGATCTCGATGAGCTCGAAGCCCTTGTTCATGAGCGTCGCGCAGTCGATCGTGATCTTCTTGCCCATCTTCCACGTCGGGTGCTTGAGCGCCATCTCAGGAGTAACTGCCGACAGATCTCCCGTGTATTTGGCGAAGGCGCCGCCGGACGCGGTCAGGATGACGCGGCGGATCGTCTTGAGCGGCGCGGCCGCGCGCGGATCGGGGTTGAGGCCCTGCACGCACTGGAAGATCGCGGACGGCTCGGAGTCGACGGGAACGATCTTCGCGTTCCAGCGCTCGGCCTCCTTCATGAACTGCGCGCCCGCCATCACCATCGGCTCCTTGTTCGCGAGCGCGACGATCTTGCCCGCGCGGATCGCGGCGAGGAGGGGGGCGAAGCCGACGCCGCCGACAAGGACAATGGCTAAATCAAACTTGTGCCAGAG
>CAYVFO010000260.1:0-1039 GCA_964450975.1 uncultured Elusimicrobia bacterium | reverse complement strand
GCCGACGACGGAGGTGAGCACCACGTCGACGTCGGGATGCGCCGCGAGCTCGCACATGCCCTCGACGCCGGGCGCGAAGTGCTTCGCCGAGCCGTTGAGGCGGCCCTTGAGGTCGGCCGCGGCCTTCGCGTCGAACATCGTGACGGCCTTGGCTCCGAACTCCTTCGCCTGCTCGGCGACGAGCGCGGCGTTGCTGTGCGCGGAGAGGCCGAACACGGAGAGCGTCTCCGGCATCTCGCGGATGACGTTGAGCGCGTTGACGCCGATCGAGCCCGTCGAGCCGAGGATCGCTACTTTCTTCATCGCAGGGCCAGCGCGTAGTACACCGCGGGAGCGGCCAGGATGTAGGAGTCGAAGCGGTCGAAGACGCCGCCGTGGCCCGGCAGCAGCGCGCCCGAGTCCTTGATGCCGACGTCGCGCTTGACGAGCGACTCGGCCAAATCCGAGAGCTGGCCCATGCAGCCGATCACGGCGCCGAGCAGGACGGCCTGCGGGACGGTGACGGCCTCGGAGAGCTTGGTCTTCTGGAAGACGAGGCAGACGAGGATCGAGGCGGCGAAGCCGGCGAAAGCGCCCTCCCACGTCTTCTTCGGCGAGAGCACGGGGGCGAGCGGGCGGCGGCCGAAGCTGCGGCCCGCGGCGTAGGCGGCGGTGTCCATCGCCCAGACGGCGGCGAAAGTCAGGAACGCGAACGCCTCGCCGTGCGGGCGCAGGTCGCGGATCATCGCGAGATGCGCGGGCATCCAGCCGGCGAACAGCGCGCCGAAGAGCGTGAGCGCGAGGCGGTCGAGCGAGTGCTCCTTGGTGAACATCTCGACGAGGACGACGAGCGTAGCGCCCGCCGCGAGCGTCAGCGGGAGGGGGCCGCCGAGGGCCGCGCAGGCCGCGAGCGCCGTGCCGAGGACCACCGTCGGGAGGAACTGCACCGGGCGGCCGCCGAGGCGGAGCATGAGGGCGTACTCATAGCAGCACAAGGCGGAGATTCCGGTCACCAGCAGCTCGTAGGCCACGCCGCCGGCGTGGACGAGATACAGGACGA
>CAYVFO010000259.1:0-2761 GCA_964450975.1 uncultured Elusimicrobia bacterium | reverse complement strand
GCAATGACAGGCACCGGAGAGTTATAATCCGGCCCATGGCCAAGCCGAAGATTCTTCTCACTCGCCGCGTTCCGCAGGAGTGCCTCGACATCCTCAAGCCGCACGTCGACATCGAGCATTACGACAAGGACGTCGCGATCCCGCGCAAGAAGCTGCTCGCCTCGCTCAAGGACAAGGACGGGCTCTTGTGCCTGCTCACCGACAAGGTGAACCCCGAACTGCTCGAGGCCGCGCCGAAGCTCAAGGCCGTCTCCACGTTCTCCGTCGGCTTCGACCACATCGACGTGCCGGCGTGCAAAGCGCGCGGCGTCGCGGTCACCAACACGCCCGGCGTCCTGACCGAGTCCACCGCCGACTTCACGTGGGCGCTGCTCATGTCGGCGGCGCGCCGCGTCGTCGAGGGCGACGCGTACATGCGCGGGGGCAAGTATAAAGGCTGGGATCCGCTCATGATCCTGGGCGCCGACGTGTTCGGCAAGACGCTCGGCGTCGTCGGCTTCGGCCGCATCGGACAGGCCGTCGCGAAGCGCGCGACCGGCTTCTCGATGAAGATCCTGTATTACGACGCGCGCCGCGCGACGCCCGAGCAGGAGGCGGCGGTCGGCGCGACGTTCGTGCCGCTCGAGACCTTGCTGCGCGAGTCCGACTACGTCACGCTCCACACCGTGCTCGACGAGAGCACGCGGCACATGATCGACGCGAAGGCCTTCGGTCTCATGAAGAAGTCGGCTTGCCTCATCAACGCGGCGCGCGGCCCGATCGTCGACGAGAAGGCGCTCGTGAAGGCGCTCAAGTCCGGCCGCATCCGCGGCGCCGGGCTCGACGTCTACGAGAACGAGCCGAAGATGGCGCCCGGGCTCGCGTCGTGCCGGAGCGCCGTCCTCGCCCCGCACTTGGCTTCCGCCTCCCTCGAGACGCGCACGAAGATGGGCATCATGTCCGCCCAGGGGCTCGTCGACTCGCTGCGCGGCGTCCGCTCGCCCTACCGGGTGGATTAGGCGGCGTTCGCGGCGAGGAAGCGCTGCATGGCCGCGATCGCGGCCTCGACGCGCGTGAGCACGAACAGCGTCACGTCCTCTCGCATGCCCATCTCGCCGCGCGTGACCGACAGGAACTCGTCGAGGTTGCGGCGCGCTCGCCGGATCACCATGGCGCGGCGGAAGTCGGTGGCGGGCGCGCGCTTGAGAATCTCCGTCAGCTTGTCGAGCCCGAGCCGCTTGTGCGTCTCGGCGACGAGCGCCTCCCAAGGCTTGCCCCGGCGCTCGGGGGGGAGCTTCTCGACGTCGAAGAGCGTCTTCGGCTTGGCGTGCGCGAGCACGGCGCGCACCGCCTCGCGCCGCGCGGCCGGATCGCCGCCGGGCTCGAGGTTGTAGGCCACGTCGGCGAAGTCGGCGAGGGTCAGGAGCTTCTCGAAGGTCTCCTTGTGGTCCATGACCGAGCCGGGCTTGAGGAACGGCTCCTTGAGGTCGCTGAGCAAAGACGCGCACGCCTGGTCGTAGAGGATCTTCTTGTAGTCGCGCAGCGGCGCCTCGCATTCGAGCAGCTTGCGGCGCAGGTAGCCCCACGGGTCGCTCTCGTAGGCGCGCACGGCCTTGGGGAAGCTCGCCGCCTCCCCGAGCCGCGCCATCAGCGGCAGAGCGCTCATTTCTCGGGGACCTTGTCGGGCAGGCCGTGGAGGAAGAACTCGGCTGGGAAGCGCCCGCCCTGCGCGTTCTGATCCCACGCGTCGTAGGCGTAGACGCTCGGGCGGCCGTCCTCCCACGGGTCGAAGGCGAGGCAGACCGACGGGTCGTCGGCGGGCGCGCACGCGACGGCGGAGGTGTGGAACGGGCGCGCGCTTCTGCGGTCGTCGCGCGGCGCCCAGTGCTCGAGCTTCATGCCGACGAACTCGTGCCAGATCTGATCCGACCAGTCGCGGCAGAGGCCTTTCTCGCGGCGGTCCCGCGCCTTGAGCTTGGCGAGTTCGGCTCGCTTCTCCTCGAGGACGCGGCGCAGGCGCGCCGTTCCGCCGGGATCCTCGCCGGCGCCCTTGTTGAAGGCAGCCTCGATGCGGGCGACGTCCTCCTTGCGGCGCTTGAGCAGCTCCTCGACGAGGCGCGCGGGCTGGAAGGGCTCGTCGACGTCCTCGATGACGGCCTCGCTGAGGACGCGCGGGCTCCAGCCGGCCTCGAGCTTGCGCGACACGAGCTCCGCGTAGCGGCGGTACATCTTCTTGAGCTCGACGCGCGCCTCGATGGGCAGGTTCTCGACCTTTTCGCGCGCCTTCTGGGCGGCCAGGCCAGGCGAGTCCTGGGCGGACGCGGGCAGGGCGAGCAGGATCAGCAGGGCGAGGGGGCGCGTCACGCTGTGACTATAAGTCGAAAATGCGTCGGAATCAAGGGGACGCGCCCGGACTTTCCTCTTAAATAGTACAATCATCGTCTATGGTCACCACCGATTCCTACAACGATTGGCAGCTGCCCGGCAAACTCGCCCGCCTCAAGGATTTGTCCTACAACCTCTGGTGGAGCTGGCACCCCGAAGCCCGCGCCCTCTTCAAGGAGATCGACCGCTCGCTCTGGGCCGACACCCACCACAACCCCGTTTCCTTGCTGCGCCGGACCTCCCCGCAGCGCCTCGAGCAGCTCCAGAAGGACGCCGGCTTCCTCGGCCGCCTCGACGCCGTCATCTCCGCCTTCGACCAGTACATGACGACGGACAAGACGTGGTTCGCCAAGAATCACCCCGAGATGAAGGGCAAGAACATCGGCTACTTCTCGGC
>CAYVFO010000258.1:0-2773 GCA_964450975.1 uncultured Elusimicrobia bacterium | reverse complement strand
AACCGAGCCCCGGACGCCTCCGGAAGATCGGCCCACGATCCTACCAAGTATTCTTTATAGAGTCAACGGGCCGAGGGGTTTTCGTCGCGCCGGGTTCGTTGACACCACGCGGGGCAACCGCTAGAATCTCCGCCTATGGAAATCCAGCTCACCGCCAAGCAGCTCAAGATCACGCCCGCCCTGCGCGAGTACGTGCAGCAGAAGATGGGCAAAGTCCAGAAATATTTCGACCACATCGTCTGGGGACAGGCGTTCTTGTTCGTCGAGAAGCGCTCGCACAAGGCCGAGATGATCGTGCACGCGCCCGGACAGACGTTCCGCGCGATGGCGACCGCCGCCGATCTCTACTCGGCGATCGACCTCGCCTCCGACAAGATCGACGCGCAGCTCAAGAAGCACAAGGAGCGCGTGAAGAGCCGGCACAAGCCGAAGGCCTCCGACACGATGGCCGAGGCGATCCCGCCGGCGGAAACCGCGTTCACCGTCGTGCGGCAGATCGTCGAGCCGACGACGCCCGAGCGCGCCGCCGAGGAGCTCGACGGCTCCGAGCGCCGGTTCCTCGTTTATCTCGACAAGGACACCGACCAGATCCACGTTCTCTTCCGCCGCGAGGACGAGTCTCTGGGCATCGTCCATCCCGTCCGCAAGACCAAGCGCTGAGCGAGTGCAGGCCGCGGAACTGACCGTCGGCGAACTCCTCAAGGAGCAGGGCGAGAGGCTGCGCCTCGAGCTTCTGTCGGGGGAGAAGTCCGCCGGCCGGCGCATCACGGTCGCCGATCTCAACCGGCCGGGCCTCGCGCTGTCGGGATTCCTCGAGCGCTTCCGCGCCGAGCGCGTGCAGATCTTCGGAAACGGCGAGCAGGCGTACTGCCAGAAGTCCGACGCGAAGAAGCTCGCCGAATCGCTGTCGGCGATGCTCGAGACGCCCGAGCTGCCGTGCGTGATCGTCACGCACAACGCGCCGGTCCCGCCCGCGCTCGCGCAGGCGTGCAAGAAGCACGGCGTTCCGCTGCTCCGGTCCGCGTACGACACCGCGACGCTCACGGGCGAGCTCTCCGAGGCGCTCGAGGCGCGGCTCGCGCCGGCGACGACGGCGCACGGCGTGCTCGTCGACGTCTACGGCCTCGGCGTCCTGATCCAGGGCGACGCGGGCATCGGCAAGTCCGAGTGCGCGCTCGAGCTGCTCAAGCGCGGACACATCCTCGTCGCCGACGACGCCGTCCAGATCCAGCATCGCCGCGGCGGCTACCTGCGCGGCTCGTGCCCCGAGCCTCTGCGCAACCACATGGAAGTGCGCGGCCTCGGCGTCATCGACGTCAAGCTCCTCTTCGGCATCGGCGCGATCCTCGACCGCACGCGCATCGAGCTCGCGATCAAGCTCGAGGCCTGGAACGCGAACACGCAGTACGACCGCACCGGCCTCGACCAGAAGAAGCTCGCGATCCTCGACGTGGAGATTCCTCTCATCCGCATCCCGGTCTCCCCGGGCCGCAACCTCGCGGTCTTGATCGAGGTCGCCGCGCTCAACCAGCGCCTGCGCTCGCAGGGCTACTTCTCGGCGGAGAACTTCAACAAGCGCCTCATCGAGCGCATGAAGACGAAGGAGCGCCCTTGACCGGCAAGGACGCGCGCGGCTCCAAGAAGATCTTCGTCATCACCGGAGTCTCCGGCGCGGGCAAGAGCCAGGCGCTCAAGGTCTTCGAGGATTTCGGCTGGTTCTGCGTCGACAACCTGCCGATCGCGATGCTCGACCAGTTCGGCTCGTTCGTGCTCAAGTCCCCGGCGATGACGCGCGTCGCGCTCGGCATGGACGTGCGCGAGGGCCGCGTGCTCGGCGTCCTTCCTCAATTCCTGCGCGAGCTCAAGTCGAAGGGCCTCGACATCCGCGTGCTCTTCCTCGACGCCGCCGACGAGACCGTCGTGAAGCGCTTCTCCGAGACGCGCCACAAGCACCCGCTCGGCGGCAAGCTCGCCGAGGCGGTCAAGCAGGAGCGCAAGCTGCTCGCGCCGATCAAGGGCGTGGCCGACAAGGTCCTCGACACCTCGCACCTCACGCTCGGCGAGCTCAAGGAGAAGATTTCCGAGACGCTCGGCCTCACGCGGACGCGCGAGATGACTTTGCAGGTCGTCAGCTTCGGCTACAAGCACGGAATCCCCATCGACGCCGACATCGTCATGGACGTGCGCTTCCTGCCGAACCCGCACTACATCCCCGGCCTGCGCAAGAAGAGCGGCCTCGACGAGCCGGTGCAGCGCTACATCCTCGCGCAGCCCGTCGCGCGAAGATTCCTCAACGACTGGCACAAGACCATCGCGCGCCTGCTGCCGCACTACGTGCGCGAGGGCAAGTCCTACCTCACGATCGCGATCGGCTGCACGGGCGGCCGGCATCGCTCGGTTTTCTGCACGCGCTGGCTCGCCCAGAAGCTGCGCGGCTCGGGCCACCCGGTCCAGGAGTTCCACAGGGACATCTCCCTGTAAAGGCACATGATCAATTTCATCGTCGTCACGCACGGCGAGTTCGGCGCCTACATCGTCGAGGCCGCCGAGGGCATCGTCGGCCGGCAGGAGAGCGGCGTGCGCGTCGTTCCGACGTCGTCGCGCCAGTCGATCGGCGAGATCAAGAAGCGCGTCGAGAAGGCGCTGTCCGAGCTCGCGAGCCCCGACGGCGTCGTCGTCTTCACCGACATGCCCGGCGGCACGCCGAACAATCTCGCTTTCCCGCTCATCAAGGACTCGAAGAAGGTCGAGATGATCAGCGGCGTCAACCTCT
>CAYVFO010000257.1:0-2831 GCA_964450975.1 uncultured Elusimicrobia bacterium | reverse complement strand
CGTCCCCCTCGCGCGCCCCCGTCGAGTCCATCATCCGCCTTTAGGGGCTCATCATCACCGAAGACCAGCCGCGCCGCGCCATCGTCAACGGCGTGCTCGTCAAGGAAGGCGAGACGATCGACGGGGCGACCGTCCTGAGGATCGAGACCGGAGTGGTCTACTTCGGGGCCGGCGACGAGCGCTTCACGAAGAAGCTCGGCGGCTGAGCCGGCGCGAGCGCCGCTGACGACCCGAGCTCAGCGACCCGGCCCAGTTCGCCGCAGCCCATGGTCAGGAGTCCGGTTCATTGACCGTTATCTCCCGCTTCTTTCCGGCGTAAGAGTCGAAAAGCCGCCGGTGCGCCTGCAGCGACATGTCGTCTGAGCGGGAATAGTACCCGCGAACCCAATCCAACAGGAAAGGAAGCTTGGCATCCTGCTCTTCCTTGCTGGAATACTTGTGAGCTTCCCAGGGGCGAGAAAGGCAGTTGCTGAGGCACAGCGCCGCGCCGGGATTCATAAACACTAATTCCGTGGCGTGAGGAAGGAGGTGCTCGATGCACTTGCCGTAACAACCTTCGACGACCCAAGCCCTATTCGTCTGAACGAACCGCAGCAGCTCCGTTCTGATTTCGTGATCCGGACGGAAAACGGCGACGTGAGACCAGACAACCGTGTCGAGATCCAAAACGGCCAACCCATTTTTAGCCGCAAGGCGTTGGGCAAAGCGGCTCTTGCCCGAACCGGAGTTGCCGAAGACTAGAACTCTCATAGCGCTTGTGGACGCAGGACGCCTAACGCCACGCTCTGCGGCGCGCGCTATCAAGATATTCCTCACTAGGCGCGCGTCCGCAGAAGCGCCTAGTTAGGCCGGACTGTGCCCCCGAATTTAGCCGGGCTTGGTGG
The DNA here is from genome assembly GCA_964450975.1 of uncultured Elusimicrobia bacterium. Taxonomy (GTDB): domain Bacteria; phylum Elusimicrobiota; class Elusimicrobia; order UBA1565; family UBA9628; genus GWA2-66-18. The sequence continues at coordinate 1,947 of CAYVFO010000257.1, read as the reverse complement.
GCGAGGCTCGCAACTGTTCTAGCCAGGACCGGAAGCTCGTATTGTTGTACAAATAGCCCCCATCGTCTGGATCTTTTGTATCCGACATGGCGAGCGAGGTTAATGCCTCCCATGCGGGAATATCCTTGGGGTCCTCCCGTTCCGCCTTTTCACCAAGAGCATACGGGCGAGCCCATCCTGCAACCTCTTCGCGCGATATTCGTCCCGCGAGCAGATCCTCGAGCTTGAGCTCGATAACGCTTCTAGCCGGCAGTTGCTCACTTCGATCCAATGAATTCTCCCGCCTCATTAAAGAAGTAATGCACTTTGTCACCGCCCGTTTCTGGGCGCACTATGCGGACTTTTCCTGCGTCGTCGATTGTCTCGAACCAAACGCGGGCTTGCCCCGTGTTCGGATTCCATTCGCGAACTCGTCTGGCGCCAAGCATTCGTCCAACTTTGTCAGCGGGCTTGATTCTCTCATAATATCGGATCGCGCCGTCTTCGAGCTCACGGAACCCTGCTGTGCCGTACTTCTGTAGCTGACGAAGATGCTCACGCAGTTGCTCGCCTTGAAGGGCGCTGGGTGCCCGCTGCGCTAAGCGGCTGGCGGCCTGCTCCTCGGGAAAAAGAGCGCCTGCCTCGGAGGCTGTGACCCGTTGGATAGACTGCTGACCGCCGCGAAAGAGCGTCGTCGCCGTCGGCGCGATCGCCCGCCACGCCATCGGCCCTCCATAGACCAACGCAGCGATCACGATGGGTGTTCCGATGACGACGGCCGAATTGACGTAGTTCCGGCGAGCCTGCTCCGGCGACACCTCGGGCGAGGGGTTGAGTCCGTCCTCCGATATGCTCGTGCCACGCGAGAGCGCCACCTTGTAGAGCCCCAGCACCGTCAACCCCGCGCCAGCCGCCATCAACGGCAGCAACGGCATGCCCCCATTGGGCGCGGGCCCTTGGTCTGGCGTCGACGTCTTAAGGCCGGCGCTTCGGCGCTGAACATCCTTAAGAATGGCCTTCGTGTCCTCGCCGGGGCTGCGATCGTAGGCTTTCCGCGCCCAGGCCACGGCCTCTTCGCCGTTGCCGGCGCCCATCGCCGCAACGGCCTTCTGGATGAAGGCGTGGGTCTCTTGCGTTTGGGCGCGTTCGCCCTGGACGACAGAGTAAAACGATTGCACGGCCGTGGAGGTCGGATCGGTGTTCATCGCGGCCTGGGCATTGCTCCAAGTCGCCGCCATATCCCCACGGCCCCGCGCGGCGATGGCGCTTTGAATAAAGCCCATGGCCTTGGGTGAGATATCATTGTTCTTGGGGATCGTCCAGTCGAGCGCCGTCGGCTGAGGCGTAGACGAAGTCTTCGCAAGGGAGGGCGACGAGTTTCCCGCTTTCGATACGCGCCCCTCGGACATCTTGAGCAGGCCCCACGCCGCCTTGTCCTTGTGCCCGCTGCTATCCCACGCGCGTTTGGCACCCTCGGCGGCGGCGGGATAGTCTCCGCTCTCATAGAAGATCTGCGCCTGCGCACGAAGAAGCTCCGGATCGTCGGGATTCGCTTCAAGCGCCTGCGTCAGTCCGGCGATGGCCGCTTGCCGCTCTCCAGCGCCGAGCCGGGAGAGAAGCTGGGCGTGCAGGCCCTTGTTCGCGGGCGTCGGCGGGATGCGAGACATGGCCGATTCCAGTTCGACGCGGAAGTGGCTAACGAACGCTTGATACTGGTCGGGAGGAAGCGTTTCCTTGTCGCGGGCCTCCTGCTTTTCGAGGAGCCGGCGCTCGAGCGCTATGAGTTGCGGCGCAGGTTTATTCGGTGAGACTTCCGAATGCGATGAAGTGTCCGCGGGCTGTTCAGGCGCGGCCCAGATCGGGGCGGTGAGTATGAGGAGGGCGACTAGAATCAGCGGCTTCATCTGTTCTCGAAGTATAGCCCCGGCGAGGTGCTTCTTCCACCCGTTTGCTGAGCCTCGGCCTAAC
>CAYVFO010000256.1:0-2851 GCA_964450975.1 uncultured Elusimicrobia bacterium | reverse complement strand
TGCGGCGGGCGCTGCTGGCCCGGCTGCTGCTGGCCGGGCTGCGCCTGGCCTTGCTGTCCGGGCTGACCGCCCTCGCGGCCCTCGCCTCCGCGCCCTCGGCCGCGGCGGCGGCGGCGTCGTCGGCGTCCGCCCTCGCGCGCGGGCGCTTGCCCCTGCTGGCCGGGCTGCGCGGGATCGCCGGGCTGCGCGGGCGAACCGGGCGCCGCGGGCTGCGCGGTTCCGGCCTCGTTGACGGGCGAGTCGCCGCCCGCTTCCTCGGGGCCGTCGTCCTCGCCGTCATCCTCCTCGTCGTCGGCGTCGTCGCCCTGGAGCTCGACGGCGGGAGCGGCGGCGGCGGCCGTCTCCGGCTCGTCGTCGTCGGCGTCGTCGGCCTCCTGCGGAACGTCGCGGTCGGCCTCGACGGGAGCGTCGGCGCGAGGATACTGCTCCTCGTTGGGGCGCTCCTCGGGTTCGGGCGCCCGCTCGACCGGCGCCGGCGTCGGCGCGGCGGGCGGCGGAGCCGCCTCGCGGACCTGCACGGGCCCGGGCGTCGAGTCGTCGGTGACGCGCACCGGCTCGATCTTCTTCGGGGCTTCGGAAATCGGTTCGTTTTCGTTGGACATGGGGGTGTCTCCGGGTTAAAGCAGCGCGTATCTCCGCGCGTAGACGTTGGCGGCGATGCCCAATGACCACAAGGTCACGAGCAGGCTCGAGCCGCCGTACGACACGAGAGGCAAAGGCACGCCGGCCACGGGCATGAGGCCCAGGCACATGCCGACGTTGAGAACGAGCTGGAAGGCGAGAGTCGAGCCGAGACCCGCGCAGACCAGGTAGCCGTAGCGGTCGCGCGCGAGGCGCGCGGCCGCGACGATGCGCCACAAAAGAATCATGTACAGACCGAGGATCAAGGACGATCCCCAGAAGCCCATCTCCTCGCCGACGTTGGCGAAGACGAAGTCGGTGTGGCGCTCGGGCAGGAAGCCGAGCTTCGACTGCGTGCCCGAGAACAGACCCTTGCCCCACATGCCGCCGGAGCCGATCGCGATCTGCGACTGGATCACGTTGTACGCGGCGCCCTGCACGTCGGTCTTCGGCGCGACCCAGGCGACGAACCGGTTGCGCTGATAGCCCTTGAGCTGGCGGTGGATGACGATGCCCGAGAGAAGGGCGAGGGACAAGAGGATCGGGATGGCGGCGAAGGCCGCCGGCTTGACCTGGACGCGCATCCAGGTGGCGACGCGCCACGCGAGCAGGCCGAGCGCGCAGAAGATCAGGATCGCGACGACGGTCGCCCAGCCCATGCGCGAGGTCGCGAGGATCATGCCGGGCAGGCTGTGCGCGGCGGCGAGCGGATAGCGGATCTGGCAGACCGTGTAGATCAGCGGCACCGAGATCGCGAGGCCGCCGAAGCCGAAGATCACGCCGAGCTGGAAGAGATCGGCGCCCGCGCAGAAGAGCATGCCGAAGATGGCCGGGATGAACGTGAGGGTGGTCGAGAAGTCGGGCTGCTTGAGGACGAGCGCCATCACGGGGCCCGCGATGCACAGCGAAAGCAGCAAAGTCGACAAATCCTGCGCGCGGCGCGCGCGGCGGTCGAGAAAGTCGGCGAGCGCGAGGATCACGAGCGTGCGCGCCATCTCGGCGGGCTGAAACGAGAAGCCGAAGAAGTGGACCCACGAGCGCTGGCCGCGCGAGATCTTGCCGAGGATCAAGGTCGCCGCGACGATGAGGATCGCGATCGCGTACACGATCTTCGACTGGTCCTGGAACACCTGGTAGTTGAAGGCGAGCGTGAGCGTGAAGAGCGTGCCGCCCAGCAGGAGCGCGATCAGGTGCTTCTTCAAGATCGCGTCGTAGAGCGCGGTCGTGCTCGCGGCGGAGAGCATCGCGAGCGACCCGGCCACGATGAGGCCGGACACGGCGAAGATGAACGTCCAGTCGACGCGCCCGGACAGGCCGGACTGCGCGCGAACGGCGCGGACCATGCTCATGCCCTCGGCCTCCCCGGCGGCAGGACGGCCGGCGGCACTCCGGGCACGGGCGCCGGAAGCGCCTCGACCGGCTTGGGCTTCGGCGCGTTCGGGTCGGGCATGCGGAAATGGGCGAGGATCATGCGGCGCGCGACGGGCGCCGCGGCCGAGCTGCCGTGGGCGCCGTTCTCGACGAGAACGGCGATCGCGATCGTCGCGGGCTCGCCGGGCTTGCCCGCGTAGGCGATGAACCACGCGTGGTCCTCGCCGTGCGGGTTCTGCGCGGTGCCGGTCTTGCCGGCGACGATGAGGCCGGGAACGCGCGCCCAGCCGCCCGTGCCGGAGGTGACGGTGACCTCCATCGCGCGCTGGACCTCGTCCCAGGAGGTCGACTTCGCGTTGACGACGCCGAGGCGCTCCGGCTTCTGAGACTCGTCCGGGCGGCCGTCGGTGTAGACGATCTTCTGGATGTAGTGCGGGCGCCAGACGCTGCCGCGGTTGGCGAGCGCGCCGGCGACGACGGCCATCTGCAGAGGCGTGACGGTGAGCTCGCCCTGTCCGATCGCGAGGTTGAGCGTGTCGCCGTCGTACCAGCCCTTGCCCGCCTTCTTGCGCGTCTCGGGTCCGAAAAGATGCCCGGGCTTCTCCGGAAGCTTGGCGATCGCGGTGCGCGAGCCGAGCCCGAAACGCTTCGCGTAGTCCTCGATGACGGCGCTCGTCGTCTTGAGCCCGTAGGTGTAGTACCAGACGTCGCACGAGAGCGCGAGCGCCATCGGCCAGCCGATGCGCTTGTGGCCTTTGTGCTCCCAGCACAGGAACGTGCGGTTGCCGAGCGTGAAGTAGCCGGGGCAGAACACGGCGTCCTCGCCGACGCGGGCCTTGCCCTCGTTGATCGCCGCGAG
>CAYVFO010000255.1:1264-2858 GCA_964450975.1 uncultured Elusimicrobia bacterium | reverse complement strand
GGACCTTCGCGCTGACGCTCGCGGGCGCGGGCGCCCTGTGCCTCGACGCCGCGACGGGAGGGAAGCTCGGTCCGGTGGGCGTCGCCCTCGCCTACGCCTGCGCGATCGCCGCCGCCGCGCACATGTTCCCGTCGGCCGCCGGCCGCTTCAACCCCGCGATCGCTTTGGCCGAGCTTTCCTTGTCCCGCGTGCCCGTCCTGCGCGGCGTCTTCGCGCTGGCGGCCCAGCTCCTCGGCGCGGCCTGCGCGGGCCTGTTCCTGCGCGCGACCTTGACGGGGGGGCGCCCCGACCTGCTCGGCGCGCCCGCTTATCTCGGCGCCTGCACGCCGACGTTCGTCGGCTACCGATCCGCGACCTTGATCGAGGCCGTCGCGACTTTCTTCCTGACCACGGCGATCCTCGCCGCCGATCAGCGCCGCCTCCGCCGCATCGGGCCCGTCTCGATCGGTCTCGCCGCCCTCTTCGGCGCGCTCATCGCGGGCCCGCTGACGGGCGGCGCGATGAACCCCGCCCGCGCCTTCGGACCCGCCATCGCCGCCGGCCGCTGGGCGATGCACTACGTCTACTGGGTCGGCCCTCTCGCCGGGGCCTTCGCCGCCGCTCTCGCCGCCCCCTACCTGATTCACGAGGAGAACCGACCGATATGATCACCGTCGCCCCCCTGACGCTCAAGGCCCTCGAGGCCGACCACCGCGACCTCGCCGTCTTCATCTACGAGGACGCCGGCATCGCCGGCGCGAAGGTCCTGACCTCCGCCGCCAAGGTCGCGATCAACGCCAAGCTCAAGGAGGAGGGCTTCAAGGCGGGCCCGAAGGAGATCTGCCGCGTCGACCTCGACCTGCTCGGCCGGCACCGCCGCCTCTGGGCCGTCGGACTCGGCAAGAAGAAGAAGTCCGGCCCCGAGGGCTTCCGCCGCGCCGCCGCCGCGCTGCTCGCCGCCACGCGCGCCAAGCGCGAGAAGCTCGCCGTCCTCTGCTCCGAGAACGTCCAGGCGATCGCCGAAGGCCTGCTGCTCGCCTCGTACCGCTTCGAGGAGTACAAGAAGGCCGACGAGGACAAGCTGACCGCCGCCGCGATCGTCGTCCAGGACGCCGCTTCGAAGGCCGGGATCGAGAAGGCCTGCGCCAAGGCCTCGCTCTACGCCGAGGCCGTCGCCCTCACGCGGGACCTCGTCAACCGCGGCCCGTCCGACAAGACGCCGACCTCGCTCGGCGAGCTCGCGCTCACGTTCAAGGGCTCCGGCGTCACCGTCGAGGTCATCGACCGCGAGAAGGCGGCCGAGCTCGGCATGGGCTCCTTCCTCGGCGTCGCGCGCGGCTCGGCCGAGCCGCCCGTGATGGTCCACATGATCTACAAGCCCAAGGGCGCCAAGAAGCGCGTCGCCCTCGTCGGCAAGTGCGTCACGTTCGACTCGGGCGGCCTCTCGCTCAAGCCCGCGCAGTCGATGGAGGAGATGAAGTGCGACATGGCGGGCGCGGCCTCCGTGCTCTCCGTGTTCAAGGTCATCGCGCGCCTCAAGCCGAAGGCCGAGGTGCACGGCATCTTCGCCGCGACCTACAACATGCCCGGCCCCGACGCCTACAAGCCCGGCGAC
>CAYVFO010000255.1:0-1254 GCA_964450975.1 uncultured Elusimicrobia bacterium | reverse complement strand
CTGGAACACCGACGCCGAGGGCCGCTTGATCCTCGCCGACGCCCTCTGCCTCGCGGCGAAGCAGGAGCCGCAGGCGATCGTCGACCTGGCGACGCTCACGGGCGCGGTCGTGATCGCGCTCGGCTCGCGCGTGGCCGGCATCATGGGCAACGACGCGCGCCTCATCGGCTCGCTCAAGACCGCCGGCAAGCGCGCCGACGAGGAGTTCTGCGAGCTGCCGCTCGTCGAGGACTACAAGGACAACATCAAGGGCAACATCGCCGAGCTCCTCAACATCTCGAAGGCGCGCGGCGAGGCCGGCTCGATCATCGGCGGCCTCTTCCTGCAGGAGTTCGTCGGCGACACGCCGTGGGCGCATCTCGACATCGCCGGCACCGCGTTCTGGAGCGGCGAGGGCCCGTACGGCCCGAAGGGCGCGACCGGCTCGCCGGTCCGCACCTTGCTCGAGTGGCTCGGAGGGCTCTGAAGATGACCCGCATCAAGTCCGTCGCTCCGACCAACGGCGCCGAGCCCTCGATCGAGCGCATCGAGAAGCACTACGTCGACATCCTCAAGGACCTCGGCGAGGACCCGAAGCGCGAGGGCCTGCAGAAGACGCCGCACCGCGTCGCGAAGGCGCTGCGCGAGCTCACGAGCGGCTACCGCGTGGACCTCGACGCGCTCATCAACAAGGCGCTGTTCACCGAGTGCTACGACGAGATGGTCCTCGTGCGCGACATCTCGTTCTACTCGATGTGCGAGCACCACATGCTGCCGTTCTTCGGCCGCGCGCACGTCGCGTACCTGCCCGAGAAGAAGATCATCGGCCTCTCGAAGATCCCCAAGATCGTCGAGGTGTTCGCGCGCCGCCTGCAGGTTCAGGAGCGCATGACGCGCCAGATCGCCGACACGCTCAACAAGAAGCTCAACCCGAAGGGCGTCGCCGTCGTCATCGAGGCGCGGCACCTCTGCATGGAGATGCGCGGCGCGGAGAGCCACCACTCGCCGACGACGACCTCCTGCATGCTCGGCGTCTTCCAGAAGGACGCGCGCACCCGCAAGGAATTCCTCGACCTCATCAAGGCGAAGCCCGTCTGATGAAGAAGCTCGCCTCCTGCCTCTGGTTCCCCAAGGACGGGGAGAAAGCCGCCCGCTTCTACTGCTCCGTCTTCAAGGGGAAGATGGGGACGATCATGCTGAACGAGAAGGGCGGGACGGGCAAGCCCGGCACCGTCCTGTACGGCGAGTTCGAGATCCTCGGCCAGGCCTTCCAGT
>CAYVFO010000254.1:0-2873 GCA_964450975.1 uncultured Elusimicrobia bacterium | reverse complement strand
TGCCCGAGCTGATCCCCGCGGGCCCGCGCGACGCGTTTCCGCTCGACAAGGCGCTGACCGTCGCCGTCACGAAGGACAGCGGCCTCGACACGGCGATCGTCGCCGAGCTCAAGGCGAAGGGCTATAAGACCGAGCTCGTCGCGCTCGACGCCGCTCTGCCCGCCGACCTCGGCGCGCTCGTCGTCGTGGCGCCCGCCCGCCCCGCCGGGCAGAATTGCCCGTGGACCGCGGAGAGCGAGGCGTGGCTCAAGAAGGCCTTCTTCATCGTCCAGGCCGCCGGCAAGGCGTTCGCCGCCTCCGGGACCAAGGGCATGATCATGACCGTCACGCGCCAGGACGGCGCGCTCGGCTTCTCGGCGTCGCCCGCGCAGGATCCCGCTCTCGGCGGCGTCGCCGGCCTCGTCAAGACCGCCGCGCGCGAGTGGACGTCGTGCCGCGCGCGCGCGATCGACGCGGACCCGGCGCTGCCGCTCGACGCGGCGGCCAAGCTCATCGTCAAGGAGCTCGGCTTCGAGGGCCCCGTCGAGGCGGCTCTCTCCGCCGAGGGCCTCAAGACCGTCGCGCTCTCCGAGCGCGCCGCGGCGCCCGGCGCCGACCCTCTCAAGCCCGGCGACGCCGTCATCGTCACCGGCGGCGCGCGCGGAGTCACCGCGGAGTGCGCGCTCGCTCTCGCCAAGGCGTTCAAGCCGCGCCTCGTGCTCGTCGGCCGCTCGCCGCTGCCCGGACAGGAGCCGGCGGAGTACGCCTCCGCGAAGACCGAAGCCGAGCTGCGCGGGCTCATCGCGAAGGCGGGGGGGCTCTCGCCGAAGGAGATCGGCGCGAAGGCCAAGGAGCTCATGGCGGCGCGCGAGATCCGCGCGACGCTCGCGCGCTTGTCCGCCGCCGGCGCCGAGGCCCGCTACCGCGCGGTCGACGCGCGCGACGCGGCGGCCGTCAAGGCGCTGATCGCCGAGACGACGAAGGACTTCGGGCCGCTCCGCGGCCTCGTGCACGGCGCGGGCGTGCTCGCCGACAAGAACATCGCCGACAAGACTCCGGCGATGGTGGACGCGGTGCTCGACACGAAGCTCGCGGGCCTGCGCCTCTTCCTCGAAGCGATGCCGCTGCCCGAGCTGCGGCTGCTCGCCTTGTTCTCGTCCTCGACGGCCCGCTACGGCCGCGTCGGCCAGTCCGACTACGCCGTCGCCAACGAAGCCCTCAACAAGATCGCCGGCCTGCTCGCCGCGCGCCTGCCGAAGTGCCGCGCGATCTCGCTCGGCTGGGGCCCGTGGGACGGCGGCATGGTCGACGCGTCGCTCAAGAAGATGTTCGCGGCGGAAGGCGTCGGCGCGATCGGGCTCGAGTCCGGCGCGCAGCACCTCGTCGCCGAGGCCCGCGCGTCGGGTCCCGCCGAGACCGTCGTGATCGCGGCCCTCCCCGGCGCGAAGGCGGCGCTGCCCCTCTCCTTCGAGCGCGACGTCACGCTCGAGGCGTATCCGTTCCTCGAGTCGCACGCGCTCGCCGGCCGCGCGGTCATGCCGCTGGCCGTTTCGGCGGAGTGGCTCGCGCACGCCGCGCTGCACGCCAACCCGGGGCTCGCGTTCGCGGGCTTCGACGACCTGCGGGTCGCGAAGGGCATCGTCGCCCGCCGCGGCGCCGCGACGACGATCAAGGCTCACGCCGGCGCGGCCGAGAAGCACGACGGCTTCCTCGTCGTCCCCGCCGAGCTGCGGGGCGAAGGCGGCGCTCTGCACGTCTCCGCGAAGGTGCTGCTGTCCGCGAAGCGGCCCGCGGCGCCCGCGCCGTCCTTGAAGGTCTCCGGCCCCGCGTACGGCAAGTCGATCGAGAAGGCGTACCGCGAGGTCCTGTTCCACGGCCCCGACATGCGCTTCCTCATCTCCGCGCCGGCCTGCGGACCGGAGGGCATCGTCGTCGAGACGAAGACGGCCCCGCCGCCGTCGGCGTGGGCGCGCCAGCCGATCCGCGACCGCTGGCTCTCCGATCCCGCCGCGCTCGACGCCGCGTTTCAGGCCATGATTCTTTGGACCGATTCCCAGATGGGCGCGCCGTCCTTGCCGAGCTTCGCCGCGAAGTACCGCCAGTACGCGGAGCGCTTCCCGGAGCGCGGCGTGCGCGTCGTCGCCAAGGCCGTCAAGCGCGCCGAGGGCCTCGCGGGCGCCGACATCGAGTTTTTGGACGAGCGCGGCGGGCTGGTCGCCAAGATGGAGGGCTACGAGTGCGCGGCCGACGCGTCGCTCGCCGCCGCCTTCCGCCGCAACGCCGTCGAAGCCGCCGCCTGAATTATAGGGCCAGGCACAGCAATTCTAGATTTGGAGGACTCATGAAGAATCTGATTCTCGCCGCGATCACGCTCGCCTCTCTCGCCGCCGCCTCGTGCAAGGAGCGCAAGGACGACCCGCGCCCCGACTACGAGGGCGCGCGCGGAAAGTCGGAGAGCTCGCACAAGTCGCTCGACAAGGAAGCGGCGGGCCACGGCGACGAATGAGGCTGCGGCTCCTTCCCGTCGTCCTGCTCGCCGCCGCGTGCGGCGCGCCTAAGGCGCAGATCAAGCCCGACTACGACGCGGTCAAGCGGCGCGCGGACGCCGCGCACGGCGAGACCGCGCCGGAGACCCGAGGCAAGGCCGTCGAGACGGAGAAGGGCTCGTCGAAGGAGGAGGCTCCGAAGTCCGAGCTCGTCGCGAGCTCGGCGAAGATCCTCGGGACCGATCCTGAAGGCTGCACGTGGGTCGAAGGCGCCGCGACCGTGGCCGTCGCCGCGCAGGACACGCGCCATCAGGCCCGCGCCGCCGCGCTCGACTCCGCCCGCGCGGCCGCGCTCAAGGACTTCCTCGGCGTCGAGGTGAAGTCGCGCTTCATGGACTTCCAGCAGGA
>CAYVFO010000253.1:0-2885 GCA_964450975.1 uncultured Elusimicrobia bacterium | reverse complement strand
CGCTGGAAGGACGCGACGTCGGCCTCGGAGGGCTCGTGCGCGCGCCAGTACGTCTCGGAGAGCTCGCGATCGATGCGGACCTTCTCGCCGCGGTCGAGAGCGAAGGCCTTCGACGCGGCGTCGACGTCGGCGCGCATGAACGCCATGAACTCGGCGGCGACGGGGTTCGACGCGGGATCGAGCAGGCCGACGCCGCGCAGGACGTTCTCGAGCTCCCAGCGCAGGGCGAGGCGCTTGCCCTCGACGTCCACCTTGATGAGGCGGTCCATGCGCTCCGCCGAGGTGTAGTCGTGCGAGCGCACGGCGTCGCCGTCGCGCAGCGACGTGCGGTAGGACGCGGCGAGCGTCCGGATGCGGTCGCGCTGCTCGGCCGTGACGGCCGGGCTCATGCGCGCGAGCAGGGCGTCCGTGCGCGCCTCGAACTCGTAGTCGGAGAAGCGGCCGGTCCAGTAGTCGAGCAGCTGGCCCTTCGTGTCGGTCCGCGACACGCGCGGCTCGGCGCGGTCCGGAGGCGTGAACGGCTTGAGCTGGCCGGTGGAACCCACTCCGAGGGCCTCGAGCTCGGTCACGAGCGTGATGAAGTCGGCCTTCGTGGAGGTCATCGCGCGGGCGAAGTCGTCCCACGCGCGCACGAGCGCGGTCTGCGCGGCCGCGTACTCGGCCGAGCCCTTGCCGGAGGTCTCGGCGCGCGCGCGCAGGTCGGACTCCGCCGCCTCGATGAGCTTGCGGCGCGCCTCGAGGCCGTTGACGCCGTCGGTGACCTTCGTCATCAGCGAGTGCATGCGCAGGGTGAGCGCCTGCAGGCGGCCGGAGGACTCGAGCCCCTTGCGGAGCACGTCGCCCATGATCTTCGTGAGGCCGCTCTCGATGTCGCGGGGGTCCGGCGCCTCGAGGAAGCCGCCGGCGATCGGCTTGCCGCGGAAGTAGCCGGCGGTCGCGACCATCGTGAAGCCCTTCCAGCTCATGCGCTCGGCGACGGTGTTCGCCTTGATCTGCGACATGAGGTTGTCCTCGGCGCCCCAGCTCGCCGGCGTGCCGCCGTCGAAGAGGGTGTGCCGGATGGTCTCGATCTGGCGGCCGCGGATGTCGTCGATGAGCTTCGACGCGAGCTCGCGCAGGTCGCCCGCGGGAGCCGCGTCGTCGGGGACGAGGCGGATGAGATCGGCGAGCTGCGTCTCCGGCGCGAGGCCGAGCGCGGCCACGAGGCGGTGGCGCTGCGCGCCGAGGCGCTGGAGCAGCGAGAGGCGGACCGCGTCGAGCTCGGCGGGCGTCTGCGCGCCGGTGCGGTCGCGGATCGCGCGCTCGACCCAGCGCAGCAGCCGGACGTCGCCCTCGAACTGCGCGGCGGCGATGTCGGCGCGCGCGGCCGCGCCGACGAGCGCGTCGCGGTACATGCGGTCGGTCTTGGCCGTGTTGAGCTCGGCGAGCTTGATCAGGACCTCGGGCGAGGTGTTCGGGTCGTTGAGGCGGACCTGCACCCAGCTCTCGACGAAGTTGCGGTCGATCGGCTCGTGGCCGAGCGTCTGCTTCGCGAAGTAGTAGCGCACGAACGCCGCCGAGCGGTGCTTGAGGACCTCGGGCGAGATGAGCTCGAGGCGGCCGCCGGAGCCGATCGTCGTCAGCGACTGCTCGGACTCGGCGAGGCGGCGCGTGAGCTCCGCCCAGCTCGACGGGACGCCGCCCTTCGCGGCCGCGGGAACCGCGTCGGGGTCGGCGCCGATCGCGAGCAGGCCGGCCTGCAGGTTGAAGATGGACGCGGCGAGGCGGCTCTTCTCGAGCTGGGCCTCGGGGTCCGTCTGGTTGCGGATCGCGCCCAGCGCGTCGCGCGCCGCGTTGAGCTGCAGGCGGAGCTTCGCGATCTCGGCGTCGCGGCGGCCCGCGTAGGCGTCGCGCTCGCGCTCCTCGGTCAGCGTCTGGATGCGCGCGGCGGCGGCGTGCTCGGGGTTGTAGATCGGGTCGTCGGAGAGCGCGCCGAGCAGGCGGCCGAGCGAGCGCACGACGAGGCTCACGGGCTCGAGCTGCAGCATCTCGACCTTGAGGTTCTTGTCGACCATCTCCTCGACGGCCTTCGCCGTCGCGACGCGCGCGTCGAGGATGCGCTGCTGCGTGCCGACGGGATCCTTCGACGCGAGCAGGCGCGAGAGCGCCTCGAGCGCCGCTCTCTCGTCGAGGCGGACGGTCACGGGCGCCTCGGCGGGGCGGCCGAGCAGGAGATTGATCGTCGCGCGGGAGCGCGCGAAGTCCATGCGCGCCTGCTCGCGCGCGAGGCGGGCCTGGTCGTAGCGGCGGCGCGCCTCGTCGGAGGAGGCGGCCTCGCGCTCGAGCTTCGGCAGCAGCTCGTTGTCGTAGACCGCGAGGCGCGACTCGGCGGAGCGCAGCGAGATCATGTTCTGATAGAACTGGACCGCCAGGCCGGCCTCGACGCGCGTCTTGAGCGCCTTGTAGTACTCGGCCTGCTGGCCGTGCTGCTCGACCTGGAGCTCGCGCATCTCCTCGGGCTTGAGCTCGAAGCCGAACACCGGGGTCACGGGGACGCCGGTGATGCCGATCGACGGGATCCAGCCCACGCCCTGCGCGGTCAGGCCCATGCCGACGCTGATGTCGAGCCAGAACTTCTGGATGCGGTGGTCGGCCGCGCGCGCCATCTCCTCCGCGGCCTCCTGGCGCTTGGCGATCTCGCCGAGCGTGAACGAGCCGGCCGACGCGCGGCCGAACGCGTCCTCGACGCTGACGAGCGTCAGGGGGCCGGAGCCGCCGGTCAGCGGGCGCTGGAACGGGGCGTCCACGCCGGCCTGCGCCTTGAGGAGGGCCGCGCGCGACATGGACTCCATCGTCGCGGACATGTACCAGCCCCATGCGTCGAACGCCTGACGGAGCTTGTCGGG
>CAYVFO010000252.1:0-2886 GCA_964450975.1 uncultured Elusimicrobia bacterium | reverse complement strand
CGCCGCCCTTGAGGGCGCGGATGCAGGCGGCGACCTTCGGGAGCATGCCGCCCGTCAGCTTGCCGGAGGCCTTCATCGCCTCGACCTCCTCGATGTCGGCGTAGGAGACGAGCGAGTTCGCGTCGCCGACGTCGTGGAGGAGGCCCTCGGTGTCGGTGACGATGACGAGCTTCTCGGCCTTGAGCTCGCGCGCGACGGCCTCCGCGACGGAGTCGGCGTTGATGTTGAGCACGCCGCCGTCGGCGTCGGCGCCGAGGCACGCGACGACGGGCGTCATGCCCGCGTCGAGCAAAGTCGTGAGGACCTTCGGGTCGACGGACTCGATGTCGCCGACGAAGCCGTAGTCGACGGCGCCCGCGGGGCGCTTCTTGGCGAGCACGAGGCCCGCGTCGACGCCGGAGAGGCCGACCGCGTTCGTCTCGTGCGCGCGGAACGTCGCGAGGATGTCGACGTTGAGCGTGCCCGCGTAGACCATCTTCGCGACCTCGAGGGTCTGCGCGTCGGTCACGCGCCGGCCGTCCACCATCTTCGGCTCGAGGCCGAGGCGCTTGGACAGCTCGGTGGCCTGGGAGCCGCCGCCGTGCACGAGCACGACGCGGATTCCGACCTGCTGCAGGAGGCAGACGTCCTCGACGAGGGCGTCGAGCGTCTCCTTGCGAGCGACGACGCGGCCGCCGACCTTCACGACGAAGGTCTTTCCCTTGTACATGCGGATGTACGGGATGGCCTGCTTGAGCTGGATGGGCGAATCGGTCATTTCAATGTCTCCTAGCGTGCGACTTCTTGGGGGAAAGCAGATGGTTGAGGACGGCCTTGGCGGTGTGGAGGCGGTTCTCCGCCTCGTCGATGTGGACGGCCCACTTGCCGTCGAGCACGTCGTCGTTGACCACGAGATTGCGGCGAACCGGCAGGCAATGCATGAGGATCGCGTCGTCGGTCTTCCTCATCTTGTCGGAGGAGATCGTCCACTTCTTGCGGAAGACGGGGTCGGCGGACGGCGCGACGCCGTAGTTCGCCATCGAGCCCCACGACTTGCCGTAAACGACGTGCTGTCCCTCGAAGGCCGCGGAAGCGTCGTCGGTGATCGTGAGCGTCGCTCCGTTCTTTTCGCAGTTCGCTTTGACCCGCGCCACCACCTCGGGATCGAGGTCGTAGCCCTCGGGCCGCGCGATCGTGACGTTCATGCCGGCCATGGAAGCCATCTCGACGGAGGAGTTGGGAACGGCCATGGGAAGCGGCTTCACGTGAGGAGCCCAGCTCAAGAGAAAATTCTTTCCCTTGGGGTTCATGCGCTCCTTGATCGTCATGAGGTCGGCCAGGGCCTGGCACGGATGGCCGGAGGCGGACTCCATGTTGACGACGGGAACGGTCGAGTACTTCACGAAGGCGGTCAGCGCGTCCTCGCGCTTGTCCTCGGCCCACGACTTGCCGGCGGGGAAGGAGCGCAGTCCGAGCGCCGCGGTCATGCGGCCGAGCACGGGCACCGCTTCCTTGAGGTGCTCCGCGGCCGCGCCGTCCATGACGACGCCCTCGAGCGCCTCCATGCCCCACGTGCCGCCCGAGCCCATGTTGAGGACGATGGGGTTGCCGCCGAACGCGGCGGTCGCGGCGGAGAAGGAGACCTGCGTGCGCAAGGACGGATTCATGAAGCAGAACGCGAGGCTCTTGCCCGTCAGCGAGAGGGACGGCGCGCCGCCCTTCTTGAGGCGGACGGCCTCGTCAATGAGCTCGTAGAGCTCGTCGATCGAGTAGTCCTTCAGGTGGGTGAAGTGTCTCATGCTCACGCGGGCACCGCGGCCTGCATGGAGAAAATCTCCTCGAGCGCGCCCCGGAGCAGGCCGATCTCCGCCGGCGTGACGGTCAACGGCGGAAGGAGGCGAATGACATTGGGATCGTCGGCTCCGCCGACGAGAATCTTCTTCGCCAGCAAGGCGTCCCGAACGGCTTTCGACGGCCGATCGAGCACCAGTCCGAGCAAAAGGCCTTTGCCGCGGATTTCCTTGATCTCGGGGAACTTGAACGTCATGCGGATGAGCTCTTCCATCTCAGCGGCGTTCTCGACGAGGTCCTTCTCCTTGATCACCGAGAGCGTCGCCTTGATCGCGGCGCAGGCGAGCGGGCCGCCGCCGAACGTCGAGCCGAGCGCGCCGGGCCGCACCTTGGCGGAGACCTCGGGGGCGCAGAGCACCGCGCCCGCGGGCACGCCGGAGGCGAGCGCCTTCGCGAAAGTCTGCATGTGAGGCCGCGCGGCGAACGCCTGCCGGGCCGACGGCGCGCCGACGCGGCCCATGCCGGTCTGCACCTCGTCGAAGATGAGCAGCGCGCCGTGCTTCTCGCACAGCGCCTGCAGGCCCTGCAGATACTCCTTCGTCGCGGTGGCGCAGCCCTGCACGCTCTGGATCGGCTCGAGCAGGAACGCGGCGGCGCCGGCCAGCGCGGCGTCGGCCGCGGCGAGGTCGCCGAACGGCACGTGCGCCATGTCCGCGCCGAGACCGGAGAGATTCTTGCGGTACTTGTATCCGGTCGCCGCGATCGCGGCGGCCGTGCGGCCGTGGAAGCCGCCCTCGGCGCACACGACCTTAGCCCGCCCGGTGACGACGCGCGCGATGCGCATCGCGTTCTCGTTGGCCTCGGCGCCGGAGTTGCAGAAGAAGACCTGCGAGCCCGGCTCGCCGCAGAACTCGACGAGCGCCTGCGCGGCCTCGGCGCGGACCTTGAGGTAGACGAGGTTCGAGTAGAACAGGAGCTTGCCCGCCTGCGCGGAGATCGCTTCGGCGACCTCCTTGGGCGAATGGCCGATCGCGGCGACCGCGTGCCCGCCGTAGAGGTCGAGGTAGCGCGTCCCGTCCTCGGCCCACACCCAGCAGCCCTCGCCGCGCTCGAGCG
>CAYVFO010000251.1:0-2909 GCA_964450975.1 uncultured Elusimicrobia bacterium | reverse complement strand
TCTTCAACGCGCTCACCTCGGGCAACGCCGCGGCGTCGAACTACCCGTTCACGACGATCGAGCCGAACGTCGGCGTCGTCGGCGTCCCCGACCCCCGCCTCGACCGCCTGACCTCGCTGTTCAACCCGAAGCAGACGATCCCGGCCTCGTGCCGCTTCGTCGACATCGCCGGCCTGGTCAAGGGCGCGGCGTCGGGCGAGGGCCTCGGCAACAAGTTCCTCGCGAACATCCGCGAGGTCGATGCCATCCTCCATATGGTCCGCCTGTTCAAGGACCCGGACGTCATCCACACGCTCGGCGGCGTCGACCCGAAGCGCGACGTCGAGGTCATCGAGACCGAGCTCATGCTCGCCGATCTCGAGAGCCTGACGAAGTCCTTCGACAAGGTGCAGGGCAAGGCCAAGTCCGGCGACAAGGTCGCCAAGGAGCAGCTCGCGATCCTCGAGACGCTCAAGGCCGGTCTCGAGGCGGGCAAGCCCGCGCGCGCTCTCGGCCTCGACGCCAAGGTCCTCCGCGACTTCCAGCTCCTGACGGCCAAGCCCGTCCTCTACGTCGGCAACACCGACGAGACGCCCGACAAGGCCGTCATCGCCGACTTCCAGGCCTACGCGAAGTCGCGCGGCTCGGAGTCCGTCGTCATCTGCGGCAAGCTCGAGAGCGAGATCGCGCAGCTCACCGGCGACGATCGCGCCATGTTCATGAAGGATCTCGGCCTCGAGCAGAGCGGCCTCGAGCGCGTCATCGTCGCGGCCTACAAGACTCTCGGCCTCCAGTCCTACTTCACCTGCGGCGAGCAGGAAGTCCGCGCCTGGACCGTCCCCGTCGGCGCGAAGGCTCCGCAGGCCGCCGGCGTCATCCACACCGACTTCGAGAAGGGCTTCATCAAGGCCGACATCTACGCCTACGCCGAGATCGACAAGCACCTCAAGGAGTCGGCCTTGCGCGAGAAGGGCCTCATCCGGTCCGAAGGCAAGGAATACGTCATGAAAGACGGCGATGTCGCCCATTTCAAGTTCAACAACTAGCGTCCGCTGCTCCCACTTCGGGACGTGCGGCGGGTGCTCCCTCCAGGACCGAGACTACCCCGATCAGCTGTCCTATAAAAGGAACAAGGTCCTCGAGGCGCTGAAGGGCCTCGAAAACCTGCCCGAGCTGACGATCCAGGGCGCGCCCTCCGCCTGGAACTACCGCAACAAGATGGAGTTCTCCTTCGGGGACGTCTATCCGCCCGTCCCCGGCGCGTGGGGCAAGCTCGGCATGAAGCCGAAGGGCCGCTGGTACGAGATCCTCGACCTGCAGGAGTGCCATCTTCCCAGCCCGGAAGTCGCCGCCCTGCTGAAGGCCGTGCGCGAGTGGGCGAAGAGCAACGGCGTGCAGCCGTACAACTCCCACAAGAAGAACGGAACCTTGAGGCATTTGGTCGTTCGAGAGGCCAAGAACAGGCCCGAACGCATGGTCCTGCTGGTCACGACGGACGGCAACGTACCCCAACAGAGCTTCATCGACGCCGTGATGAGCGTCTATCCCGCCACGACCATCCTTTTGGGGAAGAACGCGAAGCAGTCCGACACGGCGATCTCCGATTCATTGACGACGTTGACCGGATCGGGCTTCATCACCGAGACGCTCTACTTCTCCGACGGCGCCGTCGACTACCGCATCTCGCCGCAATCGTTCTTCCAGACCAACACGAAGGGCACCGAGGCGCTGTACGGCCTTCTGCGCGCCTGGACGCGCGAGGTCTCCCCGAACGTCGCGCTCGATCTCTACTGCGGCGGCGGCGGCATCGCCCTCTCGCTCGCGGGCGCGGCGCGCAAAGTCGCGGGCGTCGAGCTCAATCCGGCCGCGGTCGCCGACGCCAAGGCGAACGCCGAGCGCAACAAGATCGAGAACTGCGACTTCTACTGCGCCTCAGTCGAGACCTTGCTGCCCTCTTTGCTCGACATGCGTCCCGAGGCCGTCGTCGTGGACCCGCCGCGCGCCGGCCTGCACGCCAAGGCGGCCGCGACTTTGCTCGAAATGGCCCCGCCGGCGATCTTCTACGTGTCCTGCAACCCCGAGTCCCTGGGCCGGGACCTCAAGATCCTGACCCAAAAGTACCGGGTGGACCGCCTGACCGCGTTCGACCTGTTTCCGCACACCGAGCACGTGGAGACGGTCGCCCGGCTCGTTCGTTTGCTATAATCACCCGTCGGGCCGTCGATTGCGCTCGTAACACAAAGGATAGTGTGCTGCCCTGCGAAGGCAGATATCCAGGTTCAATTCCTGGCGAGCGCAATGGACGGCCCGGCTTTTTTTCTAGAGGGCGAGGATCGGCAGCAGGCTCGCGTGGGCGTCGGTCCAGCCGCGGAAGCCGCGCGGGTCCAGCCTGATCCAGCCGCGCTTCTCGAGCCGCGCGATCGCCGTCGCGTCCTTCCCCAGCGCGGCCCACGCCGACGGCGTCGTCCCCGGCTCGGCCGCGTCGAGGCGGCGCTTCTCGGCGCCGGGCCATCCGAGGCCGCGCGCGGACGCCGCGATCACCGGCCGCAGATCCAGGTAGCGGTTCGAGACGTGCACGAGGATCGCGCCGCCGGGATTGAGGCGCTTCGCGTAAAGGGCGAAGGCCTCGTCCGTGAGCAGGTGGACCGGGATGGCGCCGCCGGTGAACGCGTCGAGCACGATGAGGTCGTATGTCGCGGTCGAGCGGGCGAGCGAGAGGCGCGCGTCGCCCAGGATCACTCGGACGTCCGCGCGGGACTCCGCGAGGAACGAAAATCGGCCGCGCGCGACCGCGGCGACGTCGGCGTCGAGCTCGTAGAAGTCGAGCCGGGAGCCCGCCTCGGGATAAGCCGCGATCGAGCCCGCGCCGAGGCCCACGACCGCGACGGCTTTCCGGCCCTTCCCGAGCTCCGCCCACGCCTCGCCGAGCG
>CAYVFO010000250.1:0-2937 GCA_964450975.1 uncultured Elusimicrobia bacterium | reverse complement strand
CGCGGCCGCCCGGTGGAGGCGCATGCCTCAGTATAGGGCGCGGGTCCGGAAGGGTCAAGAGGGGGTAGGACGGGGGGCCTAAAAAAACCGGCCCGTGAGGCCCATTTTCGCGTAGGCCTTTCGGCCTGAGTATGCTAGATTTCGGCCATGGGGAAGCACGACGTTCCTGGAGGCAACATGATGAAGACGATGATCGCGGCGATTCTCGCCGTCATGGCGGCTCTGCCCGCCTTCGCGGCCGGAAGCACCCGCTACCTGATCGCGTTCAAGGACGGAACCACGGCCGAGCAGCGACGGGCCGCTCTCGCCGAGCTCGGCGCGACGCAGGCCGACGATCTCTCCGAGATCGGGGCCCTGGTCGCCGAGGTTCCCGAGGCCAAGATGTTCTCCGCGTTCTCCGCGAAGGCCGCCGCGCTCCCCGACGTCCTCGAGGTCCAGGAGGATATATATAGGAACTGGCTGCTCGAGGCGCCCCTCCCGCTGTTCCTCACGGCCTTCCCGACCGTCGAGCACGCGCGCATGAACCTGCCGGCCATGTCCGCGCCGCCGGCATCCCGCCCGATCTTCCCGCTGCCCGCCGGCGTCGACGCCGCCGAGGTTCCGTGGGGCATCAACCGCGTCAACGCCGCCTCCGCCTGGGCCGTCACGAAGGGCGACGGCGTCAAGGTCGCGGTCATCGACACCGGCATCGACTGCAATCACCCCGACCTCAAGGCGAACTGCGCGGGCGGCTACAACGCCCTCGACGCGAGCAAGCCGCCCATGGACGACAACGAGCACGGCACGCACGTCGCCGGCACGATCTCGGGCGTCCTCGACGGCAAGGGCGTGGTCGGCGTCGCCCCGAAGGCGCGCCTCTACGCTGTGAAGGTGCTCGACAAGGACGGCGCGGGCGGCCTCACTTCCATTATTAAGGGACTCATCTGGGCCGGCAAGAACAAGATGGACGTCGCGAACATGTCGCTCGGCGCCCCGATGGGCACGATCTTCATGCGCGCCGCCCTCAAGTACGCGCAGATGAACGGCGTCGCGGTCTTCGCGGCGGCCGGCAACGACGGCGGCTCGGTCAACTACCCCGCCGCCTACCCCGAGGCGATCGCGATCTCCGCGCTCGACCCCAACGAGAAGATCGCGACGTTCTCCAGCCGCGGCAAGAAGGTCGAGTTCATCGCCCCGGGCGTGGACGTCAAGTCCTCGGTCCCGGGCGGCGGGTACGACAGCTACGGCGGCACCTCGATGGCGACGCCGCACATGGCGGGGCTCGGCGCCCTGGCCGTGGCGCGCGGCCACCGCGGCGTGGACGCGGTGCGCGCGGCCCTCAAGAAGGCGGCGACGCCGGTTCCCGGTCTCTCCGCTTCCGAGCAGGGTTTCGGCGTCGTCGACGCGGCGAAGATCCGCTAGGGCCCAGGCTCGGGGCCCAGGGCCTCGGGTCGGAGGACCTAGAGCATAGGCCCTTAGGCCTAGACGGCTCTAGGTCCTCTGCCCCAGGTCCTATATAGGCCTCTCAGCTATATTACGCCAAGACTTAAGACCCGCTCCGGGCCCCACTCCGGAGCGCAAGCAGGGGGAAGAAGAGTGAAAAACATCCTGACCGGACTGATGATCGCGGCTCTCGGAGCCGCCTCCGCGCAAGCCGCGGGGACGCGCTACATCGTGACCTTCGACGCGAAGGCCAACCAGGCGGACCGCGAGAAGGCGCTCGGCGCGCTCGATCTCACCGCGTCCAAGCACATCGCCACCAACGGCGACACGGACGAGGAGGTCTCGATGGCGATCGTCGAGCTCCCGAAAGGCCAGACCCTCGAGACCGAGGTCGGCAAGGCGATCTGCAAGGATCCGCAGAAGTGCTCCATCGCGCTGCGCCGCATCGTGCGCATCGAGAAGGACCAGCGCGTGAAGTGGATCAAGAACTCCGGCGTCTCCTTCCAGGCCGCGCCGATGCCTTCCTTTGAGGGAGCGATGGCCGGCTTCAACATGCCGAAGGCCTCCCAGTTCGTCCAGAACCCGCTGGCGTCGCAGCTCGCCGCGCAGCGCCCCGAGCTCACCTGGGGCGCCGGCCGCGTCCAGGCGCCGGCCGCTTGGGCGACGTGCGAGACCGAGAAGAAGAAGACCTGCGAGGGCGCGGGCGTCAAGGTCGCGGTCATCGACACCGGCATCGACTACACGCACCCCGAGCTCGCGGGCAAGGTCGACGGCGGCTATTCCGCCATCACCAAGACCTCGAACCCCGCCGACTACCGCGACGACCAGGGCCACGGCACGCACGTGGCCGGCACGATCGCCGCGAAGAAGGACGGCAAGGGCGTCGTCG
Organism: uncultured Elusimicrobia bacterium; assembly: GCA_964450975.1. GTDB lineage: Bacteria > Elusimicrobiota > Elusimicrobia > UBA1565 > UBA9628 > GWA2-66-18. The sequence continues at coordinate 626 of CAYVFO010000250.1, read as the reverse complement.
GCGTGGCCCCGCAGGCCCGCCTGTACGCCGTGAAGGTCCTCGACGCGGACGGCTCGGGCAACCTCTCCGACGTCATCGAGGGCATCGTCTGGGCCGCCGTCAACAAGATGGACGTCGCCAACATGTCGCTCGGCGCGCCGATCGACTCCGAAGCCATGAAGCGCGCCGTTCGCTTCGCTCGCGGCTCCGGCGTCGTGATCGTCGCGGCGGCCGGCAACTCGGGCGGCTCCGTCGGCTTCCCCGGCGCTTATGAGGACGTGATCGCGGTCGCGGCCTCCGACTCCAAGGACAAGCTCGCGCAGTTCTCCTCGCGCGGGCCGGAAGTGGACCTGATCGCCCCCGGCGTGGACATCCTCTCCTCGCGCCTCGGCGGCGGGTTCGCCTCCTACTCGGGCACCTCGATGGCGGCGCCGCACGTCGCCGGCCTCGCGGCGATCTCGGTCGCCCAGGGCTACGTCGGCTTGGGCGGCCCGGACGGCGTCATGGAGCAGCTCCTGAAGTCGTCCGAGGGCCACGAGCTCGTCGGCGGCTACAAGATGCCGGACGCGGGCAAGCTCGCCCGCTAAGCCGTACCCGTTCAACCAGCCGCCCCGGCCGATTCCCCCCGGCCGGGGCGGCCTCTTTTT
>CAYVFO010000249.1:0-2952 GCA_964450975.1 uncultured Elusimicrobia bacterium | reverse complement strand
CTGCTCGCCGCGAAGGCGAACCCGAACGCGAAGGACGCGCTCGGCTACACCGCTCTGATGTGGGCCGCGCACGGCGGCTGGACGGAAGCCGTGCGCGCGCTCGTGACGGGAGGGGCCGACAAGACGCTCAAGGCGAACGACGGGCTCGACGCGAGGGAGGTCGCCTCGCGCCGCGGGCACGACGCCGCCGCGGAATTACTTTCCCGTTGACGGATTCAGGTGCCGGGGCTATACTGCGAACGAGGACGACAATGAAGAAAACATTGGCGAAGTCCGGCCGGACCCACAAGGGCTCCTCCCGCAAGGCGAAGGGCGGCAAGCACGCCGACTTCGACCGGGGCTGGAACGAGCTCGAGGCGCAGCACGACAGGCTCAAGACCGACTGGATGAGCCTCGCCGTGCAGCTCGGGATCGGCGGACCCGAAAAATCGGTCTTCGACTAGAAGAGGTCAGTCCTCTTCCGGGTCGGCGCGCTTTTTGAGGCGCACCACGCGCTTTGTCAGCGGGCGCCCGTAGCGCTCGACGAGCGATTCCGCGAGCGCGAGAAGATCGCCCTTCCACTTCCGGGCCTTGAGCCCGTCGAGCAGCGCGTGCGTGTCGAGCCGCGCGACTTCCCCCCACAGCGCCGAGCCCCTGACCTCCGCCTCGAGCTCCGCGTGCTTCTCGGCCTCGCCGGTCTTCGTCGGCATGTGGATCTCGTCCTTGACGGTCACGGAGGCCTGCGCGCGCTCGCCGGCGACCGTCGACACGCCGGCGGCCTGCGCCCAGTCGGCGAGCTTGCGCTCGACCTCGTCCTTCTCGAGCTCGACGGCCTTGAGCTCGTCCTTGACGCGCTTGCGGCGCTCCTCGATCGCGGCGTAGTCGGCGACGAGGCGCACGCCGTCGTCCTTCTTGCGCTCCTCGGGCGCCATCGCGGCGACCTTCACCGGATGCGCGAACTCGGGGCAGAGGTCGCGGTACTCGCACCAGTCGCAGAGCGGCCCCTTGTTCGTCTTGAACTCGTGGTCGCGCTTGATCGCGGAGATGAGGGCCGTCGCCTCGGCGAGCAGCCTCTCGCGCGCCTCGGGATCGCGCACGGAGACGAGCGTCTTGCCGTGCCGGACGTAGTGCCACTTCAGGCGCACGTCCTTGGCGTCGGGCCACTCGCGGCGGATCGCTAGCTCGTAGAGCGCGAGCTGCCAGTCGGCGTCCGCGTGCTCCTGATTCGGCAGCGACTTCGCGGTCTTGTAGTCGACGATCTCGAAGGCGCCGTCGGCGGCCAGCGCGAGGCGGTCGACGAAGCCCTCGATGCGGTATTCATGCCCGTCCACCGCGATCGGGAAGCCGACGCGCTTCTCGACCGCGACCGTCCGGTCCGCCGTGAACGGCGCGTTCGCCGCGTGATAGAGCGCGACGCAGCCCGTGCCGACGCGCTTCCAGTCCTCCTTCGAGAACGACGGGTCCTTCACGACGACCGTCGAATCCCACCCTTCCTCGAACGCCGCCTCGTACCACTCCTGGATCTGCGCGAGCGACGGCGTCTGCCCGCCGGTCACGCGCTCGTAGAGCGTCTCGAACGCCGAATGGACCGCCACGCCGAGCACGGTCTCCGGCGTCTTGCGCGCGCGGGAGATCTTGTCGACGTAGCGGTACTGATACCGCTTCGGGCAGTTCCGGTAGACGCCGAGCTTCGACGGCGAGAACTTCGTGGACTTGTCTTCTTCCAACGCTAGAGCATCTCCAGCAGCGCGAAGTGCAGGTACTCGGTCTCCGGCATCGCGAGCAGCATCGGATGATCGATCGCCTGCCCGCGCAGCGCGATGAAGCGCGCGCCGCGCTGCGCCTTGCCCTGCGCCGCCCGCAGCATGCCGACGAACTCCTCGCGCGAGACGTGGTGGGAGCACGTCGCGGTCGCGAGCAGGCCGCCCTTCGGCAGCGCGCGCATCGCCTGGCTGTTGAGCTTCGCGTACAGGCGGAGCGCCTGCGGCAGGTGCTTCTTCGCCGGCACGAGGCTCGGAGGGTCGAGCACGATCATGTCGGGCTTGAACGGCTGCTGGGAGCGGGCGAAGGACTCGAGCACGGTCTCCGCGTCGCCCTCGTCCACCGACACCTGCCCGTCCACGCCGTTGAACTTCGCGTTCTCGCGCGCGAGCTGGATCGCGGGACCGGAGCTGTCGAGCGCGAGCACGGACTTCGCGCCGCCCTTCGCCGCGGCGATGGCGAAGCCGCCGGTGTAGCAGTAGAGGTCGAGCACCGACCGGCCTTCGAAATACGGCCGGAGGAACGCGCGGTTCTCGCGCTGATCGAAGTAGTGGCCCGTCTTCTGGCCTTCTCCGATCGGCGCGGCGAAGCGCAGGCCGTTCTCGGTGATCGGCACGCGCTCGGGCACGGCGCCCATGAGCATGCGGCACTCGAGCGGAAGCCCCTCGAGCGAGCGCACCTTGTGGTCGTTCTTGAGGAAGATGCCCTTCGGCTTGACGAGCTCCTCGAGCGCGGCCTGGACCCACGCCATGCGCCGCTCGATGCCGGCCGACATCACCTGGAGCACGAGGTACTGGCCGTAGCGGTCGACGACGAGGCCGGGCAGGCCGTCGGACTCGCCGAAGCAGAGGCGGTACGACGTCTCCCCGGGCAGCGCCTTCTCGCGGTACGCGATCGCCGCCGCGAGCTTCGTCCGGAAGAAGCCGGCGTCCACGGGCTCCTTGGGCGAGCGGGTCAGCATGCGGCCCGCGATGAGGCTGTTCGGGTTGTAGAACGCGAGGCCGAGCTCGAGGCCGCTCGACGTCGTGACGAGGCCGAGGTCTCCGGCCTGAGGCTTGACCTCGGACAGCGCGCTCTTGATCTCGTTGGAGAAGATCCAGACGTGCCCGGCGAGCAGGCGCTTCTCGCGCTCCGGGTTGAGGACGATGCGGACGGTCGGCTCGGTCAGTCCGGCTTCGGCGAGTCCGACGGCCTGCCCGGCCTCGTCGTCGA
>CAYVFO010000248.1:0-2981 GCA_964450975.1 uncultured Elusimicrobia bacterium | reverse complement strand
GAGTTGTTGAGGTGCTTCACGAACTGCGCGATGCCGCCCTCGTAGTGGAAGGTGTGCTTCTTGTCCTCGCGCTCGTCGATGATCGTGATCTTCGCGCCGGCGTTGAGGAACGCGAGCTCGCGGAGGCGGTTGGAGAGGGTGTCGTACGAGAACTGATGGCCGTTGAAGATGTCGGGGTCGGGCTTGAAGCTGATCTTCGTGCCGTGGTCGTCGGTCTTGCCCATCTTCTTGACGTCGTAGTCGGGCTTGCCGCGCTTGTACTCCTGGACGTAGATGTTCCCGTCCTTGTGCACCTCGGCCTTGAGCCACTCGGAGAGGGCGTTGACGCAGGTGACGCCGACGCCGTGCAGGCCGCCGGAGACCTTGTAGGCGCCCTTGTCGAACTTGCCGCCCGCGTGGAGAACGGTCAGGATGACCTCGAGAGCGGACTTGCCGCGCAGGTTCGCGGGAAGCTTCGGGTCCTTCATCGGATCGACGGGGATGCCGGAGCCGTCGTCCTGGACGGTCAGAGAGTTGCCCTGGTGGATCGTGACGGTGACGCTCGTGCAGCGTCCCGCGAGGATCTCGTCGACGGAGTTGTCGACGACCTCGTAGACCAGGTGGTGCAGGCCGGCGGGGCCGGTGCTGCCGATGTACATGGCGGGACGCTTGCGCACCGCCTCCAGGCCCTCGAGGACCTGGATTTTAGAGGAGTCGTACTTCGTGTCGTCCTGCTTCGCCATATCGTCGGTCTCCATCGCAGCTTCGGACATTCTGCCTCCGCTACCGATAAGTCGTTTTGACGGCCGTGATCCACGGCCGGCTGAAATACTTGTTCAACGCCTTCACCAGCACGCCCGAGCGCAGCTGCAGCTCCTGCGCCGCGGCCGCGCTCTTCGGCCGCACGAACAAAATCCCTTTCTTCACCGCCACCAGCGCCCAGTGCTTCGCGAAGGCGCCGCACTCCTTGTCCCAGACGGCCGACAGCAGAGCGAGCTTGTCGTTTACGGTTCCGGCTCGGTACGTGAAGCTTCTGACCAGATCGCCGGAAGTGGACCAGCGGCCGGGCTTTTCCGCCAAAGTCTAGATCCTCATCGGCATGACGACGAACTTGTACTCCTTGTCCTCGCCTTCCGGCTCGAAGAGCGCCGGGTTGACGGGGGAAGTCATGGCGACCGTCACCTTGTCCGTGTCGATGTGCTTGAGCGCGTCCACGACGAACTGCGGGTTGAACGCGACGGCGAACTCGCCGCCGGGGTACTCGACGGCCAAATCCTCGTTGAACTCGTTGTTCTGGCTCGAGGCGGTCACGTGCAGCGAGCCCTTCTTGAGGGCGTACTTCACGGAGCCGCCGCGGTCGATCGCGCAGAGGGCCGCGCGCTTAGTGACCGCGAGCAGGTCCTTCGTGGCGGCCGTGAAGATGACCTCGCGCTTGGTCGGGATGACCTGCTCGTAGTTCGGGAACGAGCCGCCCACGAGGCGCGACAGGATCGTCGTGCCCTTGAGCTGGAAGGTGATCTGATTGTCGGTGACCGCGACGAGCATCTTCTCGTCGTCCTTCTCGGCGATCTCGAGCATGGTGGTCACGCGCATGAGCTCGGCGAGCACCTTGGTCGGGACGATGACCGCGAACTCCTTGTCCTTTGGGAGGATCTTCTTGGCGCAGACCGCCAGCCGGCGGCCGTCCGTGGACACCATCTCGAGCGTGCCCTTCTTGGCGGCCCAGAACACGCCGTTGAGGACGTGGCGCGTCTCGTCCGAGGAGGCCGCGAAGATCGTCTTCTTGACCATCGAGGCGATCACGCCGGCCGGGACCTCGAAGGCGTTGGACTTGTTGAAGTCGGGGAGAACGGGGTACTCGGACTTGGGGGCGCCCACGATGCCGAAGCGCGAGCGGCCGCACTTGAGGGACACCTTGCCGCCGGCGTCCACGGTCAGCTCGACCTCCTCGGCGTCCGGGAGGCTGTGGAGGATGTCCGCGAACTTCTTGGCGGGGATGGTGATGGAGCCGTCGTTCTCGATGTCGGCCTTGATGTAGTGCTTGACGCCCATCTCGAGGTCGGTGGAAACGACCTTGACCTTCTTGTCCTCGGTCTCCATGAGGAAGTTGAGAAGGATCGGAAGCGTCGTCCGGCTCGACAGCGCGGACTGGATCGTCTGGACTCCCTGCGCCAGTTCTTCCTTGCTGATGGTTATTTTCATTTGAATTCATCCCTCGTCTTCATCGTGCGGGGGATCCGGTGGAAAACCGTGATTCCCCTGCGAAACGCCGTCCACGGACCGGTGGATAACTCGCGCGACTTATCCCCGCTGTTCACAGGCTCGGAAACGATCCCCGGCCGTCGCGAGATGGCCACAAGTTCTCCACAGCCCCGTCGTTCAAAACCCCGTCGCATAGCCGTCATCTTTCCGCAGCCTTGATGTCGGCTTGAAGCTTGTTGATGAGCTCGAGGAAGAACGGATCCTCCTCGATCTTCTTCTCGATCTTCTTGCGCGCGTGCAGGACCGTCGAGTGGTCCTTGCCGCCGAACGCCCGGCCGATGTCGGTCGAGGAGTTGTCGGTCATCACGCAGGAGAGGTACATGGCGACCTGGCGCGGCATCGCGATGGACGCGGTGCGCTGGTGGCCCTTCAAATCCTTGACGTCGACCGAGTACTTGAGCGCCACGACGCGCTGGATCGTCTCGATGCGCACGGGGGAGGAGTCGTCCACCGCGATCGAGTCCTTGAGGATCTCGCGGGCGTCGTCCACCGAGAGGGGGGCGCCGGTCATCGCCTGGAACGCCTTGAGGCGGATGAGGCAGCCCTCGAGGGAGCGGACGTTGCTCTTGACCGAGGAGGCGATCCAGAGGATCACGTCGTCGGGGGCGGTGAAGCCCTCGAGCTCGGCCTTCTTGCGGAGGATGGCGATGCGCGTCTCGAGGTCCGGGGCCTTGATGTCGACGACGACGCCCCATTCGAAGCGGGAGATCATGCGATCTTGCACCGAACCTATTTCTTTG
>CAYVFO010000247.1:0-2991 GCA_964450975.1 uncultured Elusimicrobia bacterium | reverse complement strand
AAGCCCGGCACCGTCCTGTACGGCGAGTTCGAGATCCTCGGCCAGGCCTTCCAGTTCATCAACGGCGGGCCCATGTACAAGATCTCGCCGGCCGTTTCCTTCTCGATCAGCTGCAAGGACCAGGCCGAAGTGGACTACTACTGGTCGCGGCTGACCAAGGGCGGCAAGGCGGTCGCGTGCGGCTGGCTCGAGGACAAGTTCGGCGTGTCCTGGCAGGTCGTGCCCGCGGAGCTCATGCGCCTGCACAAGCACAAGGACGCCGGCGTGCGCTCGCGCGTCATGGGCGCGATGATGGGCATGGTCAAGCTCGACGTCGCGACGCTCCGGCGCGCGGCCATGGCCGGCCGAACCGTCAAGAAGCTCTAGCCTACGCGGCCGGAGGCAGGCTCTTGTGGGTTCCGTCGCAGAACGGCTTGTTCTTCGACTGGCGGCAGCCGCACCAGGCGACCGTCTTGTCCTCGGTCAGCTCGACGATGATCGGCGTCTTGCCCGTGTTCTTGCGCGAGTGCGAGCCGTCGCAGTAGGGCTGCTTCTCCGACTCGCCGCACGCGCACCAGGCCTTGCGGCCGGCCTTCTCGGCGCAGACGTACGGCTTGTTCTGGATGCCGGACATATTAAACCGACTGCCCGACGAAGGTCGAGTGGACGTACGACGTCTTGACCACCGCGAAGCCGAGCAGCGCCGCCAGCAGCAGCATGCCGTAGGAGAAGCTCATGCCCGCGTGGTTGGCGCCGAGCATGCCGACGAGCATCGGGGCCGACAGGTACGTGTTCAGGCGCGAGGCGTTCGCCGCGCGGGTCCGGAGCGCGGGAGCGGCGTCGCCGGCCGTGCCGCCGAGGAGCTTCTTCTGCGCGGGCCAGATGATGAACCACACGTTGAACCACATGATAGAGCCGAACAGCATGCCCCACATGATCCAGCGCGCGCGGTCGGAGAGACCGGTCTCGCTCTTGAAGAGCATGTTCGCGCCCCAGCCGATCTCGGGCGTGTAGAAGTAGATCTGCGCGAAGAGGATCAGGCCGGAGAGGAAGGTGACCATCGCGCCCATGCGGAACCACCACAGCGCGCGAGGCATCAGGTGCGGGTTGACGAGCTTCTTGCCCGCGTCGTCGAGCTTGCCCTGCAGCTGCAGGTTGACGAAGTTGAAGAAGTACAGATGGCCGATCCAGACGATCCCCGCGAACACGTGGGTCCAGCGGAACAGGAACTCGAGCTTGTTCATCGCGCCTCCTAAAGGTGCGTCACTCTATCGGATTTGACGTCGGAGCGTCAATCCTTGCTAGAATGGCTCGTCGGCACTCGCGGGTGTAGTTCAATGGTAGAACGAGTGCTTCCCAAGCATTAGACGTGGGTTCGATTCCCATCACCCGCTTATTTTCCCTTGAAGCTCGCTCTCGCTCTGGCCGTCGGCGTCCTCGCCGGGCCCGCCTGGGCTGAGACCTCCCCGGCGGCGCCCGAGCTCGCCGCGTCCACCGCGACCCTCGCCGACGCGCCGGCCGACGTTCCCGCCGAAGCGCCTCCGCCCGCCGCCACGCCTCTCGCCGCCAAAGCCCGCGCGCTGTACTTCACCGGCGACGCGCTCAAGTCGGCCGAGACGTTCGAGGCGGCCGTGAAGATATCCTCGTCCGACTGGCGCGTGTGGCTCGACGGCGGGCTCGTCTGGGCCGAGGTCGGGCGCCCCGACAAGGCCGTCCAGTGGCACCGCAAGGCCGCCGCGCTGACCGGCCGCGCCGACGTGCGCGCGGCTCTCGGCTGGGCGCTCCTGCGCGCCGCGGAGCCCGAGCAGGCCGAGGCCGAGTTCGCGCGCGCCCTCGCCTCCGAGCCCGGGCTGCAGACGGCGCTGCTCGGGGCCGGCCGCGCGCGCTTCCTCAACGGCAAGCCGAAGGAGTCCCTCGCGCTGCTCGAGCGCGCCGGCAGCGGGGCCCCGTGGCGCCCGCTCGCCGACTGGTACATCGGCCAGGCCCACGAGAAGCTCGGCGACGAGGCCGCCGCCGCTGAGGCCTACAAGCGCGCCGTCGCCGCGGACTCGTACTTCCACGAGGGGCGCGGCGGCCTCGCTCGCAGCTACCTCCGGCAGCGCCGCTATCACGAGGCGTGGCGGCAGCTCCAGCGCCTCGTCGACGCCGATCCGGGCTCGAAGCTCGCGCGCGCGATGCTCGACAAAGTGCGCCCGATGCTCGCGCGCTCCTCCGAGCCGTCCGTCCCCGAGCCCGCTCCCGCGGCTCCCGCGCCCGGCGCCCCGGCGGCCCACGACACCGAGGCGTGGGGGGGCAAGATGCCCGCGATCCGCGTCGGGGTCTCCTCGACCGGCATGGGCAAGCCGCGCGCGCGCGTCTCCGCGACGATCCGCGGCTCCGAGGAGTGGCGCGCCGTCGACCCGAAGACGGGCCGCGTCCTGCTCACGGCGGCCGCGGGGCAGAATTGGACCGCGCGCCTGATCCCGGCGAACCGCAAGAAGAAGAAAAGCCGCGCGCGCCTGGAGTTCCGCGGCCCCGGCGGGCTCGTCGCCGCCGTCCCCGGCGACTCCGTCCTCCTCAAGCCCGAGAACGCCGCCGAATCGGCGCTGACGCTCGTCGACGACCCCGAGCACGGCTCGCGCTCGTTCCGCGGCGAGCTCGAGCTCGCCCTGTTCGGCGGCCGGCGCACGATCCGCGTGACGAACGTCGTCGGCCTCGAGGACTACGTTCACGGAGTGGTCTCCGCGGAGATGCCGCAGCGCGCGCCGCTCGAGGCGCTCAAGGCGCAGGCCGTCGTCGCGCGCACGCACGCCTACTTCATCATGACCACGACGAAGCGCCACAAGAAGGAAGGCTACGATCTGTGCGACGAGCAGCACTGCCAGGTCTACGGCGGCCGCCGCGCCGAGACGGAGCGCACGCGCGCCGTCGTCCGCGACACGCGCGGCAAGATCGCCGCGTACAAGGGCAAGCCCGCGCACGTGATCTACTCCTCGCACTGCGGCGGCCGCCGTAGACCTGGCAGTGCTGCTC
>CAYVFO010000246.1:0-3000 GCA_964450975.1 uncultured Elusimicrobia bacterium | reverse complement strand
CGGCGGACTCGGCCTCGCGGGCTTCAAGATATTCGGTCCCGGCGAGGCCGACAAGGCGGCCGGCGGCAACATCAGCCTCTTCCAGCCTCGTCCGAAAGTCGAAGCGCCTTCCGAGGTCGCTGCCGTCGCTTCGGACGGCTCCTCGGCGTCGTTGAATTTCGCGGCGGCTGCCGCGGCGAAGGATAGGGAGGCGGACGCCGCGACGGCCGCTCCGACGGATCAGACGGCGGCCAGCGCGGCGAACGATCCCGCGAAGGATGCGGCCGCGGCTGCGGACGCGGCGAAGGCCGCCGCGGGTCCGATCAACGCGGACTCTGGAGGCGCCGGCGCTACGGGCAAGATGAGCAGCCTTCAGGGCGTCAAGAAGCTCGGCGCGTTGTCCGGCGCGGGCGGCGCTACCGGCTCTTCGTCCGCCAGCGCGAGCGCTGCGTCCAAGCTCGGCGACATGTCGGTGAGCGCGTCGCGCAACGGCGCTACTGGCGCGTTTTCTCGCGGCGGAGCCGCCGCGAAGGCTTCCATGAACGCGGGCCGCGGCATCGCCAGCCGTCGCGGATCAGGCGCGCGCAATCAGCTCGCGGCGGTCCTGCGCGATCAGCGCGGCGCGGGCTCGAGCTTGGCGGCCGGCCGTACTTATGACGGCGGCGGCACCAGCGGCGGCAATGATATCGGCTCGGGCAACGCGATCGGCTCCGATGGCGTCGGTTCCGGCGAGAGCACCCAGCCGAAGCAGATCGGCGCGAATCGCGTCGCCAGCACCCGCGAAGAGGAGCAGATTCCCGAGCCGCCGGCGAAGAACGTGACGCCGTGGCAGAACGAGTTGAACATCGCTCTCGGTTTGATGGCCTTGGCGGGCGGCTTGATGTACGGCGCGAGCCTCCTGCTAGAGGACAAGAACACTTACACGAAGGCGTGGACTCTCATGCTCGCCAAGATCCTGCTCGGACTGGCCATTGCCGCCGCGGCGGCTGCCATGTTCTTCGCCGGCAAGATCATGGGCGACCACGGTCAGAAGCTGCAAGGCGGCCTCGTGATGCTCGGCTCCGTGTTCGTGGGCGGCATGGCGGCCTACATGCTGACTCTCGTGTGGGGCACTACTCCCATAGACAAGGTCGCCTGTAAGGCTGCGATGACTTCCGTCAAGAGCTCGGCACTTCTCGTCAAGCTCGCGGGCGGTGCGGCGGCAGTGGCTCTCGCCGGCTCGATGATGGCTCCTAAGAAGACCATGACCGAGCAGGAAGCCAAGGACGCCGGAGTACCTTATGGACTTACGATATGGACTTACGATGCCGGCCGACATGAACCGCTACACGGCGTAAACGGCCGTTCCGGAAAAAAGCGGCCTCGCCCGTCAAAGGCGAGGCCGCTTTCTTGTTAAGATTAGACGTGGTCGAACATTTTGATCTTACAGGGCTGGGGCTCTTGTGATCAATCGAAACATTCTCATCGTCGCGGTCGTCGTCCTATCGAGCGCGTGCCAGGCGCCGTTCGCCTCGGCGCTTCGAAGGGGGGACGCAGCCGCCGTCGCAAATTTTTTGGATCAGGGCCAGTCGGTCGACGCACCTATCGACAATGGCGGGAAAAGTCAGACTTACCCTTTGATTCTCGCCACCATGCCGGAGAATACCGCCGTGCTGAAGCTGCTGTTGAAGCGCGGCGCGAATCCTAATGTCGCTGATCCGGCCTACGGCATCACTCCGCTGATCAATGCCGCCTGGATCGGCAACCTGAGCGCGGTGAAAGTTCTGGTTGAAGCCGGCGCGAATCCCGCTCAGTCCGACGGCGAAGGGAAGACGGCGTTGGACAGCGCGCGCGAATCGGGAAGGCAGGACGTGATTCGATATCTGGAATCTTTTCGCGCGACGAAGGTCGCTGACCCCGCCTCCGGCGCGGTCGTTACGGCGCCTTCCATCGCGGCTCCCGCCGCAAAGGCCGTTCTTGCCCCGGATTTTCAGCAGCCCGAGCAGTCCGCCGACTATGGCGTCGTGATCGGCGTCGAAAACTACGCCGATCTTCCGGCCGCGGTTTACGCCGAACGCGACGCCGCGGCGGTGCGAAGCTTTTTCCGGGCTCTCGGCATTCCGGAACGCAACATCATCACCTTGACGGGCTCTCGCGCCACCAAAACCGGAATCGAAAAGACGCTTGAAGCCTGGCTTCCCAACAACGTTTCCGAGAATTCGCGCGTGTTCGTTTTCTACTCGGGGCACGGCGCTCCCGACCCCAGGACCGGCGATGCCTATCTGCTCCCTTCGGACGGCGATCCGCAGTATCTCGCCCAGACCGGCTATCCGCTTAAGCGGCTGTATTCGAAGCTCGGTCAGCTGAAGTGCAAGAAGGTGTTGGTCGCGCTCGATTCGTGTTTTTCCGGTGCTGGGGGGCGCTCGGTCTTGGCCAAGGGAACGCGGCCGCTGGTAGGCAAAGTGGACTTGGGAGCGCAACCCGAAGGAAATATCACGGTCTTCTCGGCTTCCGCGGGCGATCAGATTTCTGGTTCGGACGACGAAGCCGGTTATGGCCTATTTACTTACAACTTCCTGCAGGGCCTCAACGGCAGCGCCAAGGATGCCCAGGGGCGAGTGACGATCAGGTCCTTATACGACTACGTTCGTCCGAAGGTCGCCGACCAGGCCCGCCGCTCCAACAGAGAGCAAACCCCTCAACTCCGATCCGGCCCGGAGAATATGCTTCTCCGATAAGAGGACAAAAGAGGCGCCCAAAGCCGCCCCAATGGGGCGGCTTTTTTACGCCCGAAACTGAGGGGTTTATTCATAGTAAAAAGATAGTAAAGAGGCCTGATTTCCTTGACAAAAAAATGGGTGAGGGCTACACTGCTCTAGACGCGGAAAACCGATTTTTCGGACTGTTTTTAGACCCATTTTAGGGAGAAAGTATGGACAAGAATGATTCCGCGGTGGCGGAAGTTCCCACCTTCAAGGTCGCCCGCGTCGGCCAGGATCGCAAGCGGCGCAAGGGCGGTATTCTCTCTTTCTTCCGCAAGGC
>CAYVFO010000245.1:1217-3024 GCA_964450975.1 uncultured Elusimicrobia bacterium | reverse complement strand
CGACGGCCGGGGCCTGGGGCTCCGGTCCAAGGTTGCGGCCGCTCGGCGGGGGCGCTTCCATTTTGTCTTCGGCGGCGTGAGACGCGAGGTCGCCAAACGCCAGGGTAGCCCCGCGTTCGGGCTTTGTCAATGAGGCCCGATCGCCGTTTACCGTCTTTTTACTTTCCATTCTGTTATGCATTTTTTGCATATGCGAGTAAGGATACTAATATGGCGCGACCCCTATGCGCAAGACCATCTACACCAAGCAGCACCGCGCCATCGCCGAGAAGCTTTGCCGCGCCCGCTTGGCCGCGAAGCTCACGCAGGTCCAGGCCGCCCGCAAGCTCAGAAAGCCCCAGTCCTACGTCTCCCGGTGCGAGTCCGGCGACCATCGCCTCGACGTGATCGAGCTTCAAACCTTCGCGCGCATGTACCGCAAGCGGCTCGACTACTTTACGGCCCCCCTTAGAAGGCGCTGAACGGCGCGCGTCGTTGGCGTTCATGCGAGCGTCCTCATTCTCTTTTCCCTGGGATGATGCCGGTTGAAATACCGGCGCAAGCCCGATAAATTGACCCGCGTGTAAATTTGGGTCGTCGCCAGGCGCGAGTGGCCCAAAAAATCCTGGATATAGCGCACGCTCATTCCGTTCTCAAGGAGGTGCGAGGCTATCGAGTGCCGGAAGGTCAGCGCTGTCACGTGCTTGTCGATGCCCGCGAGCTTGGCTGAGCGCGTGAACACATTGCCCATGCCGTTGATCTCGACCTTGGCCCCCGTCCAGTTGAGAAACACGGTTCCGTCGTCCTTCTTGAGCTTGGCGGCAAAGCGCGGCCGAACCTTCTCGATGTACTCGCGCAGGTAGCCGAGCGTCAGGTGCGGCACGGCGATGAGCCGATCCTTGCCGCCCTTGCCCTCGCGCACGAACACGGTCGCCGCCGCGAAGTCGATGTCCTTGACCTTGAGCCGAAGCAGCTCCGCCGTGCGCAGTCCCGTCGCGTAGAGCAGCTCAAGCAGGGCCTTGTCGCGGTAGCCGACCGGGCTTCTTAAATCGGGCGCGTCGAGCAGACGGCGCGCCTCCTCCTGGGTCAGGATCGTCTTGGGAAGCGTGCTCGGCCTCTGCGGAATCTCCATGTCCTGCGAGGGGTCGTAGAGAATCTCGCCTTCCTTCTTGAGCCAGCGGAAGAACTGCCGCGTCGTCGTCAGGCGGTGGAGGATGGTGCCCAGGCTAAGGCCCCGGCTCTCGTGGTAGCTGTGCCGGTGCTCGCGAAGCCACAGCGCGAAGTCATTCAGCGTCTCGCTCGTCGCGTCGGCGACACGGGCTACGCCGCGCTCGGCGAAGAACTTGAGCAGCCAGTCGAGGTCCGAGGCTCCGTTTGTGACCGTCGTCTCGGCGTAGCGCGTGGCGATGAGCCAGGCGAGATAGCGGTCCTTGATCTCGACGAGCTCCGGCGACGGCGCGGGTGAGGCCGGCGCTTGCTCGGCGGTCAGGTCCAGGACGGCGGGCGGCGTCAGCGTCTCAGGCGACGACATGGGTTTTCTCCTCGACGAAGGGGATCACGCGCTCATTCACGCGACAGCGCGGATGATAGCGCTTGATCATGCGGTGCATCGTCTTGCGCTCGACGTGCGTGTAAATCTGCGTGCTGTTGATGTTGTTGTGCCCGAGGAGCACCTGCACGTAGCGCACGTCCATCCCGTCTTCAAGCAGGTGGGTCGCGATGCTGTGGCGAAACACATGGATGGGCCTCACCTTCCGCTCGATCTTGGTCGCGCGCAGGTAGCCCCTCATGCGGGCTTCAAACGATTGGAGCGACACCGGCCCGCCGT
>CAYVFO010000245.1:0-1207 GCA_964450975.1 uncultured Elusimicrobia bacterium | reverse complement strand
GCCGTAGATCGACAGAAACACGCGGTCGCCGCCCGTGCCCACCCGGTCAAGCCAGGCGCGCCCGGCCGGACGCACGCCCGCCTCAAGCTCGGGGCGGAAGCGCTCGATGTAGCGCGTCAAAAAGCGGACGCACTGCGTCGTCAGCGGCACTACGCGGTCCTTCAAGCCCTTGCCCGCGCGGATGAAGGCGGTTTTTTTCTCAAGGTTCAAGTCCGCAAGCCGCAGGCCGAGAACCTCCGAGGCGCGAGCGCCCGTCGCGTAGAGGAACTCCATCATGGCGCGGTCGCGGTAGCCATCGGGGCGGCTTAAGTCCGGGCACCGCATCAAGCGCGCGACTTCCTCGGGCCTCAGGATATTCCCCGGAAGGCGGACGGGGCGGCGCGGGGCCTTCACGTACTCGATGGGATCGTGCATGAGCAGGCCGCGCTTGACAAGGAAGCGAAACCAGCACTGAACCGCGAAGATTCGATTTTGAATCGTGGCGATTTCAAGCGGCCTGCCCTTGGGCGTGCGAAATTCGTTGACGAGATAGGCCTTGTAGCCCTCGAAGAAGGCGCGGTCCACCTGGCTTAAAACCTTCAAGCCGTGGCGCCCCACATAATCCCGGAAAACGCCCAGGTTCCGCTCCACCTGCCCGATAGTCGAGCGCGCCTGGTTTTTGAGCGTCAGGCTTTGCAGGTAAGATACTTCGAGCGCGTACATTCCCGCGTTTAATTCGTTCTTTGGCGTTTCATTCATGGTTGCTTGCTCTTGGTCAAAATCAGCAGACTTTCAGACCATAGCTCCCGTTTCCGCTGAAAATATCAGTGAAACCATCCTTCACAAGGCCCGCCCCACCATCCCCGACCATACCAGACTTTCGGACTTTAGACTTGAGCTTCTCGATATCGGTCAGGCCCGCCAGCCGTCGCGGCGGCAGACCGTTCTTGCCTTCGGCCAACTCGTAGCGATACATGCGCCCGCGCTCGCCCTTGCCCACGAGCAGGTACTCGAGGTCTTCAAGCCGTCCGATATGCGCCTTGATCTGGCTGTCCGACCAGCCCGAGAACTCGCGGATGTCTCGACGGTTGAAGCGGATTGCTCGACTCTCAACGCCAAGCTCGCGTGCCTTCGTCTCGGCCATTTTTTTGATGAGAACGAGCAGCTCGCGCGAGGGGCCCGACAGCTCCTCGCCTTTCTCGCCAAGGATAGCGCTCATGAGCGTATT
>CAYVFO010000244.1:0-3067 GCA_964450975.1 uncultured Elusimicrobia bacterium | reverse complement strand
TCGCCGTTCGCGAAGGCGGCCATACGGTCGGCGCCGGCGTCGTCGCCGACATCATGGCGTAAAGAGGTTAGACCATCATGGGCGATCGTTACGTCACGATACTGGGCTGCACCGTCTGCAAGAACAAGAACTATCACTACCAGCGCGGCAAGAAGAAGGAAGCCAAGCTGGAGCTGAAGAAGTTCTGCCGCGCCTGCGGTAAGCAGGTCGCGCACAAGGAAGTGAAGTAGAACTACCAAGCGATCTGCGGGGGTGTCCGTTAATTGGCTAAACGAGCGGTCTCCAAAACCGCCCCTCCAGGTTCGAGTCCTGGCGCCCCCGCCAGATCGCGCAATTTAGAAGCACGAGATAAAAAATGAGTCAACCGACGCAGTTCCTGAAGGAAGCCGTCTCCGAGCTCAAGCAGTCCACGTGGCTGACCCGCGAGCAGGCGATCGGCTCGTCGAAGGCCGTCGCCGTCATCGTGGCGCTGATGTCGGTTTACGTCGCCGGCGTCGACTACATCCTCTCGATCCTCGTCAGGGCCGTCCTGGGAAGATAACAACATGACCGAAACCACCACTCCGACGGGCCGCCGCGGCTGGTTCATCGTCCACACGCAGTCCGGCTACGAGGACCGCGTCCACAAGCTCCTCCTCCAGAAGATCGAGACCGAGAAGCTGCAGGACAAGATCTTCTCCGTCCTCATCCCGACCGAGGACGTCGTCGAGGTCAAGAAGAACAAGAAGAAGATCTCCAAGCGGAAGTTCTTCCCCGGCTACGTTCTCGTCGACATGATCATCGACGAGGTCACGTACTGGCTCATCAAGGGCGTCCCGGGAGCCACCGGCTTCCTCGGCGACACCAACCCGATCGCCCTCCCTCAGGAGGAGATCGACAAGATTTTGGAGCTGACGAACACCGCCGCCGAGGGCAAGCCCCGGCCGGCCGTGCAGTTCGAGAAGGGCGAGAACATCCGCATCGTGGACGGCCCGTTCCGCCACTTCATCGGCGTCGTCGAGGAAGTCTCCGAGACGAAGGCGAAGATCAAGGCGATGGTCACGATCTTCGGCCGCCCGACCCCCGTCGAGCTCGACTTCCTGCAGGTGGAGAAGATCTGAACGCGGTAGAGCCCGAAGTCGTGCCGTCCGCGCCCGAGCCCGAGTTCGAGGGCATCAAGGCGAAGGTCGTGCACGTCCAGTCGCTCGGCCTCATCGGCGCGGTGCTCGCGCTGATGACCATGGCCGCGGCGATCGGCTTCGGACTCGTCGCGTTGTTCGGAAAGGCTTTGCTCGCGGCCCTGCTGGTCTGGGGCCTCTGGCCGGTCGTTTTCAGCGCCGAGTTCACGCAGTGGGTGTTCGGAGCGCCGTCGGTGCCGTACTGGAAGGTGTTCCTGTTGACCGTGCTCGGCAGCGTGCTCGCGAAGATGCTCCGGCCGGCCGGCTGGGGCCGGAAATAATCGAAGCCGCATCTAACAAGTAGAGAGGACTGCAGTCATGGCGAAGAAGGTCAAAACGCAAATCAAGCTTCAGATTCCCGCCGGCGCCGCGAACCCCGCGCCGCCCGTCGGCCCCGCGCTCGGTCAGCACGGCGTCAACATCATGGATTTCTGCAAGCAGTTCAACGACAAGACGAAGACGTCGGAGCCGGGCATGCTCATCCCGGTCGTCATCACGGTTTACGAGGACCGCACGTTCTCGTTCATCACCAAGATGCCTCCCGTGTCCTCGCTCCTGAAGAAGGCCGCCGGTCTCGCGAAGGGCTCCGGCGAGCCGAACCGCAACAAGGTGGGCAAGATCACGCAGAAGCAGGCCGAGGACGTCGCCAAGGCCAAGATGCCCGACCTCAACACGAAGGACCTCGAGGCCGCGACCCTGATGGTCAAGGGCACCGCGCGCTCGATGGGCATCGACGTCACGAAGTAAGAACGAAGCACGACCGAGCCCGACAACGGGCGCCAACAGGTCAGGAGACAACGCAAATGGGTAAGAGATACGAGGCTCTGGTGAAGGATCTGGACCTCATGAAGCTGAATACGCTCGACGCCGCCGTCGCGACCGTCAAGAAGTGCGCCACGGCGAAGTTCGACGAGACCGTCGAGCTGCACGTCCGGCTCGGCGTGGACCCGAAGCAGGCGGACCAGCAGGTTCGCGGCGTCGTGGGCCTCCCGCACGGCCTCGGCAAGACCAAGCAGGTCGCCGTCGTCGT
The DNA here is from genome assembly GCA_964450975.1 of uncultured Elusimicrobia bacterium. Lineage (GTDB taxonomy): Bacteria > Elusimicrobiota > Elusimicrobia > UBA1565 > UBA9628 > GWA2-66-18. The sequence goes on along the minus strand of CAYVFO010000244.1, from coordinate 880 downwards.
CCGCGGAGACAAGCAGAAGGACGCGAAGGCCGCCGGCGCCGACGTCGTGGGCGCGGACGACCTCATCGAGCAGATCTCGAAGGGCTTCACCGACTTCGACATCCTCGTCGCGACCCCGGACATGATGAAGGACCTCTCGAAGCTCGGTAAGGTCCTCGGCCCCAAGGGCCTCATGCCGAACCCGAAGTCTGGCACGGTCACGATGGACGTTCCGAAGACGATCAAGGAGCTCAAGGCCGGCCGCGTCGAGTACAAGGTCGACGACTACGGCATCATCCACGTCCCGGTGGGCAAGGCGTCGTTCGCCGCCGACAAGCTCGCGGGCAACGCGAAGGTCGTCCTCGACGCCCTCCTCAAGGCCAAGCCGTCGGCCTCGAAGGGCATCTACATGATGAGCGTGACCATCGCGTCCACGATGGGCCCCGGCATCAAGGTCGACCCGGCGACGCTCGCCTAATCAACCAGGCCGCAAAAAGCGAAGGCCCCCGCGCGAGCGGGGGCCTTTCTTTTTCCCGGGGTCCTCATCCCCGAAATCAGGGGCCGTTGACCGCCACGAGCGTGTGGTCGACGTCCTTGGAGCGAGCGACGACGATGTAGCTCTTCTCGTCGGCCTTGAAGCGGAACGTGTTCAGGTCGTAGAGGGCCGCGGAGTCGCGCAGGAAGCCGGTCGGGTCCACCGAGACGCCGGCCAGCGAGAGCAGGTCGCCCGCGTAGCGGCCGTGCTGGAGCTTGTACGTGCGCTGCAGCTCGCCGACCTCCTCGAGGCCCGCCTTCGCGTACGCGACGCTCATGATCTTGAGATAGCGCGGCTCCCAGATGTTGCGCCAGCCCCAGAGCACCGCGAAGCTCGCGACGAGCACGCCGGTCGCGAAGCGCATCG
>CAYVFO010000243.1:0-3076 GCA_964450975.1 uncultured Elusimicrobia bacterium | reverse complement strand
AAGTATAGCCCCGGCGAGGTGCTTCTTCCACCCGTTTGCTGAGCCTCGGCCTAACTAATGATTAGGCTGATCCGCATAGTATAGGCGGTGAAATCGGCCTTATCTCGAATTGTAGAGGGAAAACCTGAGGATTGCCAGCTAGGACTTTTGATTGGGACGGTGAAGCACTGCGGGCTATGTCAGCCTAGTATGCGAAGTCGGATGGTTAGGGCTTCCATCCCTTTGGCGGTTTGATCCGCCGCTCGGCGCAGTCGCGCAAATACATGTTGATCAGGCTCTGATAGGGTATCTCGTACTCCGCGGCGAGCTGCTTGAAGTACACCAGGCTCCCGTCCTCGACGCGAATCGTAATCGGAATCTTTATCCGCCCAAAATAGGGATTGCGCGCCAACTTCATCTTGGACAGATCATAGTGGGCCCGCATAGTGTCTTTGGTATTCCTTTTTTTCTTTGGCATCGGCTTTCCTCGCGGATATGATGCGAATGGTCCGGCTTTCTGGCCGGTCGCAGTGGCACACGATCAGCAGCCTCGCGCTCGAGCTGATTCCGATCAGGATGAAGCGATCTTCGTGCTCCGAGTGAAGCTCGTCGAATGTCTTGAGCGCGTGTGGATCGTAAAAAACCCATGCCGCCTCTTCGAATGAGACCCCGTGCTTGCGCTTGTTGCGGCGGTTTTTACGCTCGTCCCATGAGAATGAGAGCCCGTCTTCGTGAATCCTGTACATACAGTGTATGCCCTCTACTCGCCCCCGTCAAGGCCCAGCCGGTCGGCCGGGCTCTGAACGCCGCGACCGCCGCGATTGAGAACGTGCGTGTAGATCATCGTCGTGCGCACGTCGCTGTGGCCGAGAAGCTCTTGAACCGTGCGTATGTCGTAGCCGTCTTCCATGAGATGCGTGGCGAAGGAGTGCCGCAAGCTGTGGCAGCCGGCCGGTTTAGTGAGACGCGCTTCGACGCGTGCCTCCTTGAAGGCGCGCTGAAGGACAGTCTCGTGGAGATGATGCCGGCGCTTCTGCCCGGTGAGCCGGTCGATGTAATGGCTCGAGGCCGGAAAAACCCACTGCCAACCCCACTCTTTGTCGGCGTTGGGATACTTGCGATCGAGCGCATGCGGCAACTCGACGCGCCCCAGTCCCAGGCTCAGGTCTTCGAGGTGAAGTTTTTCGACGGCGGCGAGGTGCCGCTGCAGAGATTCCCTGAGGCCCGAGGGTAAAGGCGTGAGGCGGTCCTTTCCCCCCTTCCCGGCGCGGACGACGAGCTGGTTCATCCCGAAGTCGAGATCTTTGACGCGCAGGCGGCAGCATTCAAGAAGCCGCAAGCCGGAACCGTAGAGCAATGTGGCCATAAGCTTCGGCGTTCCGCTCATGACTCCCAGAACGCGCCGGACTTCCTCTTTGCTGAGCACGACGGGGACCCTGACGGGACGCTTGGCCCGAACGACGCCTTCGACCAGCCCGAGTTTTTTGCGCAGCCCATGCTCGAAGAAGAATAGAAGGGCGTTCAGCGCTTGATTCTGCGTCGAGGCGCTCACGTGCTCCTCGGTCGCCAGGTGCGAGAGAAATGCGGCGACGTCATGCTCATTCGGCTCGCCGCGAACCCGGGCGAGAAAGCGCCCGGCCCAGGACAAATACGCCTCTTCAGTGCTGGGGCTCAGGTGTCTGGCGCGCAGAACCGAGAGCATGCGCACCACGGGATCGCCAGGCGGGGCTTCGCAGCCGGCGGGCTCCGCGCCAGAGGGGTCTGAGAACGCGGTTTTCAGACGCTCGCGCAGCCCCGGCTCGTCCGGCAGCGACCAGACCTTCTCGGCGGCCAGCCACCGGCGGCCCGGGAAGGATTTGATGCGCGCGATCAGCTCCGCGGAATAAGGGACGCGGACATGGAGGCGCCCGGGTTCGCCTGGAAGGACGACGATCGTTTCAGAGGCCACCTGTCATTCATACGAATGACGGAGCCGGAAAGTTCCCTAGAGGCGCTTGAGGAAGGAGACGAGCCGCTCGTTGAACGCCGCGGGGTTCTCGGCGTTGGAGAAGTGGCCGGCGTCCGGGATGATGTGGAGCTCCGCGCCCGGGATGCGCGACTTCATCGCCTCCGAGAGCGGCAGCGGCGTGATCTTGTCCTGGGAGCCGACGAGGATCGCCGTCGGGCAGGTGATCTTCTGGAGGCCCGGGACGGCGTCCGGACGGGCCGCCAGCGCGGCGAGGGCCGCCATGACGGCCTCGGGCGAGGACTTCGCCGCCACGCCGCGCAGGAAAGAGGCGGCGGCCTGATTGTGCACCGCGTCCTTGAGGAACGGGCCGAGGAAGGCCTCGACGCCGTTGCCGCGCACGAAGTCGATCGCGGCCGCGCGCTTGGCCTTGTTCTCGTTGGCGTCGGCCTCGGCGCGCGTGTCGCAGAGGACGAGGGCCTTCACGCGCTTGGGCGCCGCCGCGGCGATCTGGAGCGCCACGTAGCCGCCCATCGAGAGGCCGACGAAGACGGCGTCTCCCGTGACCGTCTCGAGGACGTCGGCCGCGGCGTGCTCGACGAGCCACGGGGCGGTCAAGGCGGTGCCGCCGAAGCCGCGGAGGTCGGGGATCAGTATCCGGAAGTCCTTGAGGGCCTCGAGCTGCGGCTCCCACATCGCGCCCGACATCGGGAAGGCGTGCAGGAGGACCACCGCGGGTCCCTTCGGATTGCCGGCCTCGCGCAGGAAGAGCTTCATCGCTTGCCGATTTTCTGCGTCGGGTTGACGGGCTTGCCGTCCTTGTTGCGCACCTCGAAGTGCAGGTGCGGGCCCGTGGAGATGCCGGTCGAGCCGACGCGGCCGATCATCGTCTTGCCGCGCTGGACCAGGTCGCCGACCTTCACCATCGTCTTCGACATGTGGCCGTAGCGCGTCGTCTCGCCGTTGTTGTGCTTGATGATGACGAGCTGGCCGTAGCCGTCGTGCCAGCCGGCTTCGATCACGCGGCCGCTGCGGGCGGGATAGATCGGCGTGCCGTAGGGCTTCGGGATGTCGAGGCCGTCGTGCATGCGGCGGCGCTTGAGCACGGGATGGTAGCGCGAGCCGAAGCGCGAGGAGATGCGCGGCCACGCC
>CAYVFO010000242.1:0-3081 GCA_964450975.1 uncultured Elusimicrobia bacterium | reverse complement strand
GCGAAAAGCGTCACTGTGGAGTGAGCGCGCGCTGGTCGCGCTGCTCGCCCTCGGGACTCTCGCCGTATTTCCCTGGGCGGACGCGGCGTCCGGCCTGATGCGCCGCCTCGAGCGCCGCGCCGCGCTCGCGCCGCTCCTCGCCGAGGCCAAGGCCGCGCATCTGACGTTTCCCGAGGTCGTCGTCGCGCATCCGGCGCACGCCGGCAAGCTCGTCTACTGGGACGTGACCGTGCAGTCCTCGACGTCGTCGTTCGCCGCGGGCCGGCCCGCTTGGCCGGTCGTCTGGACGAACTACGGAGCCGTCGACGGCGAGCAGGTCCGAGAGGACAAGGTGCTCGCGCGGATCGCCGCGGTCAAAGACGACGTCGTCTACCTCGACTTCCTCGGGAGGCCATGATGGAGCTCGGGGTGGACTTGGTCGAGATCGCGCGCGTGCGCTCGCTCGCGCGCCGCAATCCGAAGTTCCTGACGCGCGTGTTCTCCGCGGCCGAGATCGCCTACTGCCGCGCCAAGAAGAACCCCTGGCCGCACTTCGCGGTGCGCTTCGCCGCGAAGGAGGCCGTCTACAAGGCGCTCGGCAAGGCGGAGATCCCGCTGACCGCGATCTCGGTGGCGCGCGGCAAGGACGGCCGCCCCGCGGTCACCCTGCGCGGCAAGCCCGCGAAAGGCATCAAGCTGTCCCTCTCGCACGGCCGCGACCACGCCGTCGCTTTCGCCGCTAAGCTTTGATCGAATCGCGGACGTTCGAGTCCCCGGAGCCCGGCCCCAAGGTCCTCCTTCTCGGCGGCGTCCACGGCGACGAGACGCCCGGTCCTCTCGGGCTCGAAGCCCTCGCCGCCGACCTCGAGGCGGGCAGGATCAAGCGCTTCAAGGGCTCGGTCACGATCGCCGCGCGCGTCAACGCGGCGGCTCTCGCGGAGAAGAAGCACTACCTCGACGAGAACCTCAACCGGGTCATGGGCCGCGAGCCGAAGCCCGGCAGCCGCGAGGGCGCGCTCGCCGTCGAGCTCGCCGCGCTCATCGAGGCGCACGACGCCGTGCTCGACCTCCACGCGACGCAGGAGCCCTCGCGCCCGTTCGCGTTCCTCGACGACGAGTCGCCCGCGTGCCTGTCCTGGGCGAGCGTCCTCGGCGTGGACTGGCTGCTCGCGGGCTGGCCCGCGCTCTATGAAGGGAAGGGGACGCTCACGACGACCGAGTACGCGACGTCGCGCGGCAAGCTCGGGCTCACGGTCGAGGTCTCCTGCGACGCCGACCCGCACGGCCCGGCGGTCGCGAAGGCGATCGCCCACAACGCGCTCGCGCGCCTGGGCCTGGTCGCGGGCGGCATCCTCGCGCGGCCGCCGCGCCTGCTGCGGCTCGCCGTCGACCAGCGCAAGACCGCGCCCGGCTCCTACGTCAAGAAGTGGAAGGGCTTCGACCCGGTCGCGAAAGGCGAGCCGCTCGCGCGCCTCGACGGCGGCGAGATTCTGCGCTCGCCCGTGGACGGCTTCATGATCATGCCCCACGAGAGCGCGGCGATCGGCGAGGAGTGGTACTACCTCGCGACGGCCGTCTAGCTCTTCACGGGCTCGCGGCGGCGCTGCGCCTCGCGCGAGAGGACGAGGCGGTCGTCCTCCACCTTCTTCTCCGCCGCCGACTTCTCCGCGGACGCGCGGCGCGCGCGCATCGCCTCGGCGAAGCGGCGCGCGGAGTAGACCGCGAGCGTCGCGCCGAAGAAGACGAGCAGGTAGTACGCCGCCGCGAGCAGGGCGCCGCCCACGGAGCGCATGACGAACATCGTGCCGTCGCCCGGGATCGGAGGAAAGATCACCGGCTGCTCGAAGCCGATGAACTTGCCCTGCTCGCTCGGCGGCATGCCCGCCGTGAAGGCGACGCAGAACAGCGCGAACTTGACGAACGAGGTCCACGCGGTCGCCAGGTCGTCGGAGATCAGCCGGAACATGATCCGGTCGATCGGGCGCGAGAAGCCCGCGACCGCCAGCAGGGCGACGAGCGCGGACGCGGCGTAGGCGAGGGCGATGATGGGAAGCTCGGGAAGGTTCATGGCCCCATTATGCGCGGAATAGGGCAATTTCGGGCCAATCAGGGGTCAAATTAGCCTCAAATCGCCCTGCTGGGGGCGTTGATTTCCCCGGATCGTCCTGTTAATCTATCAGGGCATGACGCGCACCCTCGTCCTCAATAGGAGCTTCCGGGCCGTCGCCGTCGCCGATTGGCGCCGGGCGGTCACGCTCGTCTATATGGGGCTCGCCGAGGCGCTCGACGACCAGCTCATCCCGTACGACTTCCAGGCCTGGGTCGCGGCCTCGTCGAACTGGGTCGAGGTGCCGGCGGGGTTCGTCGCGTCGCCCAACATGCGCTTCGCCGTCCCCGAGGTCATCCGCCTGGTCCGCTACGACCGCATCCCGCACCGCGAGGTCGCGTTCACGCGCCACAACGTCTTCGCGCGCGACCGCTGGCGCTGCTCTTACTGCGGCAAGCGCAAAGGCAGCGACGAGCTCGATCTCGACCACGTGATCCCGCGCTCGCGCGACGGCGCCCACGAGTGGACGAACGTCGTCACGTCGTGCCGCCCGTGCAACCTCAAGAAGGCGGACCGCCTGCCCGACGAGTGCGGCATGCCGCTCAAGACCCGGCCGGAGCGCCCGCGCTGGACGCTCATGGGCAGCCTCGTTCCTCATCCGCGCGCGCGCATCCCCGACAGCTGGAAGAAGCTGCTCGACGGGCACGCCGCGGCATGAGCGCGCCCAAGCCGCTCTCGAAGTCCGAGCTCCGCGAGGCTCTCGTCGCGCGCGAGCCAGACGACCACAAGGGCGTCTACGGCCACTGCCTCATCGTCGCGGGCTCGCGCGGCATGGCGGGGGCCGCGATCCTCGCGGCGCGCGGCGCGCTCCGATCCGGCGCGGGCCTCGTCACCGTCGCGTGTCCCGCGGGCGTCGCGCCGATCATCGCCGGCGCCGTCCCCTCGGCGCTCACGCTCGCGCTGCCGGAGACCGCCGCCGGCGCGTTCCGCCCCGACGGCGTGGACCGCCTCAAGGAGTTCGCGAAGGAGCGCCGCGTCGTCGCGATGGCGATCGG
>CAYVFO010000241.1:0-3118 GCA_964450975.1 uncultured Elusimicrobia bacterium | reverse complement strand
ACCAGGACGTCATCCTCCCACTCACGGTGCTGCGCCGCCTCGATTGCGTCCTGGCGGACACGAAGGAAAACGTCCTCAAGCGGCAGGCGCAGCTCAAGGGCAAAGGGCTCGAGGATCTCGACGCCCAGCTCCGGCGCGCCTCCGGCTTCGCGTTCTACAACACCTCCCGCTACGACTTCGAGAAGCTGCTCGCCGACGCGCCGCACCTCGCCGCCAACCTGCGCAACTACATCGCCGGCTTCAGCCCGAACATGCGCGAGGTGCTCGAGAAGTTCGACTTCGACAACACGATCAGCAAGCTCGACGAGGCGGGGCTGCTCTTCCAGGTGCTCGAGCGCTTCAAGAACGTGGATCTGCACCCGGACAGGATCGACAACCCCACGATGGGCACGATCTTCGAGGAGCTGATCCGGAAGTTCAACGAGGCGCTGAACGAGAACCCGGGCGAGCACTTCACGCCCCGCGACGTCGTGCACCTGATGGTGGACCTGATGCTCGCCGGCGACGAGGACCGCATCCGCCGCAAGGGCATCGTGTGCACGGTCTACGACCCCTGCTGCGGGTCGGGCGGCATGCTCATGATCACCAAGGAGCACGTGACGATCGGTCTGCGCAAGAACGGCGAGCTACTGCGACCCGCCTTCAACCCGAACGCCGAGATCCACCTCTTCGGCCAGGAAGTGAACCCCGAGACGTGGGCGGTCTCGAAGTCCGACCTCTTCATGAAGGACCCGACCGGGCGCGACGCGGACAACATCGCCTTCGGCAGCACGCTCTCGAACGACCGCCACGCGGGCCGGAGCTTCGATTACCTGATCGCCAATCCCCCCTACGGCAAGGACTGGAAGCGCGACGAGGCCGCGGTGCGGGCCGAGCACGAGCGGGGCGTGTCGGGCCGATTCGCCCCGGGGCTTCCGCGCATCAGCGACGGCCAGCTCCTCTTCCTCCTGCACATGCTGGCGCACGCGAAGGACACCAAGGAAGGCGGCTCCCGCATCGCCATCATCATGAACGGCTCGCCGCTCTTCACCGGCGACGCCGGGAGCGGCGAGAGCGAGATCCGCCGCTTCATCCTGGAGCACGACCTGCTCGAGGCGCTGATCGCGCTCCCCGAGCAGCTCTTCTACAACACCGGGATCGCGACCTACGTGTGGGTGGTGACCAACCGCAAGCGTGCAGAGCGCAAGGGCAAGGTCCAGCTCATCGACGCCACCTCCTTCTGGGTGCCGATGCGCAAGAGCCTCGGCGACAAGCGCCGCGAGATCCCGCCCGACAAGGCGCAGGAGATCGTGAAGCTCCTCGCAGACTTCGAGGACGGAAGAACGCGGCGGATCACGAAGGACGGGAAGGACGAAGAGGTCGTCGTCAGCCGCGTCTTCCCGACCACGCACTTCGGCTTCCGCAAGATCACGGTCGAGCGTCCGCTCAGGCTCAACTTCCAGGCGACGCCGGAGCGCATCGCGCGGCTCGAGCAGGAGAAGGGCTTCCAGGCGCTCGCGCAATCGAAGAAGAAGGGCACGGCCGGCGCGAAGGAGCAGGCCGAGGGCCGGGCGCTGCAGGAGGCCATCGGCAAGCTCCTGCGCGGGCTGCCCGACACGCTCATCAAGGACCGCGAAGAGTTCGAGCGCCTGCTCGATGCCGCCGCGAAGAAGGCCGGCCTGAAGCTCCCGGCCCCGGCGCGCAAGGCCGTGCTCTCGGCCCTCTCCGAGCGCGACGAGACGGCGGCCGTCTGCCGCGACGCGGACGGCACCCCCGAGCCTGACCCGGAGCTGCGCGACACCGAGAGCGTGCCGCTCCCGCCGGGCGACGATCCCGCGGATGCCGAGGGTGTTCCGAAGAGCGTCCGTGCCTTCTTCGAGCGCGAGGTCAAGCCCCACGTCCCCGACGCCTGGATCGACACGAGCAAGCGCGATCCCAAGGACGGCCGGGTCGGGCTCATCGGCTACGAGATCAACTTCAACCGCTACTTCTACCGCTACACCCCGCCGCGCCCGCTGGAGGAGATCGAGGCCGACATCCGCGCCATGGAGGGCGACATCGTGCGGATGCTCGGGGAGGTGACGGGAGGGCCGGTCGCGGGGAACTGAACGTCGGCACTTGACCGCAAGTGCCGACGTTCATTACAGTCCCCGCATGGCGCCGACCAGGCTCACCCAGGCCCGGCTCCGAGGCGCCGGGATCGGAGCCTTCTTCCGGCCCCGCGATCTCGCGCCCCTGGAGATCCCGTTCGCCGAGCTCCAGCGGCTCGTCGCGACCGGCGCCGTGGAGAAGGTGGCGCCGGGGCTCTACCGGCTGGCGGCGGCCGAGCCGAGCGAGTTCGAGACGATCGCCATGGTGGCTTCGGCGGTCCCGGGCGGCATCGTGTGCCTGCTCTCGGCGCTGCGCCTGCACGGGATCGGCACCCAGGCGCCGCACGAGGTGTGGCTCGCGCTCGACCGCAAGGCCCGCAAGCCCGCGCGCCTGCCGGCGAAGGTGCGCATCGTCCGTTTCTCGGGAGCCATGCTCCGCTACGGCATCGAAACCCGCCCGACCCTGGGCGTCCCGGTGCGGGTCACCTCGGCCGCGCGCACGGTCGTGGACTGCTTCCGCTACCGCCGCAAGCTCGGCCTCGACGCCGCCCTCGAAGCGCTGCGCGACGCCGTGCGCTCGCGCAAGGCGACCGTGGACGAGATCACGCGCGCGGCGGAAGTCTGCCGCGCCCGCACGGTGATGAAGGCCTACCTGGAGGCGCTGGCGCCATGATCCGACGGCCCGCGAACGTCGCCGCCTCGGTGCGCGCGCGGCTCCTGAACCGAAGCCGCGAGTCGGGCGAGGACTTCCAGTTCCTGCTCCAGCGCTATGCCGCCGAACGCTTCCTCCACCGCCTCGGCGAGTCCCCGCACCGCGAGGCCTATGTGCTCAAGGGCGCGATGCTCTTCGCTTTCTGGGGCGGGTCGATCTACCGGGCCACGCGCGATCTCGACTTCACCGGCTACGGGTCGAGCGAGGCGGACGCGGTCCTTGGCGCGCTGCGCGAGGTCTGCGCCGTGGCGGTCCCGGATGACGGCCTCGTCTTCGCTCCCGGAACGCTTCGCGCGGAGCCCATCCGGGACGACGCCGAGTACGACGGGCTGCGCAT
>CAYVFO010000240.1:1356-3120 GCA_964450975.1 uncultured Elusimicrobia bacterium | reverse complement strand
CACGCGCAGCGACGCGTCCTGGACATCCTCGGCCTTCTTGCCGAAGATGACCTTGAGCAGGCGCTCCTCGGGGGTGAGCTGCTGCTCGCCCTTCGGAGTGACCTTGCCGACGAGCACGTCGCCCTGGCGGACGACGGTCGACGGAATCACGACGCCCGTCTCGTCGAGAGACTCGAGAGCCTCGGTGCCGACGTTCGGGATGTCGCGGGTGATCTCTTCCTTGCCGAGCTTCGTGTCGCGGGCCTCGACCTCGAACTCGGAGACGTGGATCGAGGTGAAGACGTCTTCCTTGACCAGGCGCTCGGAGAGCAGGATCGCGTCCTCGTAGTTGTACCCTTCCCACGGCATGAAGCCGACGAGGAGGTTGCGGCCGAGCGCGAGCTGGCCGGTCGCGCACGCCGAGCCGTCGGCGAGAGACTCGCCCTGCTTGACGTGGGTGCCGGTCTCGACGGTCGTGGTCTGGTTGATGCAGGTGTCCTGGTTCGAGCGCAGGTACTTGCGCAGCGTGTACAGGTCCATCGCCTCTTCCTTGCCCTTGACGTTGTCGGCGGCCACGGCGATCAGATCGCCGGAGGAGTAGATGACCTTGCCCGAGCGCTTCGCGGTCACGCACGCGCCGGAGTCCAAGGCGACCGTCTGCTCCATGCCCGTGGCGACGAGCGGAGCCTCGGGGATCAGGAGCGGAACGGCCTGGCGCATCATGTTCGCGCCCATGAGAGCGCGGTTCGCGTCGTCGTGCTCGAGGAACGGAACGAGCGCGGCGGACACGGAGATGACCTGCATCGGAGAGATGTCCATGTAGTCGACGCGCGAGGGGTCGACGACCGGGAAGTCGCCGCGGGAGCGCGAGGACACGGAGTCCGTCGCGATCTTGTCCTTCTCGAGCGGCGTGTTGGCCTGCGCGACGATCATGCCGGACTCGGCGTCGGCGTTGAGGTAGTCGACCTCGCCGGTGGTCTTACCCTTCGAGACCTTGCGGTACGGGGACTCGATGAGGCCGAACTCGTTGATCTTCGCGTACGAGGCGAGCGACGTGATGAGGCCGATGTTCGGGCCTTCAGGAGTCTCGATGGGACAGATGCGGCCGTAGTGCGTGTAGTGGACGTCGCGCACTTCGAAGCCGGCGCGCTTCCGGTTAAGACCGCCCGGTCCGAGCGCCGAGAGGCGGCGCTTGTGGGTGATCTCCGAGAGCGGATTGATCTGGTCCATGAACTGCGAGAGCTGCGACGTGCCGAAGAACTTGCGGATGATGCCGACGAGCGGCGCCGTGTTCAGCAGGTTGCGCGGCGTGAGCATCGACTTGTCCTGGACGGACATGCGGTCGCGGATCACGCGGGACATCTGAGCGAGGCCGACGCGGATCTGGTTCTCGAGGAGCTCTCCGACGCCGCGGACGCGGCGGTTGCCGAGATGGTCGATGTCGTCGAGCTTGACCGGGAAGTTCCGGTCGAGCAGGTTCGGCACCGCCGCCTTCCACTGCGTGAACGCGCCGGAGAAGTCGGTGAACGAGAAGCGGTCCTTCTTGAGGCCCTGCTTCGTCGCGTCCATGTCGTCGTCGCCGTCCTTCTCGTGAAGGTCGATGAGCGCGATCTGGCCGAGCGACTCGCCGTTGATCTTCTTCGCGTAGTCGGCGAAGAAAGTCTTGTAGTCGGCCAGGCCCTCGTGCTGCGGAGAGCGCGCCGGCGCCGCCGAGGTCTTCGGCGAGCCGTCGGCCAAGTGCGTGACGCCCGAGTTCAGCGCGATGACGTACTGCATCGTCGCGAT
>CAYVFO010000240.1:0-1346 GCA_964450975.1 uncultured Elusimicrobia bacterium | reverse complement strand
GAGGCACAGCGTGCGGCGCGTGAACGCCGGCAGCGCGAAGTGCTTGTGCTTGCGGGAGTCGGGGCGCGGCGTGACGTCGCGGCGCGTCGCGAGCTTCCAGAGGTAGTGGTGCAGCTTGACGGCGACCTTGTGCCGGCCGACCTTCGAGAGGTCGTACTTGCGCAGGTTCTTGAAGATGAGGTTGTCGAGGTAAGCCTCGGCCTGTCCGGGGACGATGAACTCCTGGCCGCGGAGCTTCTTGTAGATGTCCTGCTGGGCTTCCTTGATGCTGCGGATCTTGTCCTTGCGCAGGGTCTCGACGATCGTGGGGTCGTCCTTCTCGGGATCTCCCGTGAGGACCTTGATGTTCGACACCTTCTTGTCGAGCATGCGCTTGATGGCTTCGTGCGTGACCTTCTTGCCGGCCTCGAGGAGAACCTCGCCGGTCGACTGGTCGACGACGTCCTCGCACGAGATGCGATGCAGCAGCGCCTCCATCGTGGAGGGGCCGACCTCGAGCGTCTCGTACGGGTAGAAAGTCTTGAGGATGTCCGCGTCGGACTCGATGCCGCACGCGCGGAGGAACGACGTCGCCTCGAACTTCTTCTTGCGGTCGATGCGGACGAAGAGGACGTTGTTGAGGTCGAATTCGAACTCGATCCACGCGCCGCGGTACGGGATGATCTTCGCGAAGAAAAGCTTCTTGCCGAGGGCCGAGATCTTCTTCTCGTCGTCCTCTTCGAAAATGATGCCGGGCGAGCGGTGGAGCTGGGAGACGACGACGCGCTCGGCGCCGTTGATGATGAAGGACGCGGTGTCCGTCATGATCGGAATCTCGCAGACGACGACTTCCTGCTCGACGATCTGCTTGAGCTTGCCGGAGGGCTGGCGCGACGAGAGGCGGAGGATCGCCTTCAGCGGGCGCGTCCACGAGGAATCGTGGTTCTGCGCCTCGATGGCGGTCGCGAAGCGCGGGTCGCCGAACTCGTAGCGCACGAAGTCGAGAACCATCGAGCCGTCGGCCGACTCGATCGGGAAGACGTCGAGGAACGCGGCCTGGAGGCCGAGAAGCTTGCGCTCCTCGGGCTCGACGCCGAGCTGCATGAAATCGCGGAAAGAATTCGTCTGCATTTCCAGGAGGTCAGGCATCGCCATCGCTTCCGGAATCTTGCCGAACTTGATCTGTTTCACGCGTAGTCTCCCGTGCTGATCATCGGAAAATCTTGAATTTGGGTCACGTCTCTAAAAAGCGACGGGACCGTCGCCCCCCGAGAGGGGCGACGGTCTCGTCTTTCGGATTTTACCTCGCCGTCGGCACTTACTTGAGCTCGACGGTGGCGCCCGCCTCAGCCAGCTTCTTCTTCATC
>CAYVFO010000239.1:0-3127 GCA_964450975.1 uncultured Elusimicrobia bacterium | reverse complement strand
CCCGAGGCGAGGTCAATCCGAGCCGTTCCGGAGGGAGTGATCATCTCCGCCCCGGCCCTTATAAGCGGAGCGCGGCTACGGGCGGGCGTTCTCGATGAGGGCGGAGACGGTCTCGGCGCGGCCGGGCTCGGAGCCCTTCGTCGAGCGCCACCAGCCGCCGAGCTTGAAGATCGCGTCGCCGTGGCAGGAGAGGATGCCGGGAACCTGGCCGCGGGGCGTTCCCGCGACGGGGTACGTGCAGAGTCCGGTGATCGTGCGGCGGGTCGTGATGGCGTCGTCGCACAGGCGCTCGTACTCGACGAGGGCGGGCAGCTGCGCGTCGGCGACCCAGGCGAGGTCGCCGGTCGCGCGCAGGCCGGAGCAGCCGGCCGCCAGCGCCTCGCGCTCCTTCACGAGGAACGCGGCGATGATCTCCTCGCGCGGCTTGAGCGACCCGTCGCGCTCGGCATAGATCTCGCGGGCGGGGAAGATCTCCAGCCGGCCCGCGAGCGCGTGGCGGTCGAGGTCGGCCACGGCGAAGCGCAGCGCGCGCGCCGCGGAATCAACCGTGAAGCCCTGCGGCAGCGCCCAGACGCAGCGCTCGCCGGCGGTCAGGCCCTCCTCGATGAAGGGCAGCACGAGCTCGAAGAGCTCGTCGACGCCGCGATAGAGCAGACACGCGTGCGAGCCCGGCGAGAGATCGCGGATCAGCGCCTTGGCGCTCGCGTAGGAGACGTTCACGCGGACTCCTTGAGGACCTTCCAACCGGCCGCGGCGGCGCTGTCGGCGTAGTGATCGATGAACGCGCGCGCGTCCTTGAGCGGGATCGAGTACTCGACGACCTTCACGAAGACGCGGTGCCGGGACTCCCAGTGAGCGGTCGCGGGCGGAGGCGTGCGCGGGAACTGCGCCGCGAGCTGGTCGGAGAGCAAAGTGGTGGTCCCCAGATAGATCTCCTTGACGGTGTCGTTGACCGCCTCGAAGACCGACACGAGATGGTGCTGGGGCGTGCTCTTGCCGGGGGGGCTGCCCATGCATGCCAGTGTAGCGGACCGAAGGGCGGCCGGTCCGTCAAGGCCGTGAGACTCTTTTGTCTCCTTTTTGTGACGGCGCCGCGGCCAGGAGGCGGTCCCAGGCCATCTTCGCCGCCCCGGCCGCCACCGCGCGCTCCTTGAGCTTCGACGCCGCGATCCTGACCGAGCGCCGGACCTCCGGGACGACGTTGCGGCGGACGCCTTCTCCGACCTCGTGGAGGAAGAGCTTCGGCATGCAGTCGACGAGGCCGCCGCCGAGGACGACCATCTGAGGATCGAGGAAGTCGACGAGGTTGGAGATCGCGATGCCGGCCATGCGCGCGCGTCCGCGCACCATGTCCTCGATGCGGCGGTCGCCGAGCCTGATCGCCTTCGCGAGCGTGCCGCTGCGGATCTTGGCGGCGTCCGCGCCGACGAGGTCGTGCAGGTTCGGCGCCCAGCGCTTGAGCGCGAGCGCCGCGGCTTCTCCGGCCATCGCGCTGCGGCTGACGAAGTCGTCGAGCACGCCGTGCCGCTCCCAGCCGGAGAGCGCGCCGAGGGGGGAGATCAGGTAATGGCCGATCTCGCCGGCGAGGCCGTTCGCGCCGTGGAGGAGCTCGCCGCCGACGATCGCCGCGCCGCCGACGCCCGTCCCGAAAAAGACGCCGATCACGTGGTCGAGGCCGCGCGCCGCGCCGAGCCGGTGCTCGCCGTAGAGGCCCATGCGGACGTCGTTGTCGATGAACGCGTCGACGCCGGAGGCCTTCGCGATGACCTTGGCGAGCGGATAGTTCTTCAGATAGGTGATGTTGGGAGAGAACCGGATCCTGCCCTCGTCGCGGTCGAGGACGCCGGCGCAGCCGGCGCCCGCGACGACGACGACGAGATTCTTCTTCTTGGCCGCGCGGGCGATGTCCTCGACGCCGTCGACGATGCCCTCGGTGAACCCTTTCTCGCCCTTCTCGAGCGGCGTCTTGATCTTGACCGTCTCGACCGCGCGGAAAGACTCGTCGAACAGCACGAAGAGGGTCTTCGTGCCTCCGATGTCGACGCCGATGGACGCTCGCGAGGCCATGCGGGGAGCATAGCGTCCGCGGCGGGACGCGGCTACGGAGGCGGAGGGACGGTTTCGCGACGGCGGCGCGACGTCAGCGTTTGCGCGGCAAGGGCTTGCGCGAGGCGAAGCCCTCTTCCACGGGATGCCAGTGGGAGACCTTCTTCTCGCCGAGCCGCCAGCACAGGTACGCCTCGCGGCCCTCAACGCGCGCCGGGAAGTCCACGAGCGCGGGCTGCACGCCCTTCGGCAGCGCGCCGAGATCCACGATTTTCTGCATCCACTCGTTGATGCCCTGCGCGAGGAACTGGAGCTGGGAGCGGTCGATCGCGTCGGCGGCGGGGTCGGCGGGGCCGTTCTCCTGCCGCTTGCGCAGGCCGGACGCCTTGAGCTCGGCCTGCGCGGTCAGCTCGGCGACCGCCTCGAAGATCTTCTCGAGCTCGGGGATGAGGGCGTCGGCTTCCTCGACGGAGAAGTACTTCACGCATTCTCCTGGTACACGGTCTTGTTCAGCGTCCGCGCGCGGGAGCGGGATTTCCGCTTCTGGATGCGCCGCATCTCGGCCAGGCGCTCCGAGGTCTCGGGGGAGACGATCATCTCGATCCGGTCGACGAGCTCGCGCAGGGCGAAGAAGCGGTTGAGCGAGCGGCTGCGCTCGCGGTGGCACGCGACCCGGACGTCGTGCGGCGCGTAATAGAGCTGCACGCGGTTGGCGGTCTTGTTGACCTTCTGCCCGCCCTTTCCGCCGCCGCGCGAGAACGTCTCCTCGATCGCGGACGGGTCGATCTTCAGGCGGACGACGCGCGCCTTGAGCTCGTCCAGCTTTCCGGCCGTGACGCCGAAATCCTGGTCGAGCCTCAAGCTACTCGCTGACGAGCGTGGCCCGGAAGTACTCGCGGTTGAGCCGCGCGATGTTGGAGACCTTGATCTCCTTGGGGCACGCGGCCTCGCACTCGTACTCGTTCGTGCAGTGGCCGAAGCCCTCGGCGTCCATCGCGGCGCGCATCGCGAGCGCGCGCTTCTCGCGCTCGGGCTGGCCCTGCGGGAGCAGCGCGTACTGGCTGACTTTCGCGCCGACGAA
>CAYVFO010000238.1:0-3151 GCA_964450975.1 uncultured Elusimicrobia bacterium | reverse complement strand
TTAACGGCACGCCAGGCACCAAAACTATTTCCTCAGCTTCGCCGCCGACCACTCGGTGAAGGACGGGGACTGGCCGTCCTTGAAGCGCACGCCGAGGTCGATCGACTCGAGCGTCTGGTCGAGCGTCTTGCGCGCCATCTCGATCTCGTTCCCGGGAGCGCGGAAGAAGGAGGCGACCTCCTCCTTCCAGGCGGCGGACACCAGGCCGCCGGCGGCGCCGACGACGCGCGTGCCGCCGCGGGGGCCGAGCTTGCCCGACAGCGCGGGCCAGTTCGACTTCACGAACGCCCACGCGCGCTCGCGCGTCGCGGGGTTGGACAGAAGCCAGACGTACGGCATCCACGCGTCCTGCGCGCGGATCTCGTCGGAGAGGGTCATGCCGAGATAGCGATCGAGCAGCTCGGGCGAGGAGAACTCCGCGAGCGCGCGGAGCATGAGGCTCTTCTGCTCGGGCGTCTTCGGCGCGGCGAGCCGAGCGCGGAACGCCTCGAAGAGCGCCGGCTCGTTGCGGCGCGCGGCCGCGGTGAGCACGACGGGCGCGACCGACGCGTCGAGGGACGACGGATCGGCCAGGTACTTCTCGAGGCGCGCCGTGACCTGCTTCTGATCGAGCGACGCGGGAGCGAGGAGCGCGAGCGCGTTCAAGACGGTCGGACGCGTGAGCGTGATCTCCTG
This sequence comes from uncultured Elusimicrobia bacterium, assembly GCA_964450975.1. Taxonomy (GTDB): domain Bacteria; phylum Elusimicrobiota; class Elusimicrobia; order UBA1565; family UBA9628; genus GWA2-66-18. Next base: position 2,476 of record CAYVFO010000238.1, on the reverse strand, counting down.
ATCCTCGCCCTTCTTCTTGTCCCAGCCGAGCTTCTTCAGGCGCGGCGCGAAGAACGACGCGGCGAGCTCGGAGAGCGCGGCCTTGTCGGACTCCGACGTCGCGAGCTCCTGCTTGATCGCCTTTAGATACGCGAAGGCGTCCTCGACGACCAGGCGGGACTCGTCGTCGCGGAACGACGAGAGGGACTCGAGGAACGTCGAGACGGGCAACGTCCCCGCCCGGACGCGAGCCCAGAGGTTGTTGAGGAGGCCGGCGCGCTCGACGGCCGAGAGCTCGGAACGGCGGGCCAGAATAGTCTGGAGCAACGGCGCGCTCAGATCGAAACGATAGTAACCGAGCTCCGAAGCGTTCGGATACACCCACTCGATGTCGCCGCGGCCTTTGAGCTCCACTCTAGCGGTGGGCTTATCGAGAAGCACGGCCTGAGTTCGGACCGACTTTTCACCCTTGAGCTTGTAGCGAACGACCATCGGAACGGACCACGTGTCGTTCGACTTCAACCCGAACGCGGAGAAGCGCGACTGGCTGAGCGACAACGTTTTGCCTTCGGCCTTCACGCTGATCATGGGCACGCCGCCCTGCTTGAGCCAGCCGTCCATCATCTTCTTGACGGGCTTGCCGGAGGCGCGCTCGAGCTCGCGCGCGAGGTCGGAGGCCTCGGCGTTCTTGTAGGCGAAGCGCTTCATGTACGCCTGGATGCCTTTGCGGAACGCGGCCTCGCCGACGTAGTTCTCGATCATGCGCAGGAGGGCGCCGCCCTTCTGGTAGGACATCGGATCGAACATCGCCTGGATCTCGGCGGGCGTCGAGGCCTGCGAGCGCACGGCCCGCGTGCCCGGGAGCGCGTCGATCGACAAGGGAGAACGCTTGCTTTGGTCGAACTCGTCCCAGACCTTCCAGTCGGGCTTCCACGAGTCGACGACCTTGTACGCGACCCACGTCGCGAACGCCTCGTTGAGCCAGAGGTCGTTCCACCACTCCATCGTCACGAGGTTGCCGAACCACTGGTGGACGATCTCGTGGCTGACGACCTCGGCGACGCGGCGCTTGGCGGAATCGGAGGAGAGCTTCGGGTCGATCAAAAGCGAGGTGTCGCGGTAGAGGATCGCGCCCCAGTTCTCCATCGCGCCGGACGCGAAGTCGGGCGCGGCGACCATGTCGAGCTTGGGCAGCATGTACTTGATGCCGAAGTACTTGTTGAGGTACTTGAGCGCCTTTTCGCCCGCGTCGAGCGCGAAGTCGGCCTGCGCGATCTGGTCGGGCGCGGCCCAGACGGTGAGCTTCGTGCCGGCGACCACGCGCGTCTTGGGGACGAGGCGCGCGGCGAACACGGCGAGCAGGTACGAGGACATCTTCGGCGTCTCGGCGAACTCGACGACGCGGCGGCCGCCGGCTTTGACGTCCGATATGGACGGCATGTTGGAGATCGGCGTGAGGCCTTCGGGCACGTCGAGCGTGAGCGAGAACGGCGCCTTGAACGACGGCTCGTCGAAGGACGGAAGGACGCGGCGCGCGTGCGTGGGCTCGAGGTGCGTGAACGTCCAAGCCTCGGCCTTGTCGCCGTTCTTGCCGCGCGACTTGTACTGGCCGCGCATGAGCTCGTTCATCTTGCCGGAATATTCGGCCTCGAGGACGACCTTGCCGGAGACGGGCTCATCGAGAAGCAAAGTCACGGTCTCGGCCTTGTTGTCGACGAAGATCTGCGACGGATTCAAACGGATGCCGTTGACGACGACGGACTGGTACGACAGATCCAACGAATTGAGAACAAGCTGGCGGGTGGGGCGCTTCGCGGAGAGCGCGACCTTCACCTTGCCGGTGAACGACGCGGTCTCGGGCTCCAACGCCAAACGGAGCGAGTACTTCTTCGGCTGCACGTCCTTCGTCAGACGGCCGGACGACAGCGGAACCTTCGCCGACGGAGCTCCGGCGGGAACTTCGTCGCCGGCGCAGGCGGCGCAGCCTTTCGAGGGCAACGCGGCGTCGAACGTCTTGCCGAGCGCGTCGGCGTGCGGCGCGGAGCCGGCCTTGCCCTCGAGTCCGGAGGCGAGGGCCTCGAGCGACGGCTTGGCGGCGAACGACGGCTTCGGGGAATTCTTCATGGGGTTGGCGGTGAGGGGCGATATAACGGAAGGAACGGCGGCCTGGATGGGAGAAATTATAGGCGTCAACGACGGAGCGGACAGTTGGGCGGCCGGAAGGGTCAAGGCGTCGGGCATGCCCGTGAGAACGGCGTTCACGGGTGCGCGGAACGAATTGACGGGAACCACGGCCTTAACCTGAGCGAACGACGTCGACGGGAGTGCGGCCGCGACGGCCAAAGCGCACAGCTTCTTCATGCTCGCATTAAACCTACTTTTAGGGGAATCCTTATGGGACCTCCGGGCCGCAACGGCCCAGACTTTCGTCCTGTAGCTCCTAGTCCGCATGCCGGGGGCCCCTTGCCCCCGAGGGCTCATTCGCCCGGCCCCCCTC
>CAYVFO010000237.1:0-3170 GCA_964450975.1 uncultured Elusimicrobia bacterium | reverse complement strand
GTGACGGGCGTCGGGGCGCCCTCGTAGGCGTCCGGCACCCAGAAGTGCATGGGAGCGATGGAGGCCTTGAACGCCAGGCCGAGGAGGATCAGCACGAGCGCGAGGACGAGCATCGGGCCGGGGGCGGCCGCGGCGGCGGCGAGCTTCGTGGTGCCCGTGGCGCCGAAGTAGAGCGAGATGCCGAACACCATGATCGCCGAGGAGAACGCGCCGAAGAGGAAGTACTTCATCGAGCCCTCGTTCGACTTCGGGTTCGTGCGCTCGAAGCCGGCGAGGATGAACGAGGAGATCGACACGAGCTCGAGCGCGACGAAGACGAGCAGCAGGTCGGTGGCCGAGACGAGGTACATGAGGCCCGCGGTCGCGAGCAGCATGAGCGCCGAGAACGCCCCGGCGTGCCGCTCGGGCAGCTCCGCGTAGTCGAGGCCGAGCAGCAGGCACAGGACGGCCGTCATCAAAGTCGTCAGCTTGAAGAACTGGCTGAACGGGTCGGCCGACCACAGCGTGCCGACGCCGTGCGCCGAGGCGTCGCCGAGCGTGCAGGCGACCCAGGCGAGGACTCCCGCGCCGGAGAGCCACGCCAGGTGGTAGAGCCAGCGCCGCTTCGACGCGGGCAGCAGGAGGTCGACGAACGCGACGCCCAGTGCGAGCGACGCGAGGACCGTCTCCGGCATCAGCAGGCGCAGGTTGTTCATCTTATTTGCCGAGCAGGTGCTCGATCGTCTTGTTCATCATGTCGAGCGGCCACTTCGGGTACACGCCGAACCAGACCGTGAGGACCGCGAGCGGCACGACCGCGACGAGCTCGCGGACCGTCATGTCCTCGAGGCCCGCCCACTTCTCGTTGAACGCGCCGAGGAAGACCTTCTGCATCATGCGCAGGAAGAACGCCGCCGTCGCGATGATGCCGAGGACCGAGATCGCCGTGTAGATCTTCCAGTTCGGGAACGCGCCGAGGAAGCACAAGAACTCGCCGATGAAGCCCGCGAGGCCAGGGAGGCCGAGCGAGGCGAAGCAAGTGAGCGACATGAGCGCCGCGTAGACGGGCAGCTTGGTGGCCAGGCCGCCGAACGCCGACACGTCGCGGGTGTGCGCCCGGTCGTAGATCACGCCGACGAGAAGGAACAGCGCGCCCGTGATGATGCCGTGGGAGAGCATCTGGAAGACCGCGCCGGCGAAGCCGGCCGTGGTCATGCCGGCGATGCCGAGCAGGCAGTAGCCCATGTGGTTGACCGACGAGTAGGCGACCATCTTCTTCATGTCGGTCTGCGCCATGGCGCACAGCGCGCCGTAGACGATGTTGATCGTCGCGATGACGATCAAGTAGGGCAGGAACCACTGGAAGCCCGCCGGGGCGAGCGACAGCGAGATGCGCAGGAGGCCGTAGACGCCCATCTTGAGGAGGACGGCGGCCAGGATGACGGAGATCGCGGTCGGCGCCTCGACGTGCGCGAGCGGCAGCCAGGTGTGGAACGGGAACGCCGGCACCTTGATCGCCATTCCGAAGTAGAGGCCGAGGAACACGAGGATCTGGAAGCGCGCGTCCCAGCCCGGCGCGAGCTTCGCGAGCTCGAGCATGTCGAAGGTGTGCGGGCCCTTGAAGTAGAGCGCGAGGATCGCCAGCAGCATGAACACGGAGCCGGCGAGCGTGTACAGGAAGAACTTGATCGCCGCGAACTCCTTCTTCGGGCCGCCCCAGACGCCGATGAGGAAGTACATCGGGACGAGCGTGAGCTCCCAGAACACGTAGAAGAGGACCAGGTCGAGCGCCGCGAAGACGCCGAGCATGCCGACCTCGAGGACGAGGAACCAGAAGAAGTACTCCTTGACCCGCTTCTCGATGGAGTGCGAACCGATCAGCGCGATGACGCACATGAAGGTCGTCAGGAGCACGAGCGGGAAGGAGAGGCCGTCCACGCCCATGAAGTACTGGACGCCGAACGACGGGATCCAGGCGAAGCGCTCGACGAACTGCATCTCGTGGGTCCCGATGTTGAAGCTCGGGATCATGAGGAGCGAGATCAGCAGCGAGAGACCGGCGGCCGCGTAGGCGACGCCGCGGATCCACTGCTCCTTCTCTTTCGGGATGCACAGGATGATCAGCGCGCCGACGAGGGGCGCGAAGGTGATCAGGCTCAGCATGTTCATCGATTCTCTCCTAGTTCTATCAGCGCGTCAGGATCAAAGTGGCGGCGAGGCTGAAGGCGATTGCGGCGTACATCAGGTACTCCTGAATCTGTCCGTCTTTGACGAGGGACCGCAGCCCGACGCCGAGGTCGACGCTCAGGCCGCCGAAGCCGTCGACGGTCTTGTCGACGAACAGGGCGTCCACGAGGTTGCTGATCTCCGCGGCGATGCGCGTGAGCAGTCCCCAGCCGTCGACGAAGACGCGGTCGACGACGTTCGCGTCGATCCAGAACGCGAGCGCGGCGACCTTGTCGCAGAACGCGACGAGGAGGTTGAACGCGTCGTCGAGGTACCAGCGGCGCTCGAGGACGGTCCAGGCCGGCATGAACGTCGCCTTGAGCGAGTCGGCCACGGCGAAAGCCGGACCTTTATAGAGGAAGAACGAGAAGCCCATCGCGCCGAGCACGAGGAACGGCAGCGCGACGTGCAGGCCGTGCGGGAGATGGTCCTCGTGATGAGCCGCGTGACCTTCCGCCTCCGCGTGAGCCGCGGCGGGAACGGCTTCGGCGGCGGGAGCCGCGGCATGGTCGCCATGAGCGGCGGGAGCGGCGTGGGCGTCGGCCGCCGGCGCGGCCGCGTGGGCCGCCGGAGCGGCCGCCGCGCCGATCGACGGCTTCGGGAAGAGCTTGTAGACGAGATCATTCCGGGCGATCAGCCAGCCGGAGACGAGCGCGAGGAACGCGAGGACGACGAGCGGGCCGGTCATCATCAGCGGCGACTCGTGCGCGTGGTGGTTCTTCTCGTGGTCGCGCGCGTCGCCGAGGAAGGCCATGACGAAGATGCGCGTCATGTAGAAGGCCGTCATGAGAGCCGTGAGGAGCATGATCCAGAAGATCGGCTGGTTCGAGTGGTAGACGTTCGCCAGGATCATGTCCTTCGAGAAGTAGCCGGACGTGCCCGGGATGCCCGCGATCGCGAGGATCGAGGCGCCCATCGTGACGAAGGTGATCAGCATCTTCTTCGACAGGCCGCCCATGAGGCGC
>CAYVFO010000236.1:2658-3177 GCA_964450975.1 uncultured Elusimicrobia bacterium | reverse complement strand
CTGTTCCAGCCGTGAACCCGCTGAAGCAGCCGGCTCGTCGCCGGCGCGGCGAGTTCGGACTCCCCTTCGGCGATCGCGCGGAGAAGCAACAGAGTCCCGCGCCACTTCGGCAATCCCGCCGCGAGCGTCAGGCCGACGGAGCGCGCGTGGCCTTTCCCGATCATGAGCCGCCAGACGGTTGCGTCATCGAGCGCGACGCGGCGCGAGAGCCAGCGGCGCACGGCCGCCCAAACCACGCACGAGGCCGGATCGGAGAGGCCCGCGACGGTAATTTCGGCGTCGCACTCCGGATCGAGCTTCCAGCGCGCGCGCATGACCGCCAGGCGAAGTCGCGAGGATGCGTGGCCTTCGAATTGGGCGAGCAAGGCGAGGTCGGCCGGGGTCCCCGTTTCTCCGAGCCCCTCGACGGCTCCCGCGAGGCGGATGCCGCTCGACTCGCGGAGCGTCGTTCGGTAGCGGGCGGCCGCCCCCTCTTTGTCCAGACCGAGCGTGTAGCGCGCGTGCTCCCGCACCGCGGGT
>CAYVFO010000236.1:1026-2648 GCA_964450975.1 uncultured Elusimicrobia bacterium | reverse complement strand
TCAAAAATCCAATCCTTCAAGAGAGCGGCGGATTCATCCTTGAAGCGGGAGGTGAGCGCGAAGGCCGCCGCCTTTCGTACGCCGGCCGAGTCGTTGTCGAGCAGATGCACCAGCAGCTTCTTCGCTTCTTCCGCGTCGTCCGCGCGAGCGGCGACTTGGACGGCCCATACGCGGAGCACTGGATCCGAGTCGCTCGCCGCTCGCCGAGCCAGCTCGACGGGAGCGGCGTGACCGGCGGCGAGCGCGATCGGATAACAAAGCCGGCGGCGGGCGGTCGAGCCCGACCCGCAGGCTTCGAGAAGATGCGGCGAGCACGATGCGCTGGCGAGGAAGGCGTCGATCTCCGCTTTCAAGCGCGGATCGCAGCGGGCGATGCGCGTCATCCGGCGGACGAGCTCGATCGATTCGACGAACGCCCGCCCGTAGCGAGGGTCGAGGCGCTCGCGCACGGCCTCTCGTGCCGGGTCGGAAACGTGCGTGACCCAATCGCCGGCCCGGATCAGCAGATAAGGCAACTCCTCCCCGGATTCGACGCGGCTCAGGACCTCGACGGCGTCCTCGCGTATGTAGCCGCTCGGATGAAACGAGGCCAAAGCTGCCTCGGTCCAATGCGGAGCGTCGGCGAGATAAGCCTCGAGCTGCTTCCAGCCGGGGAACAGATCGGAATCCCACCACCAATTTCGCGCGCGCTCATCGAGCCAGAGAAGATCGAGGGGAGCGATGTCCTCCAGACGGTTGCTCATCGTCCTGAACGCTCGCCGCTGCGGACGGGAGAACAGCCATGAAATGATTCCGCCGTCAGGCCGCCTGTGAACCACCCGCATCAGGTCTTCGAGAATTTCGACCGCGCGAGGGTCCGGCCGGTGATCCATGCGAGCAGAGGATAGCAGGCCTCGTTATCTTCGGCAATGAGACGATCCCTGTATTCACTTTCGACGAAAGTGAAACCTGTGGAAAACGCGAATAACTCCGAGCCGAAAACGTCTATTGAGGGTCATTTCCAAAAGAGCTATTCTAGACCCATGCCCGCTATTCTCCCGCAAGTCCTCGAGAAGTGGACGCAAGGCTCGGCCGTCGGCTACGACATCTTTTCCCGGCTGCTGAAAGAGCGCATCATCTTCGTCGGCGGCGACGGAGGCGTGTTCACGACCGAGTCGGCGAACACCCTCATCTCGCAGCTCCTCTACCTCGACGGCGAGGACCATGAGAAGGACATCCATCTCTACATCAACTCGCCCGGCGGCATGGTCACGGCCGGCCTCGCGGTGTACGACACGATGCAGTTCGTGCGCGCGCCGATCTCCACGCTCTGCATGGGCATGGCGATGAGCTTCGGCGCGGTCATCCTCGCGGCCGGCACGAAGGGCAAGCGCATGATCCTTCCCCACGCCCGCGTCATGATCCACCAGCCGCTCATCCGCGGCGGCATGCAGGGCCAGGAATCCGACATCCGCATCGAGGGCGCCGAGATGGGCCACACGCGCCAGCGCCTCTCCGAGATTCTCGCGAAGCACTGCGGCCAGCCCTACGAGAAGCTCAACAAGGACGTCGAGCGCAACTTCTACCTCTCCGCCGAGGAATCCGTCGCTTACGGCCTCGTCGACCAGGTCGTCCCGCCGAGC
>CAYVFO010000236.1:0-1016 GCA_964450975.1 uncultured Elusimicrobia bacterium | reverse complement strand
AGCTGTGAGCGAGAAGAAGTCCCCGCCTCCCGCGACCGCCGCGGCCGCGCGTCCCGCGCGACTGCCGCTGCTCGCCGTGCGCGACGTCGTCGTGTTCCCGCACATGGTGCTGCCGCTCTCCGTCGGCCGGCCGAAGTCGGTCAAGTCGATCGAAGCGGCGATGAAGGACCACGCCAAGCTCCTCTGCGTCGTCGCGCAGAAGGACGTCACGATCGAGGACCCGAAGGCCGAGGACGTCTACACGCTCGGCGTGCTCGTCGAGGTCGTGCAATACCTCAAGATGCCCGACGGAACGCTCAAGGTGTTCCTGCAGGCGCACGCGCGCGCGACGGTCAAGTCGATGGAGTACGACGCGGCCGCCGGCCACTGGCAGTCCGTCCTGACGTATCCCGAGACGCCGGCGAAGGCGACGTCCGAGGTGAAGGCGCTCATGCGCCACGCGCTCGAGACCGCCGAGGAGCACGGCAAGCTCTCGCGCCGCGCGCCCGCCGACATGAGCGGCTTCGGCGCGGTCGAGGACCCGTCCGAGCTCGCCGACAAGATCGCCGCCGTCTCCGTGCTCAAGGCCGCGGACCGCCAGGCGCTGCTCGAGCAGGTCGAGCCCAAGGGCCGCCTCGAGAAGCTCGTCGTGATTCTCAAGGCGGACATCGAGATTTTGACGCTCGAGAGGAAGATCCACACGCGGGTCAAGACGCAGATCGAGAAGACCCAGAAGGAGTACTACCTCAACGAGCAGATGAAGGCCATCCAGAAGGAGCTCCGGCAGAAGGACGACTTCGCCCAGGAGATGGAGGACTTCAAGAAGGCGATCAAGGACGCCAAGATGCCCGAGGCCGCCGAGACCGCCTCGCTCAAGGAGCTCGCGCGCCTCGAGAAGATGGCGCCGTTCTCCCCCGAGTCCACGGTTTCCCGCACGTACCTCGACTGGATGACGCACCTGCCTTGGTCCAAGCGCACGAAGGACGTCATCGACCTCGACAAGGCTCAGAAGGTCCTCGACGAGGACCACGCCGGCC
>CAYVFO010000235.1:0-3183 GCA_964450975.1 uncultured Elusimicrobia bacterium | reverse complement strand
GAACGACGTCTTGCGCGCGTCCTCCGGCGAGAAGGCGAAGCGCCAGCCGAGGGCGTTGAGGGCGTGGTCGAAGATCTGGAAGGGGATGAGGATCGCGAAGCCCCAGCCGAAGGCGACGAGCTGAGCCCAGACCTTCGCGGGCTCGAACGTCCAGAGGAGGTAGAGGAAAGTCGCGGAGCCGAGGAGGAGGACGAGGGCTGTGAACAGCTTACGGCCGCGCGTCACGCGCTATCTCTCGACCGGGAGCGGCCGCGGCAGGGGGACGGGGGCCGCGGGCTGCAGGCGGCCCTGGGACTCGACCGTGAACAGCTCGCCGCGCCAGAGCACGGTGTTCGAGGCGCACGCGCCGATCCAGGCGGCGAAGGAGAACCACTCGGAGAGGGGGAGGAGCAGGAGGGCCCGCAGCGGCTGCCGGCCGCCGAGGCGCTCGGAGAGCGCCGCGCACGAAGCGGCCTTGGCCGCCCAGATGCCGAGCAGCAGGCCCGCGCCGAGCGCGTCCGGCCCCTGCACGAGCAGGCGCAAGGTCGCCAGCGAGAAGCCGTGCTGGATGAGGCTCGCGTAGAAGCCCGCGGGCTGGCAGAGCCGGATGGTCCGGGCCCAGCGCACGAGGTGCTTGAAGTGCTCGACGCCGCTCTCGATGCAGGGGACCGAGTCGACGCAGCCGTCGGCCGTCTCGAGGCGCCAGCCGGCGTCGCGCACCGACTCGCCGAGCCAGAAGTCGTCGGCCAGATGGTCGGCCAGGTTGTGGAACGCGCCGGTCTTCTCGAAGGCGGCGCGGCGGACCATCATCGCGGCGCCCATCGTGAAGCGCATCCCGAAGCCCGCGGCGCAGGCGGCCTGCGGGAGGAAGTGCGCGTTGATCGAGAGGGACTCCATGAGGCCCCAGAGGCCCTTCGCGCGCGCGGCCTGATAGAAGGAGGTGACGACGCCGACGGCGGGATCCTCGAACGGGGCGGCCATGCGCTTGAGGAAGCCCGCCTCCACGCGGATGTCGGAATCGGACATGAGCAGCAGGTCGTACTTGGCGAACGGATACGCGTTGGCCATGTTGTTGACCTTCGGGTTGTAGCCGATGCGGCTCTTGGAGACGACGACCTCGAGGTCGGCCTCGGGGAAGTCCTTCTTGAGCTTCTGCACCGCGGAGAGCGCCGCGTCGTCGGGCGAAGACAGGCAGAACAGGATCTGGAAGCAGGGGTAATCCTGCCGGCAGCAGCTCGCGAGGTTCTCGTAGAGCTCGGCGTCCTCGCCCTTGAGCGGCTTGATGACGGTGATCGGCGGCAGCGACGCGGCCGAGTGGGGCGGACGCGGGGTCAGGTAGCGCCGCGCGAGGATTCCCGCCACGACGGCGAAGCCGAGAGTGAACGCCGCCGACAGCAGCGCGAACGCCGAGAAGGCCGTCCGGCCGCCGACCGCGGCGGCCAGAAGGAACAGGCCCGGGAACTCGCCGTCGAGCAGAAGCTCCATGCGAGGACCGGCTAGGCGGCGACGGGCTCCTTGTGCTTCGTCTCGCCGGGGGCGAGGCGCGACTGCGCCGGCTTCTGACGGCCGCGCAGGTAGTCGAGGAACTCCTTGCCCTCGCGCAGTCGGCGCTGGCGCTCGAGCGGGTCTTTCGCCATGTTGACGAGCATGCGCATGATCGGCGTCGGGCGCGCGTAGAAGCGCGAGTAGAAGCGCTTGACTCCCGCCTCGATCATCTCGGCGGGGAGGTGCGGATACTGGATCGCCGCGCTCTGCGTGCCGTCGTTGCGGACGAGAGTGCTGTCGTCGTACCACTTGTTGGTCATCGCCTGGCGGTAGAGCTCGGTGCCGGGATACGCCGCGGCGAGCGAGACCTGGATCGTGTCGACGTTGAGGCGGCAGGCGAACTTGATCGACTCCTCGATCGTCTCCTTCGTCTCGCCGGGCAGGCCGAGGATGAACGTGCCGTGGATGACGATGCCGAGCTTGCGGCAGTTCTTGGTGAACTCTTCCGCGATGTCGACGCGCACGCCCTTCTTGATGTTGTTGAGGATCTGCTGGTTGCCCGACTCGTAGCCGACGAGGAGCAGGCGCAGGCCGTTGTCCTTGAAGATCTTGAGGTACTCGTAGGGAACGTTGGCGCGCGAGTTGCACGACCACATGATGCCGAGCTTGCCGAGCCCCTTGGCGATCTCCGCCGCGCGGGTCAGGTCCGCGGTGAAGGTGTCGTCGTCGAAGAAGAACTCCTGGACCTCGGGGAACATCTCCTTGGCGCGCGCCATCTCCGCGATGACGGCCTTGGCCGACTTCGTGCGGTAGACGTGGCCGCCGACGGTCTGGGGCCAGAGACAGAACGAGCAGCGCGCGGGGCAGCCGCGGCCCGTGTAGAGGGAGAGGTACGGGTGCTTGAGGTAGCCGATGTAGTAGTTCGGCACGTGCAGATCGCGCTTGTAGACGTCGAGCACGGACGGGAGGTTGTCCATGTCGTCGATGAGCGTGCGGTCGGGGTTGTGGACGATCTCGTCGCCCTTGCGGAAGGACAGGCCCGCGATGGTCTCGTACGGGCGGCCCTCGGCGACTTCCTTGAGGGTGTAGTCGAACTCCTCGCGGCCGACGAAGTCGAGGACGGGGGCGGCCTTGAGCGACTCCTCGGGCAGGACGGCGACGTGCGCGCCGACGAAGCCGATGCGCATGTCCGGGTTCTGCTTCTTGAGGGCCTCGGCGACCTTCTGGTCGTTGTCGAAGGAGGGGGTCGAGGTGTGGATGACGCACAGCTCGAATCCGCGCGCGCGCTGGAGGACCTGGTCGAGGGTGAGGTCGTCTGCCGGGGCGTCGATGAGCTTGGAGTTCGGGATCAGGGCCGCCGGCTGGGCGAGCCAGGTCGGGAACCAGAAGGAGCGGATCTCCCTTCTAGCCTGGTATCGGGCGCCGGCGCCTCCGTCGAAGCCCTCGAAAGAGGGGGGATTAAGGAAGAGGGTCCGCATCGTGGCCATCTGAGTCTCCATGCGACGGTGGTGTCAGGCTTTCACTGCTCAATACAAGGGTGTCATTTTACCAAAATCCCGTCCGAGCCACAACGAGAAAGGAGCGCGGGCGACGAAACGGCGCGGGGAGAGCGCGCGGGATCGCGCGGGAGCGGCGCGGCGGAGAATTATTATCAAAGATATTTCGGCTCATGACACATTTTTGTGAACATGGAGCCATCCCCACGGATGGAACACGCCC
>CAYVFO010000234.1:0-3212 GCA_964450975.1 uncultured Elusimicrobia bacterium | reverse complement strand
GGACATCCCGCACCAAGGCCACCAGACAGTACGAGCTCAAGGACACCATCTCGAGCTTCAAGGGCCTCATCGAGGGCAAGTACGACGCCCTCCCCGAGCCGGCGTTCTACATGTGCGGCGGCATCGAGGAAGCGGTCGCGAACGCCGAGGCGTCCAAGTAAGAGGAATCTATGTCCGATAAACGCCTGACGCTCGAGCTCGTGACGCCGGAGAAGGTGGCGTGGTCCGCTCCCGCGGACTTCGTCGTCCTGCCGGCGTTCAACGGCGAGATGGGCGTTCTGCCCGGCCACCGCGAGTTCATCGTGCAGCTCGCCCCCGGCGAGGTGCGCGTGACGGAGAAGGGCGAGGTGAAGCGCTTCGCCGTCTCCGGCGGCTTCGCCGAGGTCAAGAACGACACGATCGCGCTCTTCGCCGAGACGGCGGAGAACGCGGAGCAGATCGACGCCGAGCGCGCGAAGCAGGCGCTCGAGAAGGCGAAGCAGGAGCTCAAGCCCGGCCTCGACCCGATGCAGCTCGCTCAGATGGAAGCGGCGATCCGCCGCGCTCAGGTCCGTCTGCGCGTGTCGCGCCGCACCAAGACGCCGCCGCCTCACGTCGGCCAGTGAGCGACCAGGATCGGACGCGCGGGGGCGTGAAGGCCCCGCCCCCGCCGCCGATCCAGGGCAATCACTCCAAGGTCATCCGCCGCGAGGCGGGCAAGTTCGAGTGGAAGGACGTCCCGCTCGAGCCGTACAAGACCGACACCGCCGAATACAAGGGAATCTCCCGGCGCGAGCTCGTCGGCAAGCGCGGCGAGTCCATGCGCTTCCACGTCCGCTACTTCGAGATCGCGCCCGGCGGCTTCTCGACGCTGGAGAAGCACGAGCACGAGCACGTCGTCATCCCGATGCGCGGCAAGGGCGAGGCCCAGGCCGGCTGCTACATCTGGAACGTCGGCGTCGGCGACGTGGTCTACGTCTCCCCGTCGGATCCCCACCAGTTCCGCTGCCCCGCGGACGCGACCGAGCCCTTCGGGTTCTTGTGTATGGTGAATTCGGACCGCGATAAGCCCCAGTCCGTCGATGGACTCGGGGTGTGCCACATCTGCGAGTAGTCCCTCGCGCGCGAAGTTATTCGCGTTATCCCTCGCCGCACTTTCGCCGAAAGTAACGTCGGGTAAAAGGCGAATAGCGCCGGTCCGCGTGCGGGCCGTCGGGGTCGAAAACCCTAGGCCCTATAAGAGTCCCGCGGCGGGTCCTTCGTCCCATAAAGGAAACCGGGGCGGTTGCTAAGATGAGCGCTGATGACGCGCCTCATCGCTCTCGCGATCGCCGTCTCTCTCGTCGCGCCGACCCCGGCGCTGGCGCAGACTTTGCGCGGCAACTTGTCCGCGGGAACCGCCGTTCCCACCGTCAATATTTCCGTTCCGCAGATCGCCGCTCCGTCGTTGTCGCCGCTGAGCGGTCCGTTGTCGTTGAACGGCTCGCTCAATTCCGCGCTCCCCGCGTACTCCGCGCCGTCGGTCGCGGTTCCCGTCGCTCCTTTGACGGTTTCGGCGCTCAAAGCCGTTCAGTTCAAAGCCGCCGTCGCCGTTAAGCCGTCCGCCGTTTCCGCCGCTCTGAAGCCGTCGCGCGCCGTCGCCCCGATCCTGCCGTTCATCCCCGAAGCCGGCGTGATGGCCATGAAGTTCGACGGCGCGCGCGTCCTGTCCGCGGCCTCCGCCGAGCCCGTCCCCGGCAAGGAATCGGTTCCCGCCGCCCTCAAGCCCGCGCGCCCCGAGCTCGCGATCAAGTCGGCCGCGGTGAAGACACCCTCGAAGAGCGTCAAGACCGCGACGTCCGCGCTCGCGTGGTGGCGCCTCTCGGGCATCGTCGCGCCGTTCGCCGCGTTCCTGCCCTCGGTGCTCTCGTACTTCGGCATGGACGCCTCCGCCTGGCTCGCGATCTCCGCGCTCTGGGTCGGCGGCCCCGCCGTCTGGGAGGCGCTGCCCTCGAATTTCCGCCGCGAGAAGACCGCCGCCGCCGTGACGGCCGCGCTCGTGGGCGGCGCCGTCGCGGGCGTCGCCGTCGCCGCGATCGCCGGCTGGTCCATGCTCACCGCCGTCGCGGCCACCGCGCTGCTCGGCGGCGCGCTCGCCGCGTCCACCGCGTCCTTCGGCGCGCTCAAGCGCACGCTCGCCAAGGCGCCGCACCTCCTGCACGTCGACGGCAAGGGCGACGCGCGCCGCCTCTGGATCGAGCCCGCGAAGTTCGGCAAGCTGATGCTGATGAACGCCGTGTTCGAGCGCGGCTTGGGCGAGAAGGACCTGGCGGCCGGCCGCACCGACTCCTACGAGCGCGCGGTGTACTTCAAGCGCAGCGGCGGCTTCGTCGAGCTCGTCGCGCGCGACCTGTCGCGGCGCGCGCCGGAGGGCTCGCCGCTCTCGAACGCCCTCGGCGAGATCGGCTCGGATACGACGATCGGCAAGGCGAAGATCATCTCCGAGGATCCGGTCACCGGCGCCGTCGCCGTGGACCTCAAGTCGCTCGCGCTTCAGGACATCTTCAAGATCAAGGACGACGTCGAGAACGCGTTCGACGCGGAGTACAAGCTCGATTCCGAGCTCTCCGGGCTCACGCGGGCCGACTCCTACGTCGACAACCTCGAGATCGGCGCGCGCCAGGTGTACGAGCGCGAGGCCGGTTTCGAGGACGTCGCCACGCGCCTGCCCGACGCGCGCCGCGTGACGCTCTCCGTGCGCCTGAGCTTCTCCTCTCTGCCCGAGGCGGGCTACACGCCGCGCAAGGCCGACTCGCGCCTCGGCCACTTCAGCACGGCGTACGAGGACTGGAGCGACGACCGGACCGCCCAGCCGATGACGAAGCTCGTCAACCGCTGGCGCCTCGAGAAGAGCGATCCGACGGCGGCCGCTTCCAAGGTCAAGAAGCCGGTCGTCTTCTGGATCGACTCGAGCGTGCCCGAGCGCTACCGCGCCTCGGTCAAGCGCGGCGTGCTCGCCTGGAACGAGGCGTTCGAGCGCATCGGCCTGCTCGAGGCGATCGAGGTCAAGGACGCGCCCGAGGGCTTCGACTCCTCCGACGGCCGCAACACCGTGATCCGCTGGTTCGTCGACAAGGACGCCAACTACGCGATCGGCCAGACGCGCGTCGACCCGCTCACCGGCGAGATCTATCAGGCGACGCTCGCGATCTCCGCGCTGCACCCGCGCGCCGCGCTCGGCGTCGAGTTCAAGG
>CAYVFO010000233.1:0-3215 GCA_964450975.1 uncultured Elusimicrobia bacterium | reverse complement strand
TTCGTCCTCGAGGACGGCCGCGTCTGTGAGAGCGGGACGCACGCGGAGCTCCTCGCCAAGACGGGCGTCTACTCGGACCTCTGGCGCGTTCAGACCGGCGCGGCCTAAGGAACTTTCCGGCCTCTTCGATCGTCTGGTATTGGGCCCTTGGACCCTTGTGGGGCCGCCGGGGGAGGCCTATAATGGCGGAAGAGATGAAACGCGAGATGAGCGCCCTGAAGTCCGACATGACCGAGCTCAAGGGCATGGTGCGCCGCATAGTCGTGTCCGTCGCCAAGCTCACGGGCAAGGTCGCGGACATGGAAGCGAACATGGCGACGAAGAAGGACATCGGCGAGCTCAACGCCCGTATGGACGGCTTCTCGGGCCTGCTGCTCGACATGCGGCATCGCTGGGCGATTCACGCCGACACGCTCGTCGATCACGACAAGCGTCTGAAGAAGCTCGAACCGCGCGAAGCGCAGTAGGGTTTTTCGGTATAGTTGCTCATGGCCCACTCCCCCCTCCTGGCGCTCCTGCTTCTCGCCGCCCCCGCTTTCGCGATCACACCCGACCAGCTCCAACCCCTCGAGAAGTGGGCGTACGACCAGTACGCCGCGAAGGACCCTGCGAAGGCGGCGGCCTTCCTCGCCGCGCGCGGCTGGGTGCGGGACTGCGAGGCGGTCGTGCTCGACCACACCAAGGCCGCGGGCCTGCCGGACCGCCCGGCCGGGATCGAGGAGTTCAAGCTCAGCGAGGCCGAGGAGAAGCACGTCAAAGAGGCGCTCGAGCTCCGCGCTCAGGCGCGCTCCGGCAAGCTCAAGAAGCAGCCGAAGGAGCCGCGGTCGAAGTCGGTCGCCCTCAAGCCCGCGACGGCCGCGTTCCTCAAGGAGATCGGACTCGATCCCAAGTCCCCTGAGGTCAAGGCGGTCTCCGACGACAGCGTCACGACCAAGTCCGGCAAGATCAAGTCCATCGAGCTGATCGCCGCCAAGCGCGATGAGGACGGGATGAGGCGCTTCATCGCGACGCGCTATTTCGTCCATCAGTACCGCAAGGACCCCAAGACGAAGTTTCCCCCGACCGACCTCTACGACACGTCGCTGCTGACGCCCGACGAGGTGCAGTTCATCCTCATGCAGATGAAGCAGTGATCATGCGCCCGCTCCTCGCCCTCCTCCTGCTCCCCGCTCTCGCCTCGGCCGGGCCGCGCGCCGCGTCCGATCCGGACCGGCTGCTGACCTTGCCCGAGTACCGCCAGGGCTTGAAGGAGCTGCGCGGCCATTTCGTGCGGCGCAACGAGGACCCGGCGGTGGCGGACAAGTACGTCCACGCGCTCGAGACCGCGTTCCAGGTCGAGCTCGGAGAGAACGTGCCGGTCACCAGAGGCGTGTTCGACCTGTTCCTGCGCTACCAGGCCGCGTGGGCGAGAAAGACGCGCGACAGCAAGAACCCCAAGATCTCGAGGGAGCAGCTCGAGCACGAGGTGGACCGCGCGCGCCAGCTCAAGGCCGCGTTCAAGAGCGAGGCGGAGCTCAAGTCGCCGCGCTTCTACGCCGCGTTCCAGTCCGCCGTGCAGGACGTGCGCGCGATGCGCCGCCGCGGCGCCAAGGACTACGCGGGCGTCTCCAACGTTTTCTTCAGCGACCAGGTGGACGAGTCGTACTCGCACGTCGACGCCGGCGACGAGGCGCTCGAGAAAGGCGACAACGCCCGCGCGATCAGCGAGGCGAACCTGGCGCTGCAGACCAACCCCGCGAACGCCGACGCGCTGGTGCTGCGCGCGGCGGCCGAGTACGATCAGGGCAACAAGATGGGCGCGATCAACGACGCGCAGGCGGCACTCGTGCTCGACCCGGGCAACCGCCAGGCGCAGGCGATCCTGAGCCTGACATCGGGCGGCGGCGCTCCGGACGCCGCGAAGTCGGCGATGCGCTTGGCCGAATCCGCGG
The DNA here is from genome assembly GCA_964450975.1 of uncultured Elusimicrobia bacterium. Classification (GTDB taxonomy): domain Bacteria; phylum Elusimicrobiota; class Elusimicrobia; order UBA1565; family UBA9628; genus GWA2-66-18. The sequence continues at coordinate 1,284 of CAYVFO010000233.1, read as the reverse complement.
CCTACGCCCCCGACGGCGCGAAGCCCGCCTCCGCGCGCGGCGACGTGGCCGACGTCTACGCCGGCGAGGAGCCCACGGCCACGCCGGCCGTCGGCCGCCTGCTCGCCGCCGACATCTCGGTGCGCGCGGCGGAGCTCGCGCTCTCGGACCCGCGGGCGTCGCAGTCGCAGTTCGGCCAGGCGATGGCGCTCGACCCCGCCAACCGCGGCGCGCGCGACTGGCACGCGACCGTCGCCAACCGCGCGGGCGACTACCGCGCCGCGCTCGGCTCGGCGAACTTGGGCTTGGCCGCCGATCCCGACAACGCGCTCGCCTACTACAACAAGGCGTACGCGCTCGCGGGCGAGGGCGACAAGACCGGCATGATCGCCGCGCTGACGGCCGCCGCCAAGCTCGATCCCACTTATCAGCCGACGCTCGACCAGGCGCTCGCGCTGACCGACTCCGAGACGCTCGACCTGCTGTTCGGGATGCCCGGCAACCGCCGCGAGCCGCCCGCCCCCCAGCCGCGCCATCACGCGATCCCCGGGCTGTTCTTCCTCGCGGGGCTCGGAGCGGCGTTCGTGGTCGGCGCCGTCGTCCTGTGGTTTCGGCCCACGAAGCCGAAGCTCGGGCGCGTGAAGATCTAAGCCGTTTTGACCTTTCGCTGACCTTCGGCGGCTATCCTTAGGGTATGGGCGACGCCCATCCCGCCGTCCGCATCGCTCGCTCCAGCTTCGCCCAGTACGGCCAAAAGGCGGGCGCGGCGGTGCTCCTGAGCAATCTCGACGCGGCGGTGGCCATGCTCGACGAGAAGGCGCCGAAGCCGGTCCGGGAGGTCATCATCTGGGCGCGCTGCGAGGTCGAGAAGATCATCTTCCTCGCGGGCGTGGCGGGACAGGCCAAGGAAGTCGACCGGGTCTGGAGCCGCGTGCGGGACGTCTTCCTGTTCAATGACGCCGTCTGACCCCTCGACTTCGGCCGTTCCCGGGGCTACACTCCGAAGAGCCATGCGCGCCTTGTTGTTTTTGGCGTTATTCGGCCTCCCCCTCGCCGCCGCGGCTTTGCCCGCGCCCGAGCTGACGAAGCTCGAGGCGACCCTGACGGAGCGGAAGAAGGCCTCCGACGATAAGACGATCACGGCCGAAGCGTACGAGGACTTCAAGCGCGAGTTTCGCGCCGAGCTCAAGACCGTCCTCGAGGAGACGCCGCGGTCGCCCGAGAACGACGCCGTCCACTCGCGGATCCTGTCCGCGCTCGGCGATCACGACGAGGCGATCGGCATGCTCGGCGGCGCGCTCGAGA
>CAYVFO010000232.1:0-3271 GCA_964450975.1 uncultured Elusimicrobia bacterium | reverse complement strand
GATCGTCTGCGCGTCAGGCTCCGGGCGCAGAACGGGGCGGCCTTTCACCTGGACACGCTCGATCTCTACGCGGGCAGAAGCCGCGCGGGATTTTCCCGCGCCGCCGCTCCGCTCTTGGCCGTGTCTGAGGCCGCGATTGAAGGCGATTTGTCTTTGATGATCCGCAAGCTTGAAGCCATGCGCGCGGGGCGCAAGGCCGAGGCCGGGACCAAGGACGGTCGCTACGTCATGACGCACGACGAGGAAGCCGAAGCGCTGGCTTTCCTCAAGAAGCCGGACCTTCTTGAGCGCATCGCCGCCGATCTTGAAGCCATGGGCTATGTCGGCGAGGAGGCGAATAAAAAGATCGGCTACCTCATCGCCATTTCTCGAAAGCTCCAAAGCCCGCTTTGCGGCGTCATCATCAGCCGCGCGGCGGCGGGAAAATCACGGCTCATGGAAGTGCTGGCCGAACTCGTGCCGCCCGAGGACTTGGTGTCCTATACGCGCATCACGCCGCAGGCGCTCTACTACGCGGCAAGCCGGAGCTTCAAGCACAAGCTCATGATCTCGGGCGAGGACGAGGGGCTATGGGGCTCCGACTACGCCCTGCGCGAGCTGATTTCCGCCAAGAAGATCAGGCTCGCCGCCCCCGTCAAGGACACGGCCACGGGCAAGATGAAGACCGTCGAGTATGAGGTCGAAGGGCCGATAGCGCTCTTGTTCTCAACGACGAAGCCCTCGATCCACTACGAGAACGCGACACGCTGCTTTACGCTCACCCTCGACGAGAGCCCCGAGCAGACCGAGCGCGTCATGCGCTTCCAGTTCGCGCGCAAGTCCTTGGCGGGCGTTATGCGTTCGCTCGAAGGCCGGGAGATTCGACGGCTTCACCGCAACGCCCAGCGGCTCCTGCGTCCGCTCGTCGTCGTCAATCCGTTGGCCGAGGTCATGCCGTTTTCAAGCCGCCGCATCGAGTCGCGCCGCGAGTACGAGAAGTATCTCTCGCTCATCGAGGCTGTCGCTTTCCTCAAGCAGCATCAACGCGAGATCAAGCGCCTGCCTCACGACGGGCGCGAGCTGGAATACATCGAGATCAAGCAGGACGACATCAAGGAGGCCGACCGGCTCATGGCCGAGGCGGTCGGCGAGCAGGGCGGGGAGCTCGCCGGGCCGTCGCGCAAGCTCCTCGAGGTGATTTGGAAGATGGTTGAGGACCGGGCGCGGGAACTCGAGATCGAGCCGCGCGCCTTCCAGTTCAACCGCCGCGACATCCGCGAGTACACGGGCTGGTCGGACAACCAGATCAAGGCCCATATCAAACGGCTTGAGGAGCTGCAATACCTCATCGTCCGGTCCGGTGAGCGAGGCAAGATGTACCGCTACGAGCTGGCGCAAACCGCTTTAAACGCGGATTTAAAAACTAGTTGCCAACCAGTTGGGCACAAGTTGGGCGGGGATAAAACCGCTTCTCTCGTCGGGGAAAGCGTCAGTAGTTGGGAAGTTGGGCGTTTTCCCGCAAAAGGATATAGCGCCGCGCACAGAGAGGTCGCGAAAGTCGATGCTTAATGTATCCGAGAAGCCGGACTTGGCCGCCCTCAAGGCCGCTTATCTTGAGCACTTGGTCCTGCGCAATATGTCGGCGTTGACCGTCCGGCAGGTGGACCAATACCTGCGGTTGTTCACGGGCTACCTGAGCGGCCGGGGCATCACCGAGCCCGGCAAGGTGGACCGCGAGGCCTTCGAGCAGTACAAGGCCTACCTCTCGACCGGCTACGTGACACGGAAGGGAACGCAGCTCAAGTCGAGCACGGTCCAGGGGCGTCTGATCAGCGTCAAGGTCTGGTTCGCCTGGATGAAGAAAAAGGGCGTCCTGTTCTTCGATCCTCTCGCCGAGGCACAGGTGCCGAGGACCATCAAGCGCTTGCCCCGAGGCGTCCTGCGCCCCGACGAGATACGCAAGCTCATGGAGCAGCCGAACTTGAAAACCCCGATCGGCTACCGGGACCGGACCATGATGGAGGTCCTCTACGCCTCGGGCGCGCGCGCGGCCGAGCTCATGAACCTGCGCACGCCGGACGTGGACTTGAAGAAGAAAGTCGTGCGCATCCGCAACGGCAAGGGCGGGCGGGACCGCTTCGTGCCGCTGACGACGCAGTGCTGCCGTTTTTTGGAGCGCTACTTGGAGGAGATCAGGCCCGAGCTGGCGGACTGCCTGCGCCCGGCGGGCAACCGTTGGAGCGAGAAGGCGCGGACCGGGGCGGATTTCCTTTTTCTCTCGGCTTACGGCGGATCGTTCTCGCCGACGTGGCTTTCCGCCGTCATGCGGGCCTACTACCTAAAAGCCGGGATGATGAATCCCGTCTCGCCCGTCCACGGCCTGCGCCATTCTCTCGCGACCCACTTGATGGCCGACGGCATGGACGTGCGCTACGTCCAGGCGCTGCTCGGCCACAACAACATCAACAGCACTCAGATTTATACGCACGTCGAACGCGGGACGCTTCACAAGATGCTCAAGAAGTATCACCCGCGCGCGCTGACGGGCGAGACGGTCCAGCCGTTTGTCGAGGAGAAGGAGGAACATGCAGCCGCCGCTTGACGCCGTCAAAGTTGAAGAGGCCCCATCCGTCTCCGCGGCGAGTCCTGAGAAGGGCCGCGCCACGGCCTTGGGACTGCCGGGCGCCACGGCCCGACTGAACGCGCCGAGCGCCGAGTTCCAGAAGCTCAAGGATCGATTTTTGGCTTGGATGATCGCGACCCGCTACGCCGAGGTGAGCGTCAAGGGCGCTCACGCGGACGTCGAATGGCTGTTCAAATACTTGGGACTGCGCGCCGTCACGCGGGCGGCGGACCTGACCCCGGAGATTCTTGAGGACTACTCGCTTTGGCTGCGCGAGCGCGAGAGCAGCACGCACAAGGGCAAGACCCTGAGCATGGCCAGCATCACCCATAGGCTCGTGGGGCTCAAGTGGTTCACCAAGTGGCTGGCCGACGAGATGATTCTGCTCAGCGACCCAGGGGCGGAGCTTGTGATGCCGCGCATGGTGCGCAGTCTTCCGCAGACGATCCTGACGCAGGAAGAGGCGCGCAAGTTCGTGGACGCGCCGGACCTGAGAAGCCCCGTGGGCTTTCGCGACAAGGCGCTTCTTGAACTCGTTTACGCGACGGGCGTTCGAACTGCCGAGATATTCAAGCTCAAGGTGACGGATTTCGACGCGACCGCGCGGACGATCCTAATCCGCGAGGGTAAGGGCGGCAAGGACCGGATCATCCCCGTTCCGCTCCTGAC
>CAYVFO010000231.1:0-3285 GCA_964450975.1 uncultured Elusimicrobia bacterium | reverse complement strand
GGATCTCGGCGAGGACTTCCCCTTCGACCTCGTCGGCGTGTGGGACCTCGTCGAGCGCGACGGGACCATCGCCGACAACAAGGCCTACGGCAAGACCCCGCGCCAGGAAGACCTCGACAAGGACCTGCAGTTCACCGCCTACGCGCTGGGCTATCGCACGACGCACGGCCGCGCCGAGCCCGGGCTGCGCATGGACGCCATCGTCAAGACGCAGAACCCCAAGGCGGTCCAGCTCCACACGCGGCGCACGAACGACGACTGCCGGTGGTTCCTCGGCCTGATCGAGCAGGTCGGCACGGCCATCGACTCGGGAATCTTCTACCCCAACCCCAACGGCTGGCACTGCAGCCCGCGCTTCTGCGGGTACTGGGACCGCTGCATGGGATGCAAGAACGGGAGGTGACGCCATGAAGACGAACGTGACCCTGCCCGACGACCTGCCCGCCGGAGCGCCGGCGCAGGCCGGGGCGCAGGGAGCAGGACCGCCGGAGAGCCCGCCGACGGCGACGGCGGAGAAGCCCATCCACGTGGATTTCTCCAAGAAGGGCCAGGACGGATCGCCGTTCCAGAAGGCGCGGTCGCTGGAGAAGCGCCTGAAGCTCTTCCTCTGGGGCGACTCGGGCGTGGGGAAGACGACGCTCGCGCTCCAGTTCCCCAAGCCCGTGGTGATCGACCTCGAGGGCGGAGCGGACCTCTACGGCGAGGCGTTCGACTTCGACGTCCTGCGCGCCTCCACGGCGGACGAGGTCATGGAGGCGGTGCAGTGGCTGCTCACGCACCCGCACGCCTACCGGACGCTCGTCATCGACCCGATCACGGTCTACTGGGACGCGCTCCAGAAGAAGTGGTCGGACGTCTTCCTGCGCCGCAACAAGGGCTCGAAGGGCTACAAGTTCGAGTTCTACGACCTGCAGCCGCGCGACTGGATGACGGTCAAGGCGGAGTTCAAGGACTGCATCCGCAAGCTGATCGCGCTCGACATGAACGTGATCGTGACGGCGCGGCAGAAGGTGCAGTACGCCGATGGCGCGTTCATGAAGGCCATCGGGGAGACCTTCGACGGCGAGAAGTCCCTGCCCTACCTGTTCGACACCATCGTCCGGCTCTACCGGGACGAGAAGGGCCGGTTCCTCGGCGAGTGCCTGAAGGACCGGTCCAACAAGCTCCCGGCCGGAGCGTTCGAGTGCTCGTTCGCCCGCTTCGAGGAGCTCTTCGGGAAGAAGGCGCTGGCGCGCAAGGCGCGGCCGACGGCCTTCGCCACCGACGAGCAGAAGCGCCAGATCCGCGAGCACATCGCGCGCTTCGAGATGACGCCGGAGCAGGTCGCCCGGCGGCTCGCCGCCTACGGGGCGGAGAGCCTCGACGATCTCAACGAGGAGAACGCGCGGGTCATCCTCACCAAGTTCGAATCGGCCGTCGCCGCGAAAGGCGGGGCCACAACTTCAGGAAAGGAGGCGTAAGCCATGCCCAAGATCGACTTCAACAACGTGGACGACGTCCAGGACTTCTCGCCGCTGCCGGACGGGAAGTACCTCTGCCGCGTGGCGGAGGTGGAGGAAGCGACGACCCAGTACGGCGACGAGATGTGGAAGCTGCGGTTCGTGGTCGAGTCCGGCCCGCACCGGGGGCGCTACATCTTCGACAACATGGTCTTCAGCGACGCGGCCATGAAGCGGGTGAAGCTCATCTGCTCCCGCCTCGGCCTCAACGTCGCCGGGGAACTCGACCTGACGCCGGCCCTGATCAAGGGGCGGAGCTGCTACGTGACCGTCGAGACCGAGGAGTACGAGGACCAGGAGGGCAACGCCAAGAAGCGCAACGTGGTCCCCTTCGCCGGCTACGACCGCGCCGACGGCGCTCCGACGACGGCCGCGCCGAAGGCCGAGAAGACCGGCGGCGCGGAGGACGACAGCGAGGAAGACCTCCCCTTCTGAGTCGGCGGCACGCCCCGAGGTCCTGTCGACCCGGGGCGCTACCGGATCGGCTGCTGAAGAACTTGGAAGGGGATCATGCGCGACGGCCACGAACAGCTGCAGGGGGTCCTATCGACCATCAAGTTCCACCAGGCGAACTTCCTGATCGGGCTCTTGGACGACGGGACCACCGTGAAGGGCAGCATGCTCTCGCCGCAGGTGGGGCTGGAGTACGCCTTCAGCGGACGGTGGGAACACCACCCTCGATGGGGCAAGCAGTTCGCCTTCGCGGACTACCGCGCCTCGTATCCCACCGACCTCGTCGCGATCCAGTGCTACCTCGTGGACAACTGCAAGTGGATCGGGCCGGAGATCTCCAAGCGCCTCGTCAACACCTATGGCAAGGAGACGCTCGCCGTCTGCAAGGCGGAGCCGGATCGGGTCGCGGCCGAGATCGCCGGGATCACGCCTCGCCGCGCCAAGGAGATCGCGGCGATGCTGCGGAACAACGAGGCGAACGAGAACCTCCAGCTCGCCCTCAAGGAGCTCCTCGCAGGGACCAAGGTCAACCGCCGCGCGGTGAACCAGATCCTGGAGAAGTGGGGCCAGGACGCGCCGGCGCGCATCCGCGAGAACCCCTACGCGCTCATCGAGGCCATCGACGGGATCGGGTTCCTCACCGCCGACGAGGTGGCCCGGAAGATCGGCTACGACTTCTCCGGCGCGCCCCGCATCCGCGCGGGCGTCATCCACACGCTCAAGGAGCAGGCCTTCGGCCAGGGGCACACGTGCCTTCCCAAGGCGAAGCTCCTGGCGGAGGCGGAGAAGATTCTCGCCGTCCCGCCCGAGCGGATTGGATCTGAACTCGGGCCGCTCGAGAAGGACGGTCTCGTCGTCTCCGCCGACGGGTTCGTCTACCTCAAGAGCTACCACGACGACGAGAAGCTGGTCGCGGAGAAGCTCAAGGTCCTCGCGCGGCAGGCGCTTCCGCCCGGGCAGCCCGACTTCGAGGGTCTCGCGGAGGACCAGAAGGAGGCGCTCGCCAAGGCCGTCTCAAGCGGCGTCTTCATCCTGACGGGCGCGCCCGGCACGGGGAAGACCTACACGATCAAGCGGATCATCAGCTCGTTTCCGGAGGGCCGCGTAGCCCTCGCCGCCCCCACGGGCAAGGCGGCCAAGCGGGTCTACGAGCAGAGCGGGCGCCTCGCGCTCACCATCCACAAGCTCCTCGAGCCGCAGAAGGTCGGCGGGAGCTTCGTTTTCACCCGCGACGCCGAGAACCCCATCGAGGCGGACCTCATCGTCCTCGACGAGGTGAGCATGGTGGACACGCCGCTCATGGCGCGGTTCCTCGAGGCGGTCGCGCCGGGGA
>CAYVFO010000230.1:0-3298 GCA_964450975.1 uncultured Elusimicrobia bacterium | reverse complement strand
GAGAAGATGGGGGTTCGATTCCCTCTCGGGGCAAACGCTCTTATAAAGGACCGAACGACCACGATGGCCATCGAAAAGCACTGGGCGACCAAGCAGCCCGCGAAGCAGGACGAGGTTCGAGACGTCCTCGTCCAGGGCGTGGACTGGGCGCTCGCGCGCAAGCGCGAGATCGGCATCGGCGCCGCCGCCGTCGCCATCGTCGCGATCGCCGGCGGCCTGTTCGTGTACTCGCGCCAGCAGCGCGAGAACGAGGCCTGGGACAAGCTTTCGCTGGCCGAGGCGTACTCCTACTACGGCCGCGCCAAAGAGGCGCAGGAGGCGATGACCGCCGCCGCCGCGCAGACCGACAGCCCCGCCGCCGCCGGCCTCGGCGCGCTGATGGAAGGCGAGCTCAAGCAGGCTCAGGGCGCCGGCGCGGACGCCGTCGCGTCCTTCACGCGCGCCGCGGACATCGCGCCCGCCTCGCTCAAGCCGTTCGCGTTGTCCGAAAAGGCGGCCTCGCTCGAGCTCGCCGGCAAGCACTCCGAATGCGCGGCCTCCGCGCAGACGTTCCTCGACTCTCACTCCGACCACTTCCTCGCGCCGCAGGTTCACGAGATTCTCGCCCGCTGCCAATTCGCGGGCGGCCAGCCGGACGCCGCGAAAGCGACTTGGCAGAAGATCTCCCTGCAGTACCCCGACACTCCTTGGGCGTCGCGCGCTACGGCCCGGCTTCAAACGGGCTCCAAATAACACTCGATAACACTCGTTGGAACGGAAAGCTTATAGCCTCCCGGTTCACAAAACGTTGACAAGTTGTTGACAGATTCATTATGTTGTGCTAGATTTCGTGGCCGCAAGCCGTTCGCCGCAAGGAGCCGCAAAGGACATAGGCGCTCCTGTCGTACGTAGGCCCCGCCGAAAGCGGGGTATGTCGGAAGTATCCCCGCGAAAGCGGGGCTTACGATACAAACAAGAGAGGATAACCGAGCAATGAAAAAGCTCCTGGGATCGACGCTCGCCCTGGCCATGTTCTTCCCGGCCGGTGCGAACGCTGAGCTGTTGAAGAACTTCAAGCTGTCCGGTAAGATCGAGCTGCAGGGAACCGCGGGCCGCAACATCCGCGATTTCAACACGAACCGCAACGTCACCGCGGCCGTGGACGCGTACGACGGTCAGGACCGCATCGGCGACATGCAGACTCGCGTCATGGTCTCCGGTGACTGGGACGTCCTCGATGACGTGCATGCGCGCGTTACCCTCCGCAAGAATGACCGCGTTTGGGGCAACGACTCGCAGCGCGTTTCCGACGGCGCCGCGAACACGGGCGTGCTGAACAGCTTCTTCGTCGATGAGTCCTTCATCAAGATCGACAAGCTGGCCGGCCACCTCGACACGACGCTCGGCCGCCAGTTCGTCGGCGAAGAGGGCGACCTCGTGGCGTACTTCGGACCGAAGACCAACCTGTACGGCATGCTCGTCGACGCTCTCGACGCGGCGCGCTTCGACTGGTCGGGCGAGTCGTGGAACCTGACGGCGCTGACGGGCAAGCACTCCGGCAACGCCGGCGCGCTCGGCACGGCGGCGACGGGTCACCGCGACATCCGCGCGGTCATCCTCGGCTGCAAGGGCCACGAGAACGTGCAGGGCAAGGTTTACGTCTGGAACCAGGCCACGCACAACGCGAACGGCACGCTGAGCACCAACCCGAACACGGTTGATGCCGGTGCGAAGAACGACAACCTGTACGTCGCCGGCGTCAAGGCGACGGTCAAGGCCGGCCCGGCGTGGATCAAGGGCGAGTTCGACAAGAACTTCGGCGAGAACCGCCAGCAGGAGACGGCGACTCAGGCGGGTTCGTCCAAGTACACCGGCTGGGCTGCCCTCGTCAACGCGGGTGCGAAGGTCGAGGCCGGTTCGCTCGGCATGATCACCGGCTGGGGCGAGTTCGGCTACGGCACGGGCAACCGTGACTCCAAGTCGAACAAGAACACGGGCTTCACGTCCATCAACTCGGACTACCGCCCGGCGGCCCTCTGGGGTCGCTTCGCCTCGAACACCGGCTCTGCGGTGTTCGCGGACTCGCTGGACGGCGTCGCGGGCGGCGGCTCCATCGCCTCTGCCGGCGGCCTGTCCAACCGCGTCGTGAAGGGCGCCGGCGTCAAGGTCAACCCTTCCGCGATGAACAAGCTCACTGTGGCGGCGTCCGTCTGGGACTTCCACTTCGAGCACACCGGCCGCAAGGCGCAGGGCATCAACCAGCAGCCCACGATCGGTGGTAACGGCAACAAGCACATCGGCACCGAGTTCGACCTCGAGCTCGCGTGGCAGCACTCTGAGAACGTCTTGGTCAAGATCGGCGGCGCGTCGTTCCTCGCCGGCGGCTGGATCAAGGAGACTCAGAAGCTGAACAATGCGGCGCGCGGCAACAACCCCGCGTACATGTTCACCTCCGATGTCTCGGTGAAGTTCTAAGACCTCTTAGAACGATCTCGTAAAGAGCCCCCCGGCCTAATAGGCCGGGGGTTTCTTCTTTTCATGGGAGCCGAAAAGATTTGCTAGGATTTCGGCTCGATGCGGCGCCCTTTTGCGTTCGCGGTTCTTCTCGCCTCCGGCTCCTCCGCGGCTTTCGCGGCGAGCCTGGACGTCACGGCGTCCTACAAGATGAAGGCCGCGTCGTACTCCAACCTTCACTACAACACGGCCGACCAGAACAAGCACTCGTTCATCACGAACGACGCGCGCCTGGGCATCGCGGTCCGCAAGATCCCGCTCGAGACGCGGGGGGGCGAAGAGACCACGATGGACTTGGGCCTGGTCCTGCACGCGATCGGCGTCTCCGGCTCCACCAACACGATCGCCTCGCCGTTCTCGCGCATCGCGTCCTACTACCCGAGCGCGGATCTCACGCCGTTCATCGAGAACGCCTACCTGCGCGTCCACAAGCTGTGGGGACTGCCGTGGGAGACGACGTTCGGCCGCCAGAGCTACCGCGTGGGCTCCGGCCTGCTGCTCGACGACGACGGCGCCGGCCTGACCGGCGCGAGCGCCCGCGGCGAGCTGCCGTGGTGGGGGATGAAGGCGGAAGGCTTCGTCTTCAACGACAAGAACCCGCTCAACACCTCCGGCTCCGCCAACTCGCTCGACCTCTTCGGCTTCTCCGTGGACGTCCCGTCCGAGGGCACGTGGCAGTTCAACCAGCTCTTCGAGCGCGACCGCTCCGACCAGCTCGTCTACGGCTGCAATTACGTCGGCAACCCCGAGCTCGACGGCTGCCGCGTGTCGAAGGCGTTCCGCTCGTTCTCGAGCGTCCGCTACC
>CAYVFO010000229.1:0-3314 GCA_964450975.1 uncultured Elusimicrobia bacterium | reverse complement strand
GGCAGAACACGGCGTCCTCGCCGACGCGGGCCTTGCCCTCGTTGATCGCCGCGAGCCCGACGATGGGCTTGAACGTCGAGCCGGGCGGATACGCGCCGGAGACCGCGTTGTTGAACTCGGGAAGATCGACGACCGTCGACTTGACCTCCTCGGGGTCCGCGGAGAGGAAGGCGTTCGGATCGAAGTCGGGCTGCGAGCTCATCGCGAGGATCGCGCCGTTGCGGGGATCGATGGCGACGGCGGCGCCGCGGCCCGTGAGGCTCGTGCGCAGGCCGTCGTCCGCCGCGCGCTGCACGGCCGCGTCGAGCGTGAGATGGACGTTGCTGCCGGTCTCCCACGGAATCTTGTCGAGCACGCGCTTGAGACGGCCCTGCGCGTCGACCTCCATGCGCAGGCCGCCGTCGCGGCCGCGCATCTCGTCCTCGAAGATGCGCTCGAGGCCCATGCGGCCCGTGCGCGAGTCGACGCGGTAGCCCTTGAGCTTCTTCTGGCGCCACTCGGTCGCGCTCATCTTGCCCATGTAGCCGATCAGGTGCGAGGCGAAGCGGCCGAACGGATACCAGCGGCGCGCCTCGACGATGAGGTCGACGCCGGGGTAGATCGTCTTGAGCTCGGAGAGGCGGAACATCGTCTGCGTCGGGAGATTTTCGGCGAGGCGGATCGCGCTCTTCTCGCGCACGGCCTGCTCGAGGTCCTCGAGGACCTCCGTCTCGTCGCGTCCGAGCTGGCGCGCGAGCTCCTTGGCGAGCGGCGCCAGATCCTGCTTCGTCCCGTCCTGGCTCGGCAGGAAAATGAGCGAGAACGCCGGCGCGTTCGTCGCGATCGGAGCGCCCTCGCGGTCGTAGATGCGGCCGCGCGGCGCGTTCTGATGGATCATCTGCGAGCGGTTGCGCTCGGCGGCGAGGCGCCACTCCGCCGCCTGCACGAGCTGCATCTGCGCTAAGCGCAGGCCGAGCACGAGGCCCGCGGCCGCGATCACGTACCAGAGCAGCTCGAGGCGCTCGCGGTCGGGCCCGGGGCCGCGGCTCACCGGTCCCCCCAGAACGCGTCCCACAGCACCGACGCGACGATCGCGAAAAAGGAGTTCAGCAGAGGCGTCGCGATGGCGGGCATCCAGCCCGCCCACTCGAAGCTCTTCGTGAAGACGAGGCCGAGCAGGCCGTGGCCGACGAGCACCGCCCACGAGAACAAGAACGTCGTCGCCGCGAGAGAGCCCGCCGTGCGCAGGTCGATCTGGCGCCGCATCACGCCGGCGAAGTACGCGGCGAGCGTGAGCGCCAGCGCGCTCGCGCCGAAGAGCTCGGCGCGCGCGACGTCGAGATAGAGCCCCCAGCCGAAGCCCGCGAGCATGCCGGGCACGGCGCCGCGGCGCGCCGCGATGAGGATCGTGAGCACGAGCAGGAACTGCGGCGCCGCGCCCCAGTACGAGAAGTGCGCGTTCCACCACCACTGCACCGCCATCGCGCCGACGAAGAGCAGGAGGCCCCGGACGAAATTGATCATCGGGCCTCCTCGGGATTCGGGGCGAGGTCGGCGCCCGCCGGCGTCGCCGTCGAGACGGCCACGCGCCGGCGGCGCGGCTTCGGCGTCTCGGCCGCCGCGGTCGAGATCGAGACCGCGGCGGGCGTCTCGGGCTTCGGCTCGGGCTTGGGAAGAAGGTCTTTGAACACGGGCGGCGCCGCCTCGCCCTCGGGCTTGGTCGCGCGCAGGATCATGAGCTCCTGCAGCGACGAGGCGTCGGCCGCAGGCAGGATCTCGACGGACTGGAACGTCAGGAACTGGTCGCGCGGGTTGACCTTCGCGACCTTGCCGACGAGCACGTCGGGCGGAAACGTCGCCGAGGTCGGAGAGGTGTAGACCGAGTCGCCCGCGGAGAGAGCCGCCTCGGCGTTGAGGTAGTTCATTCGCACGCGCGGGCCGTCCTGCCCCTGCACGAGCCCCTCGAGGGTGCCCGAGGAGAGATACGCGGCGACGGCGGAGAGCTCGTCGGTGAGCAAGAGGATCGTCGAGGACTTCGGCCGGACGTCGACGACGCGGCCGACGGCGACGAGCCGGCCCTCGCTGGGTCCGAGCACGGGATCGTTGAGCGAAACGCCGCGGTCGGCGCCGGCGTCGACGACGACGGAGCGGTACCAGTGGAGCGGATCGCGCTCGAGCACGTGCGCCCAGATCGGATGGCGGCCCGACGGGGGCTTGAGCATCAGCGCGCGGCGCAGGCGCTCGTTCTCGAGCGAGAGTGCGCCGACGGTCGTCTTGAGCCATTCGCCCCGCCGGAGCTCGTCGCGCAGGCGCGCGTTCTCCATGTCGGCCTGCAGCAGGCCGCGCACGCGCTCGGGGGCTCCGGCGACGCGCTGGTAGCCCGCCTCGCCGTGGTAGGCGATCGGGTCGAGCACGTAGCCCGCCGCCGCCTTGAACGACCGCACCGGGGTCGAGAGAGGCAGAGACAGAAGCAGGAGCGAGAGCGCCGAAAGGGCTCCCAGTACGAAGTTCGCTATACGCGTTTCGCGTTGCATGTCTACCCGGATAGACCGGGGGCGTGAGTCAGCGACTCAACAGCTAGGCGGCGGGAATCGTCCTAACGGGGACGATCGCTGGATCGCTTTAAGAGCGATCTCTGTAGGACGTGACGAAGTCCGGGCGCCGATCGTCGATATGATCGAGCTCCTCGAGGAACTTGCCCGTCCCGAGCGCGACGCAGCTCAGGGGGTCCGCGGCGCGATGCACGGGAAGCTCGGTCTCCTGCCGGATGAGGTCGGGAAGACCTCTCAGCAAGGAACCGCCGCCCGCGAGCATGATGCCCCGGTCCACCAAATCCGCAGCCAATTCCGCCGGAGTCTCCTCCAGCGTGTTCTTGATCACGTCGAGGATGAGCTGCACCGGCTCCATCAGGGACTGGCGCACCTCTTCCGACGTGATCAAGACCGTCTTAGGCAAACCCGTGGCCTGATCACGGCCCTTCACTTCCATGGTCTTCTCTTCCTTCAGCGGGAAGACCGATCCGATCTGAATCTTCACTTCCTCGGCGGTCGTCTCGCCGATGAGAAGGTTGTACTTGCGTCTAAAGTGCATGATGACGGCTTCGTCCATCTCGTCGCCGGCGATGTCGAGCGACTTCGAGACGACGAGGCCGCCGAGCGAGATGACCGCGGCTTCCGTCGTGCCGCCGCCGATGTCGACGATGAAGTTGCCGTGCGGCTCGGAGATCGGCAGGTCCGCGCCGATCGCGGCGGCCATGGGCTCCTCGATCAAGTAGACGCGGCGTGCGCCGGCCTGCTCGGCGGACTCCTGGACGGCGCGGCGCTCGACTTCCGTGA
>CAYVFO010000228.1:3097-3330 GCA_964450975.1 uncultured Elusimicrobia bacterium | reverse complement strand
GCCACCAACCGCGCCGACACGCTCGACGCGGCGCTCACGCGCCCCGGCCGCTTCGACCGCAAGATCCACGTCGGCCTGCCCGAGGCGATGGGCCGCGAGGCGATCCTCGCGCTGCACGCCAAGAAGGCCCGTCTCGGACCGGACGTCGATCTGCGCCTGATCGCGGCGGAAGCTGAAGTCGCCGTCGTCGATCTCGAGCACGAAGTGCTTGCCGACCTTGCGCTTGTTGACGA
>CAYVFO010000228.1:0-3087 GCA_964450975.1 uncultured Elusimicrobia bacterium | reverse complement strand
GCCTCGGAGCGGACGTCGACCTGCGCCTGATCGCCCGCCGCACCGCGGGCCTCTCCGGCGCGTTCCTCGAGAACGTCATCAACGAGGCGGCGCTCCTCGCGGCGCGCCGCGGCGGCGACGCGATCAACGCGGCGGACATCGACGAGGCCGTCGACCGCGCGACGATCGGCGGCAAGCGCTCCCTGCGCCTCTCCGACGCCCTCAAGCGCCGCATCGCGGCGCACGAGGCCGGCCACGTCCTGGCGAACCTGCTCAACGAGAAGCCCGAGCTCCGGTCGCCGGTCAACAAGGTCACGATCATCCCTCACGGCTCCGGCGCCCTCGGCTTCGCCGAGTCCGGCGGCGAGGACGGCGAGCGCTACCTCTACACGCGCGGCGAGCTCGAGGCGCGCCTCGACACCGCGCTCGGCGGCCTGATCGCCGAGAAGATCTACTACGGCGAGTGGTCCACGGGCCCCGGCTCGGACCTCGAGTCGGCGACGCGCGTGGCGCGCGCGATGGTCCAGCAGCTCGGCATGGATCCGGACATGGGCCTCGCCCAGACCGGCCCCAACCAGTACGGCCAGTCCGCGTTCGGCTCCGAGATCGACGGCAAGGCGCACGCCGCGGTCAACAAGCTCCTCAAGGAGTCGATGGACCGCACCGAGAAGCGCCTGCGCGACAACAAGGACAAGCACGACGCGATGATCGAGGCCCTGATGGTGAAGGAGACTTTGGGCGCCGACGAGATCTCCGCGCTCGCGCACCCGGCCCCGAAAAAGTAGGCCGAAGGCCTACTTTTTCTGCTGGGCCTGCTGCATCATGGCGGAGATGTCCGGCATCCCCGCGGCGCCGGGCGCTCCGCCGGCTCCGGCCGCCCCGATGGCGGCGGCGGCCGCGGCGGCGTTGGGATCGCCTCCCGGCGCTCCGGGCGCGGGAGCGGCTCCGCCGCCGCCTCCGCTCATCCCGCCCCCCGACATACCCATCCCCGAGCCGCCGTTGAGGCGCGAGAAAGCGCCCGAGTTGAGGCTCGGCTTGACGAACGGCTTGTACGCGGGCTTCGCGGGAGCCGCGACGGTCTTCGGCTGAGGCTTCGCGGGCTCGGGCGCCGCGGCCGCGACGGGCGGCGCGGGCTCGGTGGACTTCACGACGACGGGCGCCTTGAAGTCCGGGTCCACCTGGAGCATGATGCTCGACGTGGCGTACGGCGAGGGCTTCGTCGCCGGCAAGGCGTTGGGATCGGCGATCGGCTGCGGCTCGGTGCCGCGCTGCGTGAAGAGGCCTTTGTAGTCCTTGACCTCGGTCGCGGCCTTGAGGGCGGCGGCCTTGCGGGCCTTGTAGACGAAAACGCCGCCGCCGATCATGCCGGTCGCCAGGATCAAGGTCAGGAAGACCTTGGGCCAGTCTATCGCGCCTTCTTCGTCGTCCATCTCTCCTAATTATGGGGGTCCTCCCGCGGCCTGTCAAGACGCCTTGACGGCCGTGCGGCGGCGACGTACCCTCTCGCCATGGCGCGGCGCGGCAAGGACGTTATGGGGACCATCGCCTCCTTGGGCATCCCGGCCTTCTTCCACTTCTTCTTCGTCATGATCGCCGGAAGCGACAGCGACGGGGCGGGGCCGGTGCTCGTCGCCGCCATCATCGCGGCGGCGTCGGGCGGCCTGTTCGCGGGCTGGCGGAGCCCGTTTTTGTCGCTCGCGTCGGCGGTCGCGCTGCCGGCGCTGGCGGCCTGGACGAAGCTGTACTGGAAGATGGGCGTGAGCTCGCCCGCGGCGGCGGCGCCGGCCTTCGTGAAATCGGCGATCGGCCTCTCTCTCGATCCGATTCCCGCCTACGCGTTGACGATCGCGGCGTGCCTGCTGCCCGGCTGGCTCTTCGCGCGGGCGATCATCCGCTTCAAGCTCGTCCCGCGCGGGGCCTTGGCCGACGTCGTGATGGAATAGCCGCTTGACGGCTTCGTGACGACGACGTACCCTTGGAAGCGATGCGCGCGCTCCGCGTGATCTTGGCGTCCTTACTGGTCGCCGGCCCGGTCCGGGCCGACGTCACGAGCGACCCGTTGTGGACCTTGTTCTCGAGCTACGCGGTCGCGCCGGACGAAAAGGCGCCCGAGGGCGAGGGCGACGCGAAGGGGCTCGCCGCGCTGCAGGCGGATCTCCTGCTGCTCGCCGACGGCTTCGAGGCCTTCCGCGACGAAGGCCAGGCGAAGGAGAACCTCGAGCGCCTCAAGCCGCGCATGACGCCCGCGCTGCGCCCGTTCTTCAAGGACCGCGCCTCCGCCCTCGACGTCGTGTACCGCACGCTCGCGGTCACGGACTACACCTGGGCGCTCCGCCTGCCCGAGCCGCCGTGCGGTCCCGCCGATCGCCGCGCCGCTTTGCTCGGATCGGAGGATCGCCTCTTCGCCGAAAAGGATGGAAAGTCCTCGGCGTGGCTCGCGGCCTTGCTCGGCGAGAAGGCGCTCGACCGCGAGGCCGCCGACGCTCTCGACCGCGCGTCCGCGCGCGTCCGCCTGACGGCCGCCGACTACGAGCGACGGCGCGCCGCCGCCCGCCGGATGACCATCGAGCTGGAGCGCGCCGAGGGCGCCGAGCGCGCCCGCCTCTACTGCGAGCGCGCGTTCGTCTACGAGCGGCTCGCGGCGCATCAGCGCTCCGCGGGCGACGGCCTCGTCGAGGCGGGCCGCGTCGAGCGCGCGTCCTCGGACGGCTCGGTGCTGCTCGTCGAGGGCGGCGGCCGCCGCGTCGCCGCGACGATCGTGACGACGCCCCGCGGCGGCCGCTTCATCGTCACCGACGCCGCGGCGCTTCCCGCCGGCGAGACGCCCCGCGTCTTCGCCCCGGTCGAGGGCGGCTCGCCGCTCGAGCTTCCGGCGACCGTCGAGCGCCGCCATCCCACTTTGAGCCTGGCCGTCCTCTCGGTCGGCGGCGTGGGCGCGCGCCCCGGCGAGCCGCTGACCGGAAGCGCTCCGGCGACGGGAGACCTCGTCGAGGCCGTCGGCCACAGCGCGGTCTCCGGCCTGTGGACGCGCAGCAGCGGCTTGGTCACCAAGACCGACGCGATCTCCTTCCAGACGGACGCCGCCGTGTCGGCGGAGTTCAGCGGCGG
>CAYVFO010000227.1:0-3335 GCA_964450975.1 uncultured Elusimicrobia bacterium | reverse complement strand
ACGGGCTGGGCGTCCGACAAGCTCTTCCAGTCGCGCCGCGCGCCGATGGCCGGCGTGCTCTACGGCCTCCTGGGGATCTGCGCGATCATCATGGCGATGACGCTCGACAAGCACCTCTGGTGGGCGGGCGCGTGCGTGCTGCTCATGTCGACGGCCGTCATCGGCGTGCACGGCATCCTGTCCGGCACCGCGACGACGGACTTCGGCGGCGCCAAGAACGCGGGCGCGGCCGTCGGCATCGTCGACGGCATGGTCTACCTCGGCACCGGCCTGCAGTCCGTGATCATCGGCTCGATCACGCCGACCGGCGACGCGGCGAAGGACCCGAACAACTGGTTCTGGTGGCCCGTGTTCCTCGTCCCCTTCTCCTTCGTCGGCTTCGCGCTGGCGCTCAAGATCTGGCACGCGGCGCCGAAGAAGCGTCAGGCCCCGACGGCTCAGCTCATCAAAGGCGAGGATCCCGAGCTTCAACCCTGAGCGCGGCGGGGAGCAGCATCAGCGCTCCCCCCGCGAGGCAAAACGGGATCAGGACGCCGGTCCAGGCTCCCCAGCCCCCGCGCTCGAGCAGCGCGCCGACGATGAGCCCCGACAAGCCGCCCGCCGCGTGATGCGCGGCGTCCAATAGCCCGGCGACCGAGCCCGAGGAGCGCTTGTCGCCCGCCGTCATCGCGGCGGCGCCCGCGAGGATCGAGTGGACGCCGAAGAGGCCCGCGCACGCGGCGGCGAGGCACGCGACGGCGGCGCCCCAGCCGGGCGCCCGTCCGAGCGCGCCCATCGCGGCGGCCGCGAGGCCGAAGAAGACCGCCGCGGCGGGCGTCCGGCGCCCCTTGAAGGCCTTGTCCGACAGCGCGCCGCACAACAGCGGCCCGGCGCACGCGCCGCCGGCCGCGGCGAGCAGCGCGCCCGCGAAGGCGGGCTCCTCGGGGCGCACGCCGTGGACCTCGACGAGGAACTGCGCGGCCCAGCCGAGCAGGCCCCACCGCGCGAAGCCCGCGCACGCCTCCGCGGCGGCGAGCGCGGCCACCCAGCGGTCGCGCAGCAGCTCGCGCGTCGAGAGCGCGGGCTCGGCGCTCTCGGCGCGCTCCGAGCCGAGGGCGGCCGCGAGCGCGAGCGCGGCCGCGGCGGCCGGCAGCAGGGCGAGGACCGCCGGCTGGAGCCGGGGCGCCAGCCACAGGGCCAGCGGCAGGGCGAGCAGCTCCCCGGGGAACGCGAGCGCGCCGTAGGGCGAGCGGGCGGCGCCGAGCTTCGCCGCGGCGGCGAGCGTGAAGGACTGGAAGTAGCGCGCGGCGGCGTAGAGCGTCGCGATGCCCGCGAACACCGCCGACTCGCGGCCGAGCGCGGCGAGTCCGCCCCCCGCGAGCGCGACGAGCAGGGTTCCGCCCGCCCCGGCTATCAGCGCGCGGCGCCCCCCGAAGCGGTCGGCCAAGACGCCGTTGAACGCCGCCGAGAGCGCGTAGGTCCAAAGTCCCGCCGCCAGCGCGTGGCCGAGCTCGGCTTTCGAAAGCGCCAGCCGGCCCGCGACGGAGCCCGCCGCGGGCAGAGACGCCGCGGCGAGCGCGGCTCCGAGCCCGGCGAGGCCGGCGCGGACGGACGGGCTCATTTCTTGGGCTTGGGGTAGACCTTTCCGACGGAGATCGGCTCGACGTACGGCGAGCCCCAGAGGCGCGCGTGGATCTTCGCGACGCGCGGCCCGAGCTCGGGATCCTTGACCACGAGCTCGAGGTTGCGCGAGTTGTCCATGTACCCGCCCGCCCAGTTCGACGTGCCGATCCAGACGGCCTTGCCGCCGTCGACGACCATGTACTTCGAGTGGATCACGCGCGAGAACGGGATGTAGCCCTGCTTGGCGGGCGGGATCGTCGCGATCTTGATCTCGACCCCGGGGATCAGCGAGAGGCTCTTGAGGTGATCGATCGCCGGCTCGTCGGTGTTCCAGTTGGAGACCAGGAGCTTCACCTTCACGCCGCGGACCGCGGCGTCGCGCAGCGCGTTGTCGACGGGCGAGTAGAAGCGCTTCGGGCGGCCGTAGGTCGTCGGGTTGTAGTCGAGCAGCTGCACGAGGACCTCGCTCTTCGCTTCGCCGATGAGGCGGGCGAGCTCGGTCTCCGAGTCCGTCACGCCCTGCGGATTGTAGAGCCACGGGCTGCCGACCACGTAGGAGCGGCGGGAGCGGTCGGGCTCGCCGCGCGACGAGGCGGTCGCGGGAATGCCTTCCCCGTTCGCGGTCGCGGCGGCGGCGCGCCAGTCGGTGTCGAAGACGGCCTGCAGCGCGCGCGCGGCGTCGATGTCGGTCACGCGCAGGCCGAGCTCGTGGATGTGCTTGAGCGAGCGCCAGTCGAAGTTCTGGGAGCCGACGTAGGCCGTCGTGGAGTCGACGACGAAGTACTTCGCGTGGACGATGCCCTCGCCGCCGAGCTTGGACCACTCGACGATGCGCAGCTCGAGGTTCGGGATCGTCTTGAGGATCGCGATGCCGTCGAGCGAGTTCTTCTCGAACTTCTTCTCGAGCAGGAAGCGGATCTTCACCCCGCGCTTGCCCGCGCGCATGAGCGCGTCGAGGCTCGCCTGCAGCGGCTCGCCGGTCGAAGGCGCGATGTAGAACTGCTCGATGTCGATCGTCTTCTTCGCCTTGTCGAACATCTCGGGCCAGACGACCTGCGCCTGGCGGATGTCGGGCTCTGCCAAAGTCGTCTCGACGGGGTAGGAGTAGACGAGCTCGTAGCCGGACACCTCGAAGGCGCGGGCGGGAGCGGCGAGCAGAGCGAGCAGCGGGAGCAGACGAATCATGAGTCCTCCAGAACGATGTCGAGGCCGCGCAGCAGGCTCACGGCCTCGGGCAGGGCGAAACGGGCGTCCTTGAGCTTCGTGCGGAAAGGGTCGATCGCGTACGAGAACGAGCCGCGCAGGTCGGCCCCCGAGAGATCGGCGCCGGGGAACCGCGCCCCCGCGAGGTCGCATTTGACGAGCTTGGCGCCGCGCAGGTCGGCGTCGCAGAAATCCGCCTCGCGCGCGCGGCAGTCGTCGAGCGTCAGGCGCGGCAGCTTGGCGCCCGCGAACGTCGCGTGGTCGAGCAGGCAGTGCGTGAAGGTGAGGTCGTCGAGCGCCGTCGCGGCCGCCCAATTCGCTCCGCCCGCGCGGCAGTCCTTGAATCGGCACCCGCGGATCCGCGAGCCGGTGAACTTCGCCGCCATGAAGTCGCAGCCCTCGAAGACGCAGTCGACGAAGAGCAGGCGCGTGAGCGCGGCGAGCTGAAACGTGCACTTCACGAAGCGGCACGAGTCAAACTCGAGCTCGGAGAGGTCCTCGCCCTTGATCTCGAGGCCGACGAACTCGAG
>CAYVFO010000226.1:0-3358 GCA_964450975.1 uncultured Elusimicrobia bacterium | reverse complement strand
GACTGGGACGACGCGATGCTCTGGGACTACGCCCGCAAGATCAACGTCGCCTCCACCGCGCAGATCCACACGACCGAGTGGACCGAGGACCTCCTCCAGCACCCGACGCTCCAGGAGGGCATGCACGCCGAGTACTACGGCCTGCTCGGCCCGAAGTTCAAGGCGTGGGTGATGCGCGCGTCCTACCGCCACCCGTGGTTCGGCAAGCTCATGAAGCCCCTGACGAACAACGACGTCTTCTGGGGCATGCCCGGCTCGAAGTGGGAGCACCACGACGGCCCGTTCCAGGTGCCGAAGCACTTCCGCTTCGTCTACCGCCTCCATGAGATGATCCTCTCCGATCACGAGTTCATCGAGCCCGGCACGGACCGCACGCTCGGCCGCCGCGAGCTCATCGACTTCATCCATCAGAACACGCGCCCGATCGTCGAGCAGTACGGCTACGACGTGCTCGCGTACTCCTTCGTCAAGAAGTCGGCCGGCGCGCTGACGCTCAAGAACTTCCCGAAGGCCATGACGCAGTTCCGCGATCAGCAGCACAACAAGCTGATGGACCTGGCCGAGGCCGACACGTTCCGCGAGCGCACCGACGGCACGGGCACCTACAACGAGTTCCGCCGCTCCGTCGGAGAGCCTCCCGTTAAGTCCTTTATGGAGCTCACCGGCGGCGACGCCGAGATGGCCAAGGCGCTCGAGCTCAAGTTCGAGGGCGACATCGAGAAGGTCGACGCCGGCATCGGCATCTTGGCCGAGCCCAAGCCCGCGGGCTTCGCGCTCGGCTTCACGCAGTTCTACCAGTTCGTCCTCAACGCGCCCCGGCGCGTGAAGTCGAACCGCCACCTCACCGAGTACTACTCGCACAAGGACTACACGTACGAGGGCATGGAGTGGCATTGGCACTCCGGCGGCATGGGCGGCGTCATCGCCCGCGCGATGAAGAACCTGCCCCACGGCAAGGAAGTCATCAAGTCCATGGAAGGCGTGACGCGCTGGTTCGCCCCGTGGAAGGACACGGAGACGCTCCCCGTCCGCATGCTCGACGAGGCGAACGCGAAGTCGAGCGCGATCCTCAAGGCGACGTTCAAGCTCGCGCTCATGGGCACGTTCACGGCCTTTTCGGCCTGGCTCGGCGTCGCGGTCTCGGCGTTCACGATCGTGCCCGTCGCGGCGATCGCGCTCGGCCTGCCGATCCTCCTCTACTACAAGCGCATGCTGGCCTATCGCTACATGCAGAAGACGTGGCAGAGCGTCTACACCGACCGCCGCCGGTCGATGTTCCCGACGCTCTTCCTCGGCGAGAAGGTCGCGCGCTGGGCGGGCGCGGCCGGCAAGCTCGCCGCGGGCTCCGCGGGCGCGTTCGCCGCGTACGCGGCGTTCACGCTCTTCGCGACGAACCCCGTCGTCGCGGCGTTCGCCGGCGTCACGGCGCTCATGGCCCTCGGCGTCGTCAAGAAGACGAAGGCCTACGAGAACGAGATGGCGATCCTCAAGATCGCGCTCCAGAACCGCATCCGCGAGGGCTACCCCGTCGCGACGGCGAAGGACGCGGCTCCCGAGGCGAAGTCCGATCTCGAGCGCCGCTACTGGATGCTCGTCCCGGCCGGCGCCAAGCAGCCGGTCGCGAAGATCTGGCACAGCTACCGCGTCCTCAACGAGCACGGCCTGGGCCGCATCGCGGCGTTCAAGACCGCGCTGATCTCCCACCTGATCTTCGGGCCGCGCTCGCAGCGCGGCATGGGCATCAAGGGACGCTGGAACGCGGGCATCCTGTTCTCGCCCTTCGCGATCTACGTGCCGAACATGATCCAGGCGCAGGGCCCGTCCTCGACGGGCATCTACGCGCACGTCAACAACGACAAGGGCCTCACGCCCGGAAACGTCGATGAGGCCGCGTTCGACGAGATGTTCAGCCGCTACGCCCCGGGCCGCGACTACATGACGGCCTACGACTTCGCGCGCATGCGCGAGGACAAGCGCTGGCGCGACTCTCAGGCCGGCATCGGCGGGCCGGTGTCCCGCTGGCTCGGCGAGATCGCCGTGAAGAAGCGGACGTCCCAGCTCCTGCAGCTGTACGCGGACGTGATCGCCAACGAGGACAAGCACCTCGTCCCGGCGATCAGCCGCGACATGATGCTCCGCGTCTACAAGGGCACGGCGCAGGCCGACATCGCCGCCGAGCGCGCGCTCGACGGCGTCCACCCGGACCTCCGGGCGGCTCAGCCCGACGGCAAGCCGACGCTCAAGCAGAAGGCCAAGGCCGACTTGAAGAAGCTCTTCGGCGCGGTCCGCACTTTGGCCGGCAGCCTCGTGCTGCCGTACACGGGCGCGCGCTTCATGACGAACGCCCGCGCGTTCGGCTCGTTCTTCAAGACCGTCTGGCAGACCGGCTGGGTCGCGATCGCGGCGGTGGTGACGTACTACCTCATCCGCGACACCATCCTCTACATCCTGATCCCGTGGCTCATCTACAAGGGGCTCTTCTAATGAAAAACCTCCTTCGCTCCGTCGTTCTCGCGTCGGTCCTGTCGGCGGCCGCGCACGCCGGTCCGATCCCCGAAGGCTCGTGGGGCTCGGGCGAGATCGAGAAGTCCGACGTCATGGCCCTGATCATCAAGGCCGACAAGGACAACCCGACCGCCGGCTGGGCGGTCCTCGCCGAGTACACGCGCCTCCACGTTCCGATCCTCACCGGCTTGCTGCCCGAGCGCCTGAGAGTCGCCAACTGGGTGCCGCGCATGTACCTCTACCGCGTCGGCCAGACGGGCAAGCTGAGCTTCTCGCTCTCTCCGGTCAAGGTCGGGGAAAACGGCGGCGTCGAAGTGGACGCCGCCAAGCCCGCCTCCGAGCTCACGCTCGCCGAGAAGGGAACGCTCATCGGCGCCGTGCTCGCCCGCAAGGAGAACGGCAAGGAAGACGAGATCATCAACATGCGCAACAAGATCTCGTCCACGTGGGAGAACTACGTTCCCGGCGCCTACTTCGGCTCCAAGGACGCCACCGGCGGCGACTACCTCCACAAGCGCATCAACACGCGCCTGGGCGAGGACAAGGTCGCCGACTTCTTCCAGACCGAGATCAAGGGCAAGTTCACGATGACCGAGGCCGCGCCGAAGATCTTCACCTTCAAGGCGCAGGGGAACATCGAGAAGGGCGCGGACAAGGTTCTCACGCGCATCGCGGTGTTCATCGACATCGTCAACTGGAAGCCGATCATGACGACCGATGAGTTCATGCTCATCAACACCGACGACGCTAAGGACGTCGGTTTCTATTACGAGCGGCACTGACGTCTAACGTCCGACGCCAGAAGCTCACGAAAGACTCGGCGCCGCGGGAAGCCCCCGCGGCGCCGAGCTCT
>CAYVFO010000225.1:643-3429 GCA_964450975.1 uncultured Elusimicrobia bacterium | reverse complement strand
TAGGGCTTGCCGCCCATGAGCATGAGCGAGAGCAGGCCCTTGTCGGTGAAGTAGGCCTCGATGCTGTACTCGCTCGTGCCCGCCTTCGCCTTCGCGCGCTTCGGGATCTCGGTGAGCGCCGGCTGATCCTTCGCCGCGAGCACCGCGAACCGCTTGAGGCCGTCCGCCATCGGCTCGGCGTCGACGAACTGGCGCGCCGCGACGCTGTCGCTCTCTTTATGGAGGAAGCCCGCGAGCTTGAAGCCGTTGTCGGCGTCGGGCTTCGTGAGATCGAGGTACTGCTGCTGCTGGTCGAACTGGAGGACGAGATACTTCTTCCAGCCCATGACCCGCTTGAGCATCATCGGCGGCTTGCGGATCGAGCCGTCGGCGTTCTTGAGGATGCTCTTGTAGACGAGCTGGCCGCCCTCGACGAGATTCTTCGGCACGAGCACCGCGTACTCGAGCCCGTTGACGGGATCGTTGCGGTACACGATGCGGTACTTGGCCTTGAGGCCCTCGTCCATCTCCGCCATGTCGGCCGCGTTGCGCTGCCAGCCCTGCGACAGAAGGAGGTTCTCGAGGTCCTGAACGGTCTCCCAGCCGGCGCCGGTGTTGCCGCCGGTGTTCCCGCCCGTGTTGCCGCCGGTGTTGCCGCCCGTGTTGTCGCCGGGGTTCTCTTCCTCGCCCTCAGCGGGCTTGGGCTTCGGCTTGTCGCCGGGGCCGTCCTTGATCTCCCACAGGCCGGACTTGGAATCGTACTCGAGGTGGAATTCCTTGCCGTCGACGGCTCCGAGGTGGGGCTTGCCGTCGATGTTGACCGTGCGCCCTTCCTCGTCGCGCTTGGCCACCTCGGCGTAGAGGTCGGGACGCAGCTCGCGGGCGGTCTCGAGGCTGCGGTTGTCCACCTTGTCCTTGGCGATCAGCGCCAGGGCGCCCTTGCCGCCGCCCTGCGGAACCGTGTAGAACTCCTTTCCGCCGACGGTCACGACCGAGTTCACATGGGCGGCCTGATCGGCGCGCTTGAGGAGCATGTCCTCGACGCTCGTCTTGATCGAGGCGCCGCCGTCTCCGCGCGAGATCACGACGGTGCGCTTGCGGGTCTCGGGGTCGGTCTCGATCTTGACGTCGTAAGTGCGGCCCTTGTTGCGGTCGTCGAGCTGGACCTTCCTGCTGCCGGTTCCCATGCTGATGCGCTGGCCGTAGACGTCGTTCGGGTCGCTGATGTCGAAGATGCCGATCTCGTTGACCAAAGTGCCGTCGTCCAGGCGCTTGGTGTAGATCTTCACCGAGAGGCGGCGGTGGCCGTCGTCGTCCGCGCCGCGGACGTTCCCGACGACCGCGAACGGCTCGCCGTAGAGGTCCTCGAAGCCGTAGGTCGCGCCGGCGCCGGGCAAGCTCGAGCGTCCTCCGCCGCGCTCGCCCGAGGTCGGCACCTTGACCGCCGTCGTGTCGTTGGCGTCGACGGAGGCGTTGATCTCCTCTTTCGTGCGGGGATCGACGAAGACCTCGGTCGCGCGAGCGACCGCGTCGTTCAAGAAGGCGGTCACCGCGCCCTTCTCCTGGCTCGGAGCGATCTGCGCCGCGGCGGTCCAGCGCTCGAGCGCCGTACGCAGCCGGCCTTCCCACTTCATGCCCGGCTTGAACTTCGCCGCGAGAAGGGGGTCGGCCTTCGCCCAGGCGGGCGTGTCGCCGTCGGGCCCGATGACGAAATAGAGCGTCGCGAGCTGCGTCGCGTCGGCCTTTTGAGCCCAGTCGCGCGCGACGGCGCCGAGAGCGTTGCGGTCGACCTCGGGCTTGACGAAGCTCTTGCCGGAGGAGTCGGCGTCGAGCAGGAACTTCTCCACGCGGCGGCCCGCCTCGTCGCGAGCCGCGGGATTTTCCTTAAGAAGCTTCGAGAGCGCGTTGCGCGGATCGGTCTCGGCGGGCGCCGTCGTCGTCGTCGGGGTATTCGGGTCCGCCGCAAAAGCGGAAGTCCGCGGGCCGAACGGGCCCACGGACGCCGCCACCAGGGCGGCCATGATGGGTTTGAGGGGTTTCATGGCACTCTCCGGTCCGTCTGTCGAAACTCGCTTTATTCTAAGCTAGTTCGCCTGCTCCCGCCTGGGCCTAAAGGCCTAGGCTACTTCTCGATTTTCGCGTCCTTCGCGTTGGTCTGGAGCTCCACAAGGGCGTCCTTATGCTTGGTCTGCAGGCCGGAGACGTCCGCCGCGGCCGCCTCCAGCTTCGCCTTGGCCGCCTGGCGGGTCTCGTCGGTCGGCGTGGCCGTCAACGTCGTCTTGACCTCGTTGAGCTTGCCCAGCAGCGCCGTCTGCTCCGTCTTCATCGGGCCGTTGCCTTCCACCTGAGGAGCGGTCGGAGCGGCGGCCGCAGTGGCGCCCTCGCCGGCCGGCTCGACGGCCGCCTTGAGCTCCTCGTTGTACTTGTTCAGGCGGATCGTGATCGGCAGCGAGCCGCCCGATCCGGTCATAGGATTGTGCGACTCGGCGGCCGTGATGATCGTCTTGAGCTTGCCCGCCTGCGTCTCCAGCGTGCCGGCCAGGCCGCGGACCTGCTCCTGGGAGCGCGTCACCGCGAGCACCCGCGTCATGCCGGTCGGGTCGAGCGCCTTGGGATCCTTCGCCGGATCCACGGGCTTGTAAGCCTCGGGCTCGGCGCCGATGGCCGCCTTCGCGTTGGCGATGACTCCCTCGGCCTCCGTCACGAGCTTATAGGCCTCGGAAATGACGCCCGCGGAAGCCGTGGCTTTCTGGGCGTCTTTCTCCGCCACCAAAGTGATCATCTCGTCGAGCGCCGGCTTCGCCGCC
>CAYVFO010000225.1:0-633 GCA_964450975.1 uncultured Elusimicrobia bacterium | reverse complement strand
CCTGCTCGCCGTTCGCGTCGGCGGGCGTCGTCGTCCCGCCGGCCGCCGACACCGGATTGGCATTCATGCCGCCCGCCGTCAGCTTGGCCTTGGCCGCGGTCAGAAGCTCCGACGCCGTCTTGCCCGCGGGAGCCACGCTGCCGCCGCACTTCACGTCGCCGCCGGGGATGAGGAGATTGCGCGCCGTCTCAGCCCTCTTCGCCGCGTTCTGGACGGGGCCCGAAACGGAGAAGTAAGCGGTGACGGTCGCGTTCGCTCCGCCATCCGTGGAGCGCATCTCGGTGCAGGCGGAACCCAGTCCCGCGCGCAGGTCCGAAAGTCCGTCCTCTCTCGTCGACTTCGGCGCGGCCGCGCCGCTGGAAGGGCCCGTCGTCTCGGCGGAGCACTTGATCGGAGCCGAGCCGCCCATGGCCGCGCAGGCGCCGCCCTGGCCGGGCTGGCCGAGATAGCCGTTCGTCGTGCGGCAGAACTCGCCCTTCGGATAGAAGGTGTTGTCCGGGCCGCAGAAGTAGCCGGCGACGGTTTCGGCGCCGCCGTTCGGGCCCTTGGAGATGATGCCGCCGAGCCAAGCGCCGAGAGGCTCCGCGATGCCCTTCGTCGCGATGGACTTGAGCATGTCGTTGCGGATGCCGG
>CAYVFO010000224.1:2917-3438 GCA_964450975.1 uncultured Elusimicrobia bacterium | reverse complement strand
ACTTGGCCCGCATGCTCGCCGCCGGCATCGTGCCGTTGATTCCAAGCAGGGGTTCGGTCGGCGCCTCGGGAGACTTGGCCCCGCAGGCTCACATGGCTTTGGCCGCGATCGGAGTGGGCGACGTGCTCCACCGGGGTCGCCGCAAGCCGGCGGTCCAGGCTCTCAAGGCCGCCGGTCTCAAGCCGTACGTTCTGGCGGAAAAAGAGGGGCTCGCTCTCCTCAATGGCACTCAGGCGATGCAGTCCGTCGGCGGCTTGGCCCTTCTCGCCGCCGAGCGCGTCTGGCGCGCAGCGAACCTCGCGTGCGCCGCGAGCCTCGACGCCTTGACCGGCACGCCCGCGCCCTACGACGACGTCATCCAGCGCTTGAAGCCCCATCCCGGGCAGGCTCGAGCCGCGCGTTCTTTGCGTCGATTGCTGGCCGGCTCCGAGATCCGCCGCTCGCACGTCGTCGACGATCCGCGCGTGCAGGACTCCTACTCTTTGCGCTGCGCCCCGCAGGTGCACGGCGCCGTCTGGGAC
>CAYVFO010000224.1:1775-2907 GCA_964450975.1 uncultured Elusimicrobia bacterium | reverse complement strand
GCGTCACCGACAACCCGCTCGTCGTCGGCGGCCGCGTGATCTCCGGCGGCAACTTCCACGGCCAGGCGCTCTCCTTCGCGTTCGATTCCGCGGCCGGCGCGCTCGCCGCGCTCGCCAACGTCTCCGAGCGCCGCACGTTCCAGGTGACCGCGGGCCAGGCGCCGCGCCTCAAGCCCTTCCTGACGCGCGACCCCGGCGTCGAGAGCGGGCACATGATCGCGCAGTACGCCGCCGCCGCGCTCGCCTCCGAGAACAAGGCGCTCGCGCACCCCGCCTCGGCCGACTCCATCCCGACCTCCGCCAACAAGGAGGATTTCGTCTCGATGGGCATGTGGTCGGCGCTCAAGCTCAAGAAGGTCGTCTGGAACGCCGCGCAGGTCGTGGCGATCGAGCTCGTCTGCGCCGCGCAGGCGATCGAGTTCCACCGTCCCCTCAAGAGCGGCCACGGCGTCGAGGCCGGCCTCGCGGTCCTGCGCTCGAAGGTGAAGGCGTCCAAGGGCGACGAGGTGCTCTCGGGCAAGCTCGAGACCGCGCGCGAGCTCATCCTCTCCGGAGCCTTCGATTTATAGGGTCAGGCACTACAATTCCATGAAATCTCGGGTGATTCGCGCGCCGCGCGGGCGGATGATGTCCTGCAAGGGCTGGCGCCAGGAAGCGGCTCTGCGCATGCTCATGAACAACCTCGACCCCGAGGTGGCCGAGCGCCCGCAGGACCTCGTCGTCTACGGCGGCCGCGGCAAGGCCGCGCGCGACTGGAAGAGCTTCGACCAGATCGTCCGCTCCCTCAAGACGCTGAAGGACGACGAGACCTTGCTCGTGCAGTCCGGCAAGCCCGTCGCGATCTTCCGCACCCACGACGAGGCGCCGCGCGTGCTCATCGCCAACTCGAACCTCGTCGGCAAGTGGGCGAATTGGGAGCACTTCGACGAGCTCGACAAGAAGGGGCTCATGATGTACGGCCAGATGACGGCCGGCTCCTGGATCTACATCGGCACGCAGGGCATCCTGCAGGGCACCTACGAGACCTTCGCCGCCGCCGCGCGCCGCCACTTCGGCGGCACGCTCGCCGGCCGCCTCGTCGTGACCGCGGGCCTCGACGCCGAGGAAGATGCCGCCGTTCATCGTCGCGGCG
>CAYVFO010000224.1:0-1765 GCA_964450975.1 uncultured Elusimicrobia bacterium | reverse complement strand
GCGCTCAGCCGCTCGCCGCGACGATGAACGGCGGCATCTTCCTCGGCGTCGAGGCGGACCCGACGCGCCTGCGCTTCCGCCTCAAGACGCGCTACCTCGACGTCGTCGAGGAGAGCCTCGACGGAGCCCTCGAGCGGATCGAGCGCGCCAAGCGCAACCATCAGTCGGTCTCGATCGGCCTGCTCGGCAACGCGGCCGACGTGATCCCCGAGCTCGCGCGCCGCAAGGTCCGCGTCGACGTGCTGACCGACCAGACCTCCGCGCACGACCCGCTCTACGGCTACATCCCGCGCGGCTACGACGTGAAGTCCGCGGCCGCCTTCCGCAAGAAGGACCCCAAGGGCTACGTGAAGAAGTCGATGGCCTCGATGGCCCGCCACGTCGAGGCGATGCTCGCCCTGCAGAAGCAGGGCGCCGTCGCCTTCGACTACGGCAACAACATCCGCGCCCGCGCGCTCGAGGCGGGCGTCAAGAACGCCTTCGACATCCCCGGCTTCGTGCCCGAGTACATCCGCCCGCTGTTCTGCGAGGGAAAGGGCCCGTTCCGCTGGGCCGCGCTCTCCGGAGACCCCGCCGACATCCGCACGACCGACAAGGAGGTCCTCGCCGCGTTCCCGAAGAACGAGGGCCTCGCCCGCTGGATCTCGCTCGCCGGCCGCAAGATCGCGTTCCAGGGCCTGCCCGCGCGCATCTGCTGGCTCGGCTACGGCGAGCGCGCCGAGATGGGCGCGCGCCTCAACTGGCTCGTCAAGAAGCGCAAGGTCGCCGCGCCGATCGTCATCGGCCGCGACCACCTCGACTGCGGCTCGGTCGCCTCGCCCAACCGCGAGACCGAGGCGATGCGCGACGGCTCCGACGCCGTGGCCGATTGGCCGATCTTGAACGCTCTCCTCAACACCGCGTCCGGCGCGTCGTGGGTCAGCTTCCACCACGGCGGCGGCGTCGGCATGGGCTACTCGCTCCACGCCGGCCAGGTGACCGTCGCCGACGGCACGGACGCGGCGGGCAAGCGCCTGGAGCGCGTGCTCACCAACGACCCCGGGCTCGGGGTCGTCCGTCACTTCGACGCGGGCTATCCGGAGGCCAAGGCCTTCGTCCGCGCCAATCCTTCGCTCAAGCTCCCGAGGTAATCATGCCCAGCGACTACTCCTTCGACTGCGTCTCCGACGTGGATCTCAACATCGTCTCCGAGGTCGTGCAGGTCGCGACGAAGGAGATCTCCAACCGGTTCGACCTCAAGACCGCGAACGCCTCGATCGAGCTCAACGCGAAGGACAAGAAGCTCATCGTGCGCGCCGTCGACGAGTTCAAGGTCGAGCAGGTCTACGACGTCCTGCTCACGCGCATGTCCAAGCGCGGCCTGCCGATCAAGAACCTCACGAAGGGGAAAGTCGAGGCCGCGCTCGGCCAGACGGCCCGCCTCGAGGTGACGATCCAGTCGGGCATCCCGACCGACAAGGCCAAGCTCATGCAGGCCGCGATCAAGGAGAACAAGCTCAAGGTCAACGCTCAGATCCAGGACGGCCAGCTGCGCGTGACGAGCAAGTCGAAGGACGAGCTCCAGGCGACGATGAACGTGCTGCGCGCCGGGAAGTTCGACCTCGACCTTCAGTTCAAGAACTTCCGCTAGGTCCTAATGGACCCAGTGTTTTGAACCGGCCGGCCGTTTAGCGTCCGCCTCGACATCCTTGGTGTAGATATCGCGGAGCTGGTCGAAGCTGATCTGATCCTTCGGGCGCGGGGCGGGGGCGACGTGCTTCTCGGC
>CAYVFO010000223.1:0-3447 GCA_964450975.1 uncultured Elusimicrobia bacterium | reverse complement strand
CCGAGTCGATCGGGATGATGTCGCCGAGCACCTTGAGCAAGGTGGACTTGCCGGCGCCGTTGGGGCCGACGAACGCCATCTTCTGGCCGCGCTCGAGCTCGAAGTCGAGGCCGTCGTAGACGATGTTCGCGCCGTACGCCTTCTTGACGTTCTTGAGGCGCAGGACGGAGGTGCCGGTGCGGCCGGGCTGCGGGAAGGTGATCGAGACGGCCTTGATCGGCGGCGGGAGCTCGATGCGCTCGATCTTCTCGAGCTTCTTCATGACGCTCTGTACGCGCGACGCGGTGGAGACGCGCGCGCGGTTGCGCATGATGAACTCCTCCATGTCGTGGATCTCGTCCTGCTGCTGCTTGTACGCCGACATGATGCGCTCGCGCGCGGCCTCGCGCTCGGCGAGGAAGCCCTCGTAGTTCGTGTTGTACTTCTTGAGCCGCTTGTCCTCGACGGCGATGATCGCCGAGCAGACCTCGTCGATGAAGCCGCGATCGTGCGAGATCATGAGGATCGCGCCGGGGTAGGACTGCAGATATTCCTGGAACCAGACGAGCGTGAGCAGGTCGAGGTGGTTCGTCGGCTCGTCGAGCAGCAGCAGCTGCGGCTCCTCGACGAGCAGGCGGGCGAGCGCGGCGCGCATCGCCCAGCCGCCCGAGAGCTCGGAGACGGCCTTGTCGAAGTCGGCGACCTTGAAGCCGAGACCCATGAGGATCTTCTTGGCCTTCGCGGTCTCGCGGCCGTCCGGGTCGGAGCGGTGCGCGAGCGCGGTCTCGAGGACGGTCTCCTCGCCGATCGGGGGATTCTCCTGCGGCAGGTAGCCGGCCTTGGCGCCGCGCTTCCACTCGATGCCGCCCGCGTCGGGCTCCTCCTCGCCGAGGAGCATCTTGAACAAGGTGGACTTGCCCGCGCCGTTCGGCCCGACCAAAGCGAAGCGGTCTCCGGCGTTGAGCTGGAGGTCGGCCCCCTCGTAGAGGACCTGGTCGCCGAAGGACTTCTTCACGCCGCGGACGGAAATCACGAGGACATTCTACCAAAAGGCGTCATGCGGGCTTTGCCCTCCCTCCATGGGACGGCGCCGTGGGAGCGGGTATCCTGTCCTTTCAAGGAGGCGCGCCCATGAAAACCATCCTGCTCGTCCTGCCGGCGCTCGCCCTGACGGCGGGCGTCACCGTGTTCGCGCAGCTCGAGGGAGGCCACAAGAAGGAGCCGAGCCTGGCGGCAGCCGCCGGCAAGGCCGGGCCCGACGCGAAGCTCTCGGCCAAGGTGCGCGGCAAGCTGCTCTTCCACAAGACGATCGCGGGGGTCAAGCCGCGCGTCGAAGCCGACAAAGGCGTCGTGACGATCCGCGGGATCGCCGAGAGCGAGTCCCAGAAGGAGCTGATCGGCGTCTACGTCAAGGAGGTCGAGGGCGTCAAAGGCGTCCGCAACCTCATGGAGATCGCGAAGGACTGATCAGAGGCCGAGCGCGCGCTTGAGCCGCGCCTTGGCCTCGTCGCTCAGGCACGGGCCTTCCTCGGGCGCGCGCGCGGCGGCCGTTCCGATGATCTCGAGCTGCTCCTCGAGGCGGCGGCAGACCTCGCACAGGCGCATGTGCAGCCGCGTGTGGGCGCCGAGACGGCCGTGATCCCGCGCCTCGGAGAGGAGCTTGGAGACCTCGCGGCACGTGGGAAGCAGGCTCACGCCTTCCCCCCTTCCGGCGCGAAGAGGCCGCGCTCGAGGCAGCGCCGCAGGCGGATGCGCGCCCGATAGAGGAGGACCGCGAAGCGGCCCGGCGGCACGCCGAGCGCCTCGGCGGCCTCGCGATGCCCGACGCCCTCCATCTCTCGCAGCACGAACGCGCTCGCGACCGCGGGCGTGAGCGCGTCGAGGCACTTGCGAAGGGCGTCGGAGAACTCCGCCGTCTCCGCGAGCTTCTGCGGCTCGCCGCCCCACTCGCGCGGCGCGTTCGCCGACTTCCAGTGCCGGCCGTTCTCGAAAAGCTCGTCCTCGGCGCCTTCGTCGTCGCCGGCTCCGCCGATCGGCGCTTCCTTCGCCTTGGCGCGAAGGTGCTCGAAGATCTTGAAGCGAAGGATGCCGGTCAACCAGGTGAGCTCCGAGGACTCGCCGCGGAACTTCTCCTTGGACTTGAGCGCCTGCACGAAGGTCTCCTGCACGAGGTCCTCGGCGGCGCGCGGGTCGCGCACGCGCGAGATCGCGTAGCGGAACAGGCGGTCGCCGTAGGCGTCGATCCAGGTCTTGGGGTCGGTCACGAGACGGACTCCACGAGGCCGTTTTGGGCGAGGAAGGCGAACAGTTTGCCGGTTCTGCTTTCGTTCATTCCCGGGGCGAAGGCGTCCTGGAGCCGTTTCCCGGCACGGAGGCCTTGAAGCGTGAGAAACTCGGGTCTATCGAGGACGACGTACTTCACGTCGTTGTCCCCGTGCTTGAACAGGAGGACGTGCTCTTTTTTATTCCACTCCGCCGGAGAGATGCGCCGCTCGTCGTTCCTATCGCGCTTCCAAATGCCGAGCACGGAATGCTTCAGCGTCAAAAGCGCCGTGGCCGTGCCGATCTTCAGCACGGAATCCGGTTTAGCCTGTTTGGCGAGCAAGTCGGCACGGAGAGATCGATGGGGAGCTTTGTGAAAAAGCTCCTTGTACTCCCACTCGAGCCGCCCCAGCTCCCCGATATACGGCGCCTCGCCCTTGAACTTCTTGAGCAGGAACGCCGGAAACCCCGCGCCGTAGTCCGACAGGTTGTGGCTCGTCGAGGGCGCCTTGCGCGCGAATTCCGCGCAGGCGGCCAGGAAATCCGAATCGCCCAGAACGCGCCAGCAGGCCTCGAACGTCTCGCCGAGCGCCTCGGAGAGGCGCGCCGGATAGCCGGAGCGATAGACGCCGACGGCGTCCGCGCTCGAGAGGCGGCCGCCGCCCCGGACCGCGGCCGCGAGGCGCGGATCGATCTTCCCGTACGCCGAGGAGACGAAGCGCTTCTGGAGCTCGGCGAGCTTCACGAGGCCCTCCCGGGCGGCGGCTCGATCGTGAAGTCCTCGATCGTGCCGCGCACGCGCCACGCGGGTCGGCCCTTCGGCGCCTCGCCCGCCGTCACGGCGGCCTCGCCGCCGGCGCAGCGCGCGGAGAATCCCTCGGGCAGCTCGCGGAACGCGGGCGCGGCGGCGAAGGCGCGGCGGTCGAAGCGATACAAGAACGCGTGCGCCGCGAGGTCGTCGTCGAAGACGAGCGCGTCGCCGGGAAGGCAGGCGCGCGCGACGCTCGACGTCACGCGCGCGAGGCCCGCGCCGGCCTCGATCTGCGCGCGCTGGCCGCCGAGACGCAGCGCGAACGCGACGATCAGCAGCGCGAGCCCGCCCATGCGCGCGACGGGGACGGGAAGGGCGGCTCCGAGGCGCTCGGCGCCCGCCGCGGCAGCTCGTCTGGCTCTTGCCGTTCTTCCTGCTCGAGGCCGCGGCGGGCG